>ONNE01000198.1 GCA_900319095.1 uncultured Eubacteriales bacterium | reverse complement strand
TTACTCCATTCGTCAATTTTTATTCCAAATTCCTGTCACAAGAACACTCATATCATCCGTGGCATCCCTGTCACTTCTGGCCAAAGCATGCATCAGGATCTGATTTGCCATGTCATTGGGATTTTGGCAGGGAAGCTGTCCGATGAGATTCTCCATCGTATTTTCCTCCCCCTCAGATGGGATTTTTCCGGAATAAAAACCATCCACAACGCCATCCGAGACCATGATTACCATATCGCCCTCTTCCAAGCGCACCTTTTTCTCATCGCACTCAGCCTCCATGTCCACTCCCACCGGAAGCGCCTCTGAGAAAATCGTCTCTACCCGGTTCTTTCTCCGTATAAAGGTCGCTGCCGCTCCGCTCTTAAGAATGTCACAGATGCCGGTGTGAAGATTGATCACACTCATATCCAGTGTCGCAAACGTATTTCCCTCATAATTGGCGACAAACAATGTGTTGAGAAGGCGCAGAGCGGATTTTTTTTCAAATCCCGCCTCAATCAGATGCTCCAGCACCTCGATCAGATTGACACTGTCCCGGCAGGCGAGTTCACCGCTTCCCATCCCATCGGCAAGCACCATGATGAGTTCTCCCGTCTGCAATTCAAGGAACGAATAATTGTCTCCCGACACATTCTCTCCGGATTTAGCAACTCTTGCCAATCCCGTCAGCGCTTTGTATTTGGTATCTTCCCGGAAAAACATCGTGATTTCTTCTCCCGACAAAACATTTCTCGTCTCCCTGCTCGGGCAAAGCCTCACTCCACTCACGCGTGAGAGCATTCCGGACAGATCGGTCTTGGTCAGGCATTGATTTCCCCGACAACTTCCCACCAGCGCTACTTCCAACCGTCCCTTTCGCTTCTTTGCGACCAGTCGTCGGATTTTCACTCCCTCCTTTTTCAATTCATCCATCATGTCTGCGCGGACCTGTGGGGAAATCTCATCCGGCTCGTCCAGATCCAGCGTAAAGGATTTGAGTGCGGTCGCCACTTCATACATCTGTCGTGCCATGATCTCACGATTTTGCGCCATCCGATTCCGCCAGCCCAGATTTTGCTTGGCAACCGCCATCTTTTCTTTGGCCTGCTCAACACACTGTGTCAGACGGATACATCGTCTTCCAAATTCCGGAGTGAGTTTTTGGACGCTGACAACCCCCTCCTTCCCCGCCTGCCACAGGATATTATGTATGTTCTCATATGTCTCATCGTAGTGTTTTTCCCAGCAAAACCGACAATTGGCACAATCACTGCACACTTTTTGGGATAATTCCTCATAGATTCTCTCAATTTCTTCCGGTGCCACTTCCGTTTCACGACCGCTGCTCTTGTCAAAGCTTTTTGACAGCCGCTTAAAGGCATTTGAAAAATCTTCCATCCGGTCATTCGCAAGCACCCTCACATCCTCTCTTGCAAATGGATTAAAGGCCTGCTCCTGTGCGTCCTTTTCAATTTTATGGATGACTTTTCCTGGTATTGCCAAAAACAGAATTACCGCTGACACAATCGCCCTCAGTTCGATGATTCCCGGCACATCAGATCTCGTCACATAGACCAGAATACAGCCCATGATAAAAAAGGAGAGGACACTTCCGATTCTCCCAAGCTTCCGGAACATTCCCACACTCACGCCCAACAGACAATAGATTCCGATCATTACCATACCATTTCCGTTCACTGCTGATAACACACCACCGGCAGCTCCCGCAACCGCACCGGTAGAGGCACCATATCGATACCCCATAAACAGAACAACAAAATAACTGATGGTAGCAGTCACCGAAAAAATCGAGTCTGCCAGATCCGGAACGGAATATAAAGCCGTAAACAAGATCACCAACAGACTGATCAGTTCCTCGTTCGACAACTCCTTCCACCACTCCTCGAAAAGAATAAAACGAATCCCCCACTGATAGACATTGGCGAGTGCCAGCACAGACACACTCTCAAGGACACTCAGCCAGAGCATGTCCCATGTATTGAGCGCCATCACACTCAGTCCTGCCCCCAGCACCAGATTGATCCCGCCGCACAAAAGCGACAAAAAAAGCGGTGTGAGATTTCCTCTCCCGACCTTTTCCTGTATTGAATCAATGGCAAGAATCAGAGAAAACAAGAGGATGTACTTCAACAGGCCAATGCCATCTGCACTTGTCATCATACCCAATAAAATAGCAAAGGCAACGCTCTTGCGACCACGACGCTCACCACAAATCGTAGAAAAATATGCCACCGCAAACGGATTGATTTCAAACAACCATACCCGTCCAAGCAAAAAACCAATTACCATCATGCCGATCAATCGACCTTTTCTGGTAAAACCATCCCGATGCACAACTCTTTCCTTCACCTGTATCATCTCCACCTCTCCTGAGCAACCTAGTCATCCATTCAACCATTGTAGAGATAGTATAGACAAAAGAGAAGGTATTTTTTGTCAAAAACAGGTGCAAAAAACCGTAAAATTTTCGACAAAAAAAGCCGACAGACAATCCTTTGTCCATCGACTCTATTCTTGTGCCTTAAATATGATTTCATTGTTATACAAAAGTCCCAACTTTTCTCTGGCAATCTCTTCCACATACTCATCCGTCTGCATATATGCCTGTTTCTCTTCAATTGCCTCTTTCTCTTTGGTCAGACTTTTCTTTTTTTCTTCTAACTGCGTCTGCTGAGCGGCAAGCTTCTTGCAATTCGCCCTCAGAGTAACGCCCTGCACCACCAGAGTGCTGAGAAAAATCCCCACTAACAGCATCACCAGATAGAGACTGGTGCGCCTTCTTTTTCTTCGCTGTCTCATAATATCCCCTTAACGTTTCGTTCTATCTACATCCCGACTATTTACGTGTAAACCCATTATATATAGATATCCGGCAGATTTCAAGAACTTTTTTCGGATTTTGCCATTTTTTTATCAAATTTACCAAAAATCCAAACGTATGGTCGAAAAACCCACGAAATAATCCGGTAAAACAGACGTATCACTCTCTTTCCCACCAGTTTGCGATACAAAACCATCCCACCGATCAGCGAGACAATAAAAAAGTTGCGCATTGTTCCCTGATTCAAAGAAAAGACAAGCCAAAAAATGACCGGCGCCGCCCCGCCCCAAAAAAGCAAATCCTCCACTACAAGGAAGCCTTTTTTGTGGAAAATAAAAAGCCGAAACAATTCCAGCAGATCATAGACGAACATAAGAACTATTCCATACAACAGCGACATGCCAAAATATTGAAGCTGCCCCAGAATCATTTCCATCAGCGAAACATACGGCCAAACAATCCCCCTGCCGTTTTCTCCTTTCCCGATGGATGATAGGAAATCTCTTGAATTTTTCCCTCTAACTCAACTTCTCCGCGTTCGAGTGAAAGCTTTTTGACATGAAGCTGATCTCCGCCAAACCTCATCCTTCCCTCAATTGTATCCAAAAAGATTTCCCTGCTGTCAAACGATATCACTTCCGTGACGCCATTCAGTTCAACTTTATTCCGATTGTTCATAGTCAATTTTTGTCCCATCTGGGATCTCACCGGTTCCTGTACCATAGTTTCCCTCATTTCTGCGCTGCTTTTACGCATAGCAATGTTGTACTAGAATACTATATGATGCACCGGCTCTATTTATGATGATCTGCGTCATAAATTTCGATATAATTCTTTTGCCGCTTCCTTGTTGTATGTCTCTTCTATGCTCAGCACTTCCACCTTGGTGTTGCGATTGCCAAACTGTATCTCAATCACATCCCCCACTTTGATCTTGGTCGATGCCTTTGCGACTTTATCATTGACCAGGATCCTTCCGGCATCACAGGCCTCGTTGGCCACTGTGCGCCGCTTTATCAGTCTCGATACCTTTAAGTATTTATCCAGTCTCATGACCTCACCCTTTCTCTCAATTTTTTCCGACAAAAAACACCTTCCTGCCAAGTACAGAAAGGTGTCTTATAAAATCCAATCAGTTCATAAGATTACTCGTTCACAGCGTCCTTGAGACCTCTGCCCGCTTTGAACTTAGGAGCCTTTGATGCAGGAATGCTCATCGGTTTCTTTGTAAGTGGATTGATACCCTCTCTTGCTGCTCTCTCAGCAACTTCAAATGTACCAAAGCCAACAAGCTGTACTTTCTCTCCTTTTTTCAACTCATCTGTTACTACGGAGATAAATGCTTTCAAAGCTGCCTCTGAATCTTTCTTTGATAAAGATGCCTGATCAGCAATTGCTGCTACTAACTCTGTCTTATTCATGGATTGTATCCTCCTAAAAAATTTATTTGCTAGATTTAAAAATAACCTATACAACTATATATAACCGTTTTATTCGTATTTGTCAAGAATTTTCTTCTTTTTTGCGCCATTTTTTCCCATTTTTATTGCTCCATCTGCTTCCCGAGAAAATTTGCCCCACACATAGCCATTTTTTCTTCAAAATCGCCAAATTGTCTGTCGACATTTCTCGTCAATAGAATCACTGCACCAATTACATCCCCCTCACATACGATGGTGCTCACCGCTTCGGACCAGACATCCGTCTCATCGGCAATCAATTGACAAAATCTGGCGTCGTTTCCGGTTGCCACAAAGGTTTCTCTCAACTCGATGCTCTGCATCAGTTCTTTGTGGATGTCTTTTCCCAAAAAATCCTTTTTTCCGGCTCCGGCGGCTGCCACAATCATATCCCGGTCAGCCACGCACACCGTACATTTTGTAACCTGCGCAACCGCCTCCACATATTCCGCGGCCAACTGACCAAGTTCCCCAATCGGAGAGTATTTTTGCAGAATGATCCCGCCCTCTCTGTTTGTAAAGATTTCGAGCGGATCCCCCTCCCGAATCCTCAGTGTTCTGCGGATCTCTTTGGGAACGACAACCCGCCCCAGATCATCAATACGTCTTACAATCCCTGTTGCTTTCATAGTAAAGTAACTCCTTTCTCAAAAGGAGGTTTGTCCTCCAATGTTACATTTTTTGATTCATTTATGCATGTTTTATGCACATTTTACATCCTTTTTCGTGTAACACTATTATTTGTAAGTTGGAGAAATTTATACCATTAAAAAGCAATTCCCAAAAATTTTATGACAAGATCTGCGCCTTTGATTCTAATTTATAATAGCTTGTACAGAGCTGCCCTTTGTAGATCATGAGCGGCATCATCTCCGTCCCATCATCTTTTTTTCGATAGATCCAGTCGCCCTTTCTCTCATAGGTTCCCTCCGATGCATTCTGCGTGTCGGAGCCGTCCAAAGAAGCCGCATATCGGACGACATTTTGTGTATAGGTTCCATCTTTTTTGAATTTTAGCACCACTTTGCTCTCGCCCTCTGCCTCGTTCGTAAATGTCATTTTAAACTTCTTACCTTTTGGCACTTCTCCCTCAAAAAGTGCATTTTCTGAGATCAAATAGGAATCCATAAAATATAATTTGTTTTTTGTGTTGTTTTTATCCACGGTCTCAATCGCCTCTTGTGTGCGCTCATACGTCCCGTGATCAATTTCACTCTTGGACTTTCCCGCCTTCAAATATTCTTTATATGTGCTGTCGTTCTCATTTAATTCAAGATAAAAGATACTGCCACTGTTCTCACTGTCGCTTCCGTCCGAAATCACATTTGAATAGCGGGTAATATACTTCTCATCGACTTCTGGCTCCTCGGTTGCCGCTGACGAGCTCACCGAAGCGGTTGTCTGCGATGTGCTGCTTTTTTTAGGATATTTTTCATGAACAACTGCCACAATGGTAAAGACAACTCCCACCGCAAAACAGATGAGAACAATGTCTATCATTCGATCCAAAAGACCGTTTTTTTTCTTCTTTGTTTCTTTCATAACACATGAATTCCTTCCTTTTATCAATACTCGGTCATAAACCACAAAAACATATCGTAATTTCGCTTATAGATTTTTTTATACTGGGAATGCGGCAACGGGCACGGCACGGTACCGGTCTCAATCGTCACACTCGGTGTCTTTTTTTCATAGACAATCCAGTCGGCAAATCCTCCGTTCCCTGAGGTACTTCCCGTCTTTGGCATCATCGTATAGCGATTAAACGAGTGAATCTTGGATGCCATCTCGTACAGTTTTTCGTGAAGAGGATCCTCTACATCAAAATCCCAGTAGAGAATGCTGCCGGTTGAGTGAAGGTTGATGACTGCTGTCGGCTTGACATCATTGACCAGTTTCATCATAATTTTGGCCTCTTTTTCACTCCCCGCTTTTTTCCCATTGTAAGCCATAAAATGAGGATTCCTCTCCTCCGACTCTTTATATCCTGCCGGAAAATTGTTATTGAGGTTGACCCCTCTTGCGTTCGCCTTCCATATATCTGCATGGCCGGCTTTTTTACAGATTTTCCTCAATTTTTTATTGCGAATCGAAGAAAATCCATACTGAGCGATCGTCACGCCATCGGGATTATCCATTGGCATAATATACAGACAGGTATTTTTAAACCTCTTCCGATAATTGCGGTATCCCCGCAAAAGATCTTCTGTCTGGCGCATGAGAATCTGCGTATTCAACCATTCTCTGGCATGGATCGATGCGTTGATAAAGAGTCTCTTCGAGGCATTCTTCCGGCCAATCCGCAGGCACCATATCGTTCTCTTATCATAGGACTCGCCAAGATCCATCAATTCCACTTTATTTGCGTATTTCTTTTTGATCTCTTTTAAATCTCTTGTCATATCATCGTAATCATATAATTTATCTTTGGCACTGACAATCCACGGCTCTATTGTAATCCGGATTTTGCGCTTTATCTCATTTTTCAGGGAACCCTTCACACGCGCGGTCACATATACCGTTCCCTTTTTGATGGCTGTGATCTTTCCTTTTTTATTTACGATTGCTTTCTTTTTATCGGAGACGCGAAACGTCAGCTTTGATCTGGCATAGTTGAATGTCAGCTGTTCTGAATAATTCTCATATAGGTGAATGGTTTTTTTATTATGACAGACCAGTTTTTTTCCAAATACAATGTAAATATACTGTACCTTTTGGGTCGTCTTGGAAGTCGCCTTAATCAATGTATATATTTCGTCTTTTGGCCCCTTCTTGTGACATTTCACAACCCCCTTAGAAGAAACCGTAACATATTTCTTTTTCACTTCTTTTTTGCTCTTCCCACCATATACTTCGAATTTGGTATCCTGAGACAGCTCCAGCTTCACTGTATCGGTCGTATAGGACTGAATCCGGTATATTTTTTTCCCGGACACTTTGTGATAGCGAATCCCTTTCAATTTCCCTTTTTTGTATTTTGCCTTCGGTGTGAGAAGTACATATTTGCCCGATGGCGGTGTTGCCGTCGGCAGCGGATCCGGTGTCTGCGTCGGCCCGGGAGTTTCTGTCTGATCCGGTGTTTTTTCCGGCTCCGGGTTCGGTGTCGACGTCTGTACCGGTGCCAATGGAGACGGACTTGGTATCTCCGGAGATTCAGATGGAGACGGAGACGGAGATTCCGACGATTCTTCTCCTGTCTGTTCCTGACCGGGCTGTCCCTCATCCGCCCTGATTGTCTGTCCCTGACCGGGCTGTCCCTCATCCGCCCTGATTGTCTGTCCCTGAATCGGTCCCATGACCGGGACAATGACCAGAGCAATGATGAGCCCAACCATCATCCATTTTTTAAACTGTTCTGTTTGCATCCTATCACCCTTCCGGCATTGACTTGTCTATCAGACAATATAAAGGGTACTCTCAATGAGTACCCCTCTATCATAGTTCATACTTATGAACAAATTATGACTTTATGCCAATTTTCCTTTAGCAACTTCTACCAACTGTGCAAATCCATCCGGATCACTGATTGCCATCTCGGAAAGCATTTTGCGGTTAACATTTACACCAGCCAGCTTCAATCCATACATAAATTTGCTGTAGGAAAGACCGTTCAATCTGGCAGCTGCATTGATACGTGCGATCCAAAGCTGTCTAAACTGTCTTTTTCTCTGTTTTCTTCCCTTATAGGATTCTTCCAGGGCACGCATTACTGACTGTTTTGCAACACGATACTGTTTGCTTCTGGCACCTCTGTAACCCTTTGCCAGCTTCAATACTCTTTTATGTTTTTTCTTTGCGTTCATTCCGCCTTTAATTCTAGCCATTCGTCATTTCCCTCCTTCGTGCCATTAGCTATATGGCATAATCTTCCTCATTGTTTTTACATTTGTGTCATCAACCAAAGTGGACTTTCTGAGATTTCTTTTTCTCTTGGTCGTCTTCTTCGTCAGGATGTGGCTGTGATTTGCCTTATTTCTCTTCAATTTGCCGGTGCCTGTCACTTTGAATCTCTTTGCAGCGGCTCTTTTTGTTTTCATTTTCTGCTTTGCCATAATTCTATTCCTCCGTTATTATTTCGTGGCTGATAAAAACATTACCATACTTCTTCCTTCCATCTTGGCAGGTTTATCCACCGATGAAACGTCTTTTAACTGTTCAAAGAACGAATCCAAAATCTCTCTACCAACGTCCTTGTGTGCCATCTCACGCCCACGGAATCGAAGAGAAACTTTAATCTTGTTTCCTTTCTCAAGAAATTTCCGCGCCTGATTGACTTTTGTATTTAAGTCGTTCGTATCAATATTTGGAGACAAACGGATTTCCTTTGTCTCAACGGTTCTCTGTTTCTTTTTTGCCTCTTTGGCTCTGCGCGCCTGCTCATAACGATATTTGCCATAGTCGACAATCTTACAAACCGGTGGTTTTGCATTCGGTGAAATCTTTACCAGATCCAAGCCGGCATCCTTTGCCTTAAAATAAGCTTCTTTTGATGACATAACACCAATCTGTTCGCCATCCGGTCCGATGACACGCACTTCCTTGTCACGAATCTGCTCGTTAATCATTAAATCGCTGATTGTTCCTTACCTCCTAACAGTATGCTCTCCTACGAAAAAAGCACATAAAAAAAGTAGATAACTGCTTTTAAAAGCCGGCTATCCACAAAAAATCCCTGATCTGTCATCCATATTGTTATTTTGAATAAGGGTTGAACCTCTGACGCGTAATGAAAGGAATGTCCCTCCTGTCATACGGCAGGGTGAGAGTGGATAACTCTGCTTTTTACACCTTTGCTATCATACCACAATCAATCAGATGTGTCAAGGAAATGTTGGCAGAAGTTTGTGTCAAGTAAACGTTGGCACTTTTTTCAGATTCCGTATTTCAGCAGTAAAGTTTCTTTCGCATGGCACACTTGCGCTCGG
>ONNE01000136.1 GCA_900319095.1 uncultured Eubacteriales bacterium | reverse complement strand
TGTATATTGGCAAAGTGTCTTTCGTATGCCGAAAATAGAATCTGGTTTTCGGCATTTAAAATAGCAATTTTGACGGTGGTAGAACCAATATCGATACCTACTCTGTTCATCGCATCTTCCTCTTTTCTTCTCACTATCAAGGTTTTATTATACGACAAATTTATTCTTTTTGCAACAAAATCAAAAATCCAGTTTGTGTCAGAAAAGAATGAACCTTTTTGTGGATTTTGAATAGGATGATATCGAAAAAGAAAAAATGAGAGTATCTATGAATCAAAGATTTTGTAACGGAATGGTACATGTGATAAAAGAAGGGGAAAACTTATATCATTTAAGCCGTATGTATCGTGTCCCATTAGCACTGATCTTACGGGCAAATCCCTATGTGGATGTTTATAATCTCCAAGTGGGACAGGAGATCTGCATTCCGACGATGAGAAGACCGATGGGAGGCATGATGCCACCGTTTGGCGCGCGCCCTGCGATGCCGCCACAGGAACAACCCTCAGCGCCACCACAGGAGCAGCCGCCGATACCACCACAGGAGCGGCCACCGATGCCACCGGATGATCTGCCACCCCGTCCGATGATGCCATCGGATGGAGCCAGATCACAGGAAGAAGAAGAGGTTGTGAGTACCGGGGAAGACGTTGTGGTTGCGGATGGAACCACCAGTTTGGGAGATATACTCTCGCGGAATCAAATATCGATGGAAGAGTTCTGGGATTGCAACGATCCGGCAGACGTGACGATCGCAGCCGACGTGGCTTATCATCTTCCAAAGAAAGTTTGACAAAGAATACAGAAACCGATATAATAAAAGAAGTCATTTGAAAGCGGCGGCGCATGATTTTGTCGCCGCTTTTTATCCATAGAAAACACGTTTTGTCCGCCTGAGGCAAAAGAATGGCAGGCGGGAAAATAGAAAGGAAGGTCTGACCATGGTTTCTATCTACAAGACAGTGGACGATGAGTTGCTAACGTTGGAAAAACCGGAGGAGGGCTGTTGGATTTATGCGACGCGGCCAACCGGAGAAGAAATACAAAAGATTGCAGAGGCAGCGGGGGTGGATCCCGATGATCTGCGGGCACCTCTGGATGATGAAGAGAGATCTCGTGTTGAGATCGAGGATCAGTACAATATGATTTTGGTCGATATTCCTTCTCTGGATGAAAAAGATCGCTATGTGACGATCCCTCTTGGCATCTATATGGCAAAGGAAATGATCGTGACGGTCTGTCTGGAGGAATCACCGGTATTAAAAGCGTTTGAGAACAAACGCGTGAGAGAATTTTACACGTTCAAAAAGACGAGATTTGTGTTTCAGATACTTTATCGAAATGCGACATCCTATCTGCGATACTTGAGGATCATTGACCGAAAGAGCGATAAAATTGAAGAAAAATTGCATATTTCACAAAAAAACAGTGAGTTGATCGAACTTTTGGAGCTGGAAAAGAGTCTGGTGTATTTTACGACCTCTTTGAGATCGAACGAAGTAGTGCTTGAGAAACTTTTGCGGACAGAAAAAGTTCGCAAATATCCGGAAGATGAAGATCTGTTGGAGGATGTCATCATAGAGAATAAGCAGGCAATCGAGATGGCGAATATCTACAGTGGAATTCTCAGTGGAACCATGGATGCGTTTGCATCTGTTATTTCTAATAACCTGAACATTGTCATGAAGTTTCTGGCTACGGTTACGATTGTATTGTCCATTCCAACGATGATTGCCAGTTTTTTTGGAATGAACTTTGATAATATTCCTCTCGGACATGCACCATATGGTTTTTTTACCATTATTATTCTGACTCTGGTTGTGTCGTTAGTAGTTGCGATCATTTTCAGAAAGAAAGATTTATTTTGATAGAAGAGAGTTAGGAGTGGAGACCCGATATGAATTTTATTGATAAGTTAGAGAGAAAATTTGGACATCTCGGCATACGGAATCTGATGTATTATATTGTGATTCTCAATATTATTAGTGTGTTATTGAATTTATTTGTGCCGGATTTTTGTTATCAATATCTGACGCTGGATATTGATCAGATTCTTCATGGA
>ONNE01000197.1 GCA_900319095.1 uncultured Eubacteriales bacterium | reverse complement strand
GGTTCTCCGTACATCCCCTCACAGATAAAGAGGTCGGCACCTCTGACATGTTCAACGATCTCCGGAATCGGTCTGGTGTCCGTACAATATGTCACCTTCAAGCCCTTTCTCGCCTCGCCCAACACCATATCAGGTGTGTAGATGCTGCCGTCCATCTCGACGGTCTCCCCTTTTTGGAGACGGCTCCATGCCGGCATCGGTATCTTCTTTTGTCTGGCACGCTCAACATCAAACCGTCCGGCACGTCGAATAATCTGACTATATCCATAACATGGTACCGTATGTCTCACACGAAAGGCTTCTATCTCATACCCACAATAGGAAAAATGATGGAACGATTCGCTCAGTTCCTGTATTTCAACGGGAAAAGGAATCCCCGGTGCGATCACCATCAATGCCTCCACAACCCGTCTGGTTCCCCGCGGCCCCACAATCCTCAGAGGCTGCGTCCTCTCTGCGTTCCCCATGGATAAAAGAAGCCCCGGCAATCCGCTGATATGATCTCCATGCGTGTGTGTCACACACAACAGATCAATATCATGCATACTCCAACCCTGTTCACGAATACTGACCTGCGTTCCCTCTCCACAATCAATCAAAAGACTGCTTCCATTGAAACGGGTCATCAGGGCGGTCAGTGCCCTTCTCGGCAGCGGCATCATACCACTCGTCCCCAAAAGACACACATCTAACATACGAACTCCTCCATCTGTCTCTTTTGTTATATTTTAGCACAAATGGAAGCGAGTTACAATCTTTTTAAATCTTTTTATCGGTCATTTAACACTTCGGTCTTCTCTGTGATAACCGGTGATATCTTAAGCTGCTTTATCCACTGGTCATAACATTTTTCACAGATCACCATCTCGTGTACCTGTAAATCTTTTTCTGAAAAATACCCCCATTCCTTTTTTATAAATAATGCATCCTCCTGCAGAACATCGTCTTTTTTTTCCAATGTTCTGCCACATGAATTACAGATCAGCGGTCTGTCTTTCACTTCAATGCCCCCTCTCAAGATTGATGTGAACATTATAACAAAAGAAGCAGCGTGGTACTACCTGTAACATTTTCCAACCTCTATGTACTCAGGAATTCTTTTCCCTCTCCAATCTCTCCCTCTCCGCCTGGGATACCCGCAGATAAAACGGTGAGAATTCACCGGCACTCAGTGTCTCGTGCCGCTCCATCGCAAACTTCCCCAAAACCGCAACAGAAGATGCCCTCTGATATCGGACATGGGCAGGAGCAAACTGATACGGCACCTGAATCTCCCGTCTCAACTGTTCTTCAAAGACAGGTACGCCATCTCCCAGAAAAACGACAGGACTTCCCAGATGATTGATGTGCCGGATTACATCTTCCAACGGCCCGGCTGCCTGTTCTACTACAGTAGTTACACCATTCTCCGCCACTTCATAAATCCCATAATACGCTTGGTTACGTCTGGCATCCATAAGAGGGCAGACCAAAGAATCAGTTCCCACTACATTATATGCCAATCCCTCCAAAGTCGGAATCGCCACCAGTGGCAGATCCAGTGCCTGCGCCAGTCCTTTGGCTGTCGCAGCACCAATCCGGAGCCCGGTAAAAGACCCCGGTCCGGCAGCAACCGCCAGAGCATCCAGTTCGTCGGTCCGCACCTCTGCCATCTCCAGCAGATCCCGGATCATCGGAAGAAGCGTCTGCGAATGAGTCTTTTTATTGTGGATCGTATACTCTCCCATAATCGTGTCATCGTTTAACAGAGCCACGGTCGCCACCAGCCCCGAGCTGTCAATTGCAAGTAACTTCACAAAAATCTCTCCTGTTCTATTCTATTCTTTTCTCTATCGGTTGGCGGATAAGTCTCTCAGCCAACCTGAATCTTTCTGTAATCAAATCCTTTTTCTAAATCTTTTTCAATTCGAATCGTCTGACAGTTTTCAGGAAGAATCTCCCGAATCTGTGATGCCCACTCAATCAGACAGACCCCGTCACCAAAAAAATATGCCTCATAGCCGAGCTCATCCATCTCTTCGACATCCGCAATCCGATAGACATCAAAGTGATACATCGGCATACGCCCGTCTTCATACTCCTGTAGAATTGTAAACGTCGGACTCGTAACCGGCTCTTTTATACCAATCCCCCGGGCAAAGCCTTTGGCAAACACAGTCTTTCCTGTACCCAAGTCTCCTTCCAGCAAATAAATCTCTCCGGGACTAGCCTTGTCTCCTATCTGTCTACCAATGTCGAATGTTTCTTTTTCGCTCCAGCTCTCATATCTCATCATATTCGGACATCCCATCTCAACTCATTTTTTTGTTTTTGATTTGGCAAGTGATACCAGTTCCTCAAACTGATTCCCACATTGATCCTTCGGAATGATAAACGCACTCACCGTCGACATATATACATACATACTATCTTTTCGAAAGACAATTTTGCGGACATCCTCCCAGGTAAATTCCTGCTTCTGGTCTTTTTGGCTGATCGAGATTCCGGTCTCGTCAAAAGAATAGTGAAAAGGAATTTTAAACTCTTCCATGCTCAATTGATTTCTTCCCTTGCTGATCAGAATAAGAGGCTGTAACACCGTGAATAACAGCGCCAGTACAAGCAGCATCACTCTCTGTGGCTGTGTCCAAAAATCCCACTTGACAGCCAGAACGACCGCTGCCGCCAGACTGATAACAACACCGGCCACACCGGAAAATCTGACATAATTGTGATACAGCAAAAAACGGTTCAAAGATTTTTTTTCAAGTTTAATATCCATCTCAAGTTTCATTTTATCGCTTGATTTCTCCTTTCATGCATCGGACTTAAAACACTTTCACTCTAGTATAGCAAAGTTGCGATTCATTGACAACCCCTGGCAATTTTTATATAATATTGAACGAAATTTACAATTCTATATCATGGTTAGTTGTGAGGTAAATATGTTTGGAACATTAAGTGGAAATATTGGTGCAATTTGTTTTTTTTGTTTTTTTCAGATTTTAGGAATCCTTTTGAGCCTTAAACTCTTAAAAAGACAGAGTTTTTGGTTTACTGTGCTGATCGGAAGTGTATTGGGAAGTTTTTCTCTCCAATGGCTTCCTGTTCTCTATGCTTTTTTTATTGATTTTACGGTTCTGGCTCATGTTTTAGCACTGATCACGATGGCTTTGATCGTACTGGCTGCCTATGTGAGAATTCCCGGAAATCCTTTTAAGCGCGTTGCTGTCTCAATCAAAGATCCGGCTCTGTTCGTCATCCTTCCCCTCTATCTTCTGACAGTCATCATTCTGACCGGACATACGATTCCCTATATTGATGGGGCAATGCACAGCGGACAGAGTACCTACGGTGACATGAATATGCATTTGGGATTCATTACCAGCATTGCCAAACAGTCTGTTTTTCCACCGGAATATTCCATTCTGCCGGGTACCAGACTGGCCTATCCTTTCTTATCCGACAGCATCTCTTCGAGTTTGTATCTGTTTGGCTGTTCTCTTCGGATTGCTTACCTGATTTCCATGTATGTGGCTCTTCTTCAGGTATTTTTCGGAGTGTATTGCATCGCAAAGCAATCTCTTTTTGTCCTCAATAAACCTCATTTGGGAAAATCGATTCTTGCTTTTGTCTTATTCTTTCTCAATGGCGGGTTCGGTTTTTACTATTTTGTGAATGAGGGATTTGCCAGTGAAAATTTCAAGAGAATTTTTACTGCCTTTTATGAGACTCCCACCAACTATGTACAGGAAAACATCCAGTGGCACAATATTCTCTGCGATATGCTGATTCCCCAGAGAGCCACTCTATTTGGCTGGGCAATCCTTTTTCCTCTGCTCGCTCTTTTATTAAAGGCGAGAAAAGAGGCCGATTCCCATGCCTTTATACTGTGTGGTATATTGGCCGGAGGTCTTGTGCTGATTCACACACACTCCTTCCTCGCCCTCGGTGTTCTGTGCGCGATTTTTGTTCTCCAGGATCTCACACAGGAGGAAACTGGCAAATCCGATGACAAAAAATCGCTGATCGCCCGTCTGTGTCTGGTTGTGGTATTTTTGTCATCCATGTCGATTCTGTGCCACCGCCAGCACTCGCAGAATCCTCTTTCTTCCAATCTGATTCTCTCATTCGGAATCGGCATAGTCGCTGCCTTTTTGGGATGGCTTTGTTGGGAGCTTGTAACAGCCGGCAAAAATGGGACGCTCAAAAAAATCTTACGTACATGGGGCCTCTTTCTTCTCGTTGTCGTCATCCTCGCGCTTCCACAGTTAATCGGCTTTACGTTCCGTCAGGCACAGGGCGATCAATTTGTGCGCGGTTCTTTTAATTGGGCAAATGAATCCGATGAATATATCCTGTTTTATCTGAAAAACCTTGGCATTATGTTTATCCTCACAATTCTTACGCTCATATTCGGAACGAAAAAGCAGATTCGGATTTTATCTCCTGCCTGTTTTTTATGGGTGATCTGTGAGTTTATCCTGTTCCAGCCAAACCCTTATGACAACAACAAGCTTCTGCTTGTCTCCTATCTGTTCATGTGCATTGCCGTCTCTGATTTTGTCTGGGATACGATACCGGCTCTTGGCAAAAAGAAATCGTCTGTCCGGATTCTGCGCATCACATCGGTAGCTTGTGTCACGGTTCTCGGAGTCTTTGCCGCTGTTCTGACAGTCTCAAGAGAATATGTTTCCGACTACGAATTGTACAGCCGTGGCTATGTAAAGATGTGTGAATGGGTCGAGAACAATACCAATCCGACGGACACCTTCCTGACGGCAACCAACCACAATAATGCCATCGCCTCTCTCACCGGGCGAAACATTGTGTGCGGTTCCGGAAGCTTTTTGTACTATCACGGAGTGGATTATGCGCAAAATGAGGCGGATGTAAAAACGATGTATGAAGACCCATCCCGGCGCGATGCCCTCCTGGATCAATATCATGTCGATTATTTGGTTCTTGGTCCCTGCGAATGGGGAACTTATGAAATTTCAGATATCGAAGAAATGTATGAAAAATACGACGTTGTCTACAATGAAGAAAATGTCGTCGTCCTTCGCCATGTTACCCGGTAATTCCTATTTTTTCTGAATGCGATGGTACTGGGGCGTCAGAGATACCGTGTGAACTGCCACATGTTCTTTTTGTGCCAGCACATAGGCAACCGCCTCAACAATATCTTGTGTGAACAGGCTGGCATTTACTTCCTCCGAGGCGGTGAAATCTGCATTGCGATACAGATCGGTTCTGGTCATCTCCGGTTCGAGGTTGACGACTTTCACTCCATATTTGCGGTTTTCAAAAAACAGGCTTTTCCCAAAGCTTGAGAGCCCGGCCTTGGTCGCTCCGTAAGCACAGCCATGCGGATTGGTCTCATGTGCCGTATAGGAGGAAATGTTGATGATGGTTCCCTGATTTTTCTTTAAATTTCTCATCAGCAGAGAGGACAAAAGCATCGGAACCGTGAGATTGATTGTAACCATCTCATCCAGCTTTTTGGCACTCAGTTCTTCGTGCATGCCATAATATCCCACACCCGCATTGTTTACTAAAAGATGAATCGCATTTTCTTTCTGTATCTGGTCAATGATTTCCTGCGCCCTGCACAAATCGGTCAGATCCAGCGATATCGCATGAAAATTTTCACTTGCCAACAGTGTCCCCACTCTCTCGTCCATCGACCTTCCGATCCCGAACACTTCATATCCCTCGGATAAAAGATATTCGCTGATCGCATGTCCAATCCCGGAGGATGCTCCTGTCACAATTGCATTCATTCTCTTCATTCCCTCTCTCACTCTTCCTGCCACAAAAAGATTTTTTGTTCCGGAAGAAAATCCATCAACAATTTTTTTAAGTATTGTTCCATCTGTCGGTCCAGCCCATATGGATAATGATAGAATCCATTGGTCAGCTCGTATGGAAAGTTCGCAATGACCGAATCCCTTCCATTTTTTCTCATGTTCTTGAGGTACTCTCCCGATATGCGAAATGATCCAATGCTGACATCCAATAGCTGATCCGGATCCGGAATTGCCCTGCGTATCGTACTTATCATCTCCTGATATAAGGAGGGATAATCTCTCTCATAGATCATCGGATCAAAGCACAATCGGGTTGAAAAACCACACTCTATTGACTGTTTTACCGCTTTTAACCGTCCCGTCAGACCAGGGGTTCCCCTCTCATAGGTCCGGATGATTTTATCCGGGCTCAGTGTAAATGCAAAAATAATCTTTTGATTTGCCCTTGGATTCAAAATGTATGACAGCCTCTGAATTTCCTCTACTTTTGAACACTTCGTTCGTATCTCGATCTGCAAATCCGGATGACTGCCGCAAAAGGCAATCCATCTTGCCAGAAATCCGGTGATCTTTTCCAGCGCTAAAAGATCCGTGTCATATGAGACGCACAGATAGACCGGATGCTCGCAAAGAATTTTCTCAACTTCCTCAAACGTATCCTCAAGATTTGTAAATATTACCACATGTCCACACGGATACATACCACGCAGATAACAATATTCGCAATGATAAATACAGTTTTTCACATTGCTGGTATAATAAAAATAATGGTTGCCAAAGCTCTGACAGACCGGTGATCCTTTATATATTTTCTTTTCCCGGTTCTTTGCCAGGATCAACTGCGGATATTGATTCTGCAAATTTGCATCCATGCCATGGCGACCAAAAATGTCTTTGTAGTGGCCGATCACAATCGGCTCGGCATTCGGAAGTTTTTCCAACAGTTCGCATACGCAACCGGTATCCACAATCTCTTCTTCTATATAAATATGGGAAAATGCTTTATGAAACATATCTCAAGTGTCAAATCGAAGAATCTGTCTTTTGATTCGATCCAACACCTTTTTTCCCTCCCTTCGGTCACTCACCGGAATTCTTCCCTCTCTTTTTAGATCGCCAAGAATCTTTTCTACATCTACTCTGGCAAGCCGGGTATAGCGGATGATTTTGGCAATCTCCTGCTCCATCGTGGCAGAGGCACACAGAAGCTCCGACATAGCTGCTGTCAGTTTATCTTGCTCTTCACAGGAATCTCTCTGTGTGAGCGAAAGTGCCCGGAGAACATCCATCACGGATTGTATGTTCTCCATCTGGTCAAAGACAAGCATTTTTACTTCTTCGGATGAAATTGGCTGATCCTGTTCTTTGCTCACTCCGGCATCCGATATGATCTTGATGAAAAACATTCGCGCCACATCAAAATAGTTCTGTCCTGCCTCAAATAAGAAGGCTGCCTCCATATCATACAGAATTCCTTCTTCCATCTCGCCCGCATCAATCGGTCTGGCGACTGTGATCAGTTTTTTTTCCGGAAGAGTGCTGTTCACAATCATATCCGGATAAAAATCCCGCCCCGTCACTTCATTGTGAATTTTATTGGCTATAAAAATCTTTCCCCTGACATCTTCTTTCGCATCCGGGCGACAGCCGGCAATCCCCAGGTTGATCATAAAATCCTTTGACTCTTTCTTCTTATGATTCTGACAGATCTCACTCAATGCCATAACCGGACCCACGATGCCGGTCCCGGTCACGGCCAGTGTGATTTCACCGCTTTGGTAGACACGGCTGCGAAACCCCTCTGCCCTCTTTAACCCGTATTTTTCTATGAGACAGGATGCCTCTTGATACAGTGCACAAAAAATATAAATCATCGCTCTTCTCACAAAATCATAGACAACTGAATTCTCTTTTTCGGAATATCCACACTCAGAACTTTGACCTCTACAATATCCCCTACACTCACAACGTCCAATGGATGTTTTACAAATTTTTTGTTGGTCAATTGTGAGATATGTACCAGCCCGTCCTGATGTACTCCGATATCCACAAAGGCACCGAAATCGATCACATTTCTCACGGTTCCTTTTAGAATCATTCCCTCAGTCAGATCTTTCATCTCCATGACATCGGTTCTGAGGATCGGTTTTGGCATCTCATCACGGGGATCTCTGCCCGGCTTCTCTAATTCTTTGATGATATCATCCAGAGTGGCCTCGCCCACATTCAGTTTCTGTGCCAGTTTTTTACGATCCTTTGTGACAACCGACAGTCCGACCACACCGCCGCGGACCTGCTCTCTGTCATAGCCAAGCGACTCCAGAAGTTCCTCTGCCGCCTTGTAGGATTCCGGATGAACGCTCGTCGCATCCAGAGGATTCTCTCCACCGGTAATCCGCATAAAGCCGGCACACTGTTCATATGCTTTGGGGCCAAGTTTGGCAACCTTCAAAAGCTGCTTCCGGTTTGTAAATTTCCCATTTGCCTCCCGGTAGGAGACAATATTCTTCGCAATTGCCTTGGATACACCGGAAACATATTCGAGCAGAGATACGGAAGCTGTATTGACATCGACGCCAACATTATTCACACAGTCCTCCACGACATTGCCAAGTGCCTCACTGAGTTTTTTCTGATTCATATCGTGCTGATACTGACCGACCCCAATGCTCTTTGGATCAATTTTGACCAGTTCCGCCAATGGATCCTGCAGCCGTCTCGCAATCGACACCGCACTTCTCTGACCCACATCAAAATTCGGAAATTCTTCTGTCGCCAGCTTGCTCGCCGAATATACCGATGCCCCTGCCTCGTTTGTGATAATATATTGAACCGGCCGGGGAATCTCTTTTAACATATCCACGATCACCTGCTCGGATTCGCGCGACGCTGTTCCATTGCCGACCGAAATCAGTTCTATCCCATATTTCTCAATCATTCCCTTGACAATTCGCTTCGTCTCGGCAACCTTCTTTTGCGGCTCTGTCGGATAGACAACGATGGTGTCCAATACTTTCCCCGTCTCATCTACCACCGCCAGCTTGCAACCGGTACGAAAGGCAGGATCCCATCCCAAAACGACTTTCCCCTCAATCGGTGGCTGCATCAGAAGCTGCTCTAAATTTTTTCCAAACACGCGAATCGCTCCATCTTCGGCTCTCTCTGTCAACTCACTGCGGATCTCCCTCTCGATGGAAGGTGCGATCAGTCGGGAATAACTGTCTTCTATCGCTTCATTCAGATGCGGAGTTGTCTGAGGATTTTCTTTTGTGATCACCTGCTTTTTCAGATATCGCAGGATCTCCTCTTGTGGGGCCTCAACTTTCACCGTGAGAATTTTTTCTTTCTCACCCCGGTTGATCGCCAAAATCTGATATCCGGAAAGCTTGGATAGATTGCTCTGAAATTCATAATAATTCTCATATACCGATTTTGCCTCCGGGTCTTTTGCCACAGAAGTAAGCGTCCCTTTTTCCATTGTGGTATCGCGAATCACTCTCCGGTAATCCGCCTCATCCGCAATTGTCTCAGCAATGATATCTCTGGCACCGGCAATCGCCTCTTCCACGGTATTCACTCCCTTGTCCGGATCCAGATAGGCAGCCGCTTCCTCTTCCATGGATCTGTCTGTCATCTGAAACAAAAGAATATTCGCAAGCCCCTCTAAGCCTTTTTCTTTGGCGATTGTCGCACGAGTACGTCGTTTCGGACGATAAGGACGATATAGATCCTCTACCATCACCTGAGTCTTTGCCTCTAAAATCTGATCCTTTAACTCCTCCGTGAGTTTTCCCTGCTCCTCAATGCTGGCAAGAACCGTCTCTTTTCTCTCCTCTAAATTACGCAGATAGGTCAGTCGCTCATCCAGATTCCGCAATTGTTCATCATCCAGTGTGCCGTGCTGCTCCTTTCGATAGCGGGCAATGAAGGGAATGGTATTCCCCTCATCGATCAACCGAATGACCGCCTCGACCTGCCACGTTTTAATCTTTAACTCCTCTGCAATCTGTTTGGTAATATCCACGTTTTTTCTCCTTTACACGAATCTTTTCCTGTATGTCCCAGTATAACATAAACGAAAGAAAAAGTATATCTCTTTATCAATTCCCATTGTATCTTTTCCTCTTTTGCGTTATAATGTAAAAAAATAGGCTTTATAACTTTTTATTTGATATTGTAAGAGGGGGCTATGCGTATGAGTATTTCCGGAATTTCTCCAATCGCCGGGTATTCTGCCTACGGTGGCATGAGCGGTATCTATCCGATGTACAACACAGCTGCGATCTCCGGTGTTCGGGGAACGACAGCCGTTGATTCGAAAGGTGACGGGACCGCAAAAGCTGTCATTGACGGTGTCAAGGATGCGGAGAACAATAAAAAAGTAAAGCAGGCCGAATGTCAGACCTGCAAAAACAGAAAATATGTCGATGGTTCAAATGAATCCGATGTCTCTTTTAAGGCACCTGCCCACATCGATCCGGACAATGCCGCAGCAACGGTTATGGGACATGAAAAAGAACACGTTGCCAATGCTGTCGCAAAGGGACGAGAAGAGGGAAATAAACTCCTCTCTGTCTCGGTAACCCTTCACACCTCTGTGTGTCCGGAGTGCGGACGTGTATATGTTTCCGGTGGGACGACTCACACCCGGATGCGCACATCCAATGGCGAGGCCAACCAGAGTAACTCGAATCCATATGCCAAACGTCAGGCAAAACTAAACTATATGATGTCATCCGGGGCAAACTTTGATCTGACCGCATGACATCCGGGTTCCTTTACCGCGCCATCACATCTTTCCACTTGTCGTTGTATCTCTGATCCGCTTGTGAGCCAAGATATTTGAACACTTCACAGTTCGTCAGAGATTTCATATCAGGGAATACAATTTCATTGTCGCGATATTCCTCATCCAGAATTTTTCTGGCTTCTGTGCTCGGCACTGAGTAAGTGATAAAATCAAAGTTTTTCTTCATGATCTCAGGCCGGCATAGAAAATTGAGGAATCTCTCGGCATTTTCTTTGTTTTCAGCTCCTTTGGGAATCACCCAGGAATCCATCCACAGATTACTTCCCTCTTTTGGCACGACATATTCAAGATTTTCATTTGACTCCTGGCAGGTAAGCGCTTCTCCGGAGTAGATGACACCGATGGCGGCCTCACCGGCAATCATTTTGTCCCGCACCTCATCCACTACATAGGCCTGAACGACACCGGATTTTTTTTGTTCGATCAATTTATTCTTTGCTTCTTCCAATTCGTTTTCATCTGTTGTATTGAGCGAATAACCAAGATATTTTAGTGTGACACCAAAAGCATCCCGGACACTCTTTTGCATTAATACGTTGTCTTTGTATTTGGTATCCCACAAAACCCCCCAGCTGTCAATTGGCTCTTTTACCATCTTTTTGTTGTACAAGATTCCAACCGTCCCCCACAAATACGGCACACTGTAACGATTGTTCTCATCGTAGGATCTGGCGAACTGCCAGAATTCATCATCAATACAGGTCCGGTTCGGCACATTGTCCCAATCGACTTCTTCCAGCAGTCCCTCTTGTTCCATTCTCTGTATCATATAATCCGAAGGACAGACCAGCTCATACTGGACGGCCCCTTTGGATACAATCGGATACATTGTCTCATTGGTCTCAAATTCGTCATAGATTACCTCGATCCCGGTCTCCTCCTCAAAATCTTTTATAACTTCGGGATCCATGTACTCACCCCAATTATACACTTTCAACTGTGCGGTTCCGGTCGCTCCCGTTCGATAATATCCTGTCACGACGAGTGCAAAGACAACGGGAATGCTGATATATCCAACGATCCGGCCAAGTGATGCCAGACGTCTTAACGGCAAAGCTTCTTTTTTGGCTTCCGTGTTTTTTTCTCTGTTATATAACATCACAAGGATCAGAACTGCCACAAACAGGATTGTCGAGAGCGCATAAATTTCCGGACGTATCCCCTTTTTTTGTTCTGTGTAGATCAGGGTCGAAAGTGTGTCCACACCGATTCCTTTTGTAAAATGGGTGATCACAAAATCATCCAGCGACATCGTAAAAGAGAGCAGAAATCCTGTCATGACACTGGGCATGATATCCGGTAAAATCACTTTAATAAATGCATATCTTTTAGACGCTCCCAGATCCATGGCAGCCTCATATGCACTGATATTCAATTGTCTCAAACGCGGCATCACGCTCAATATCACAAACGGCAGATTGAACGTAATATGTGCTAAAAGAACACTGGAAAAACCCATTGTATACCGGATGGCAATAAACATCAGCATCAGTGATATTCCCGTGACGATATCTGCATTGAGCATCGGTATATTGGTCACCGACATCAAAATCGTCTTTGGCAGCTTTTTCATCTGATTGATCGCAAACGATACTGCCGTACCCAGAATCGTAGCAATCAGCGCCGATAACAGCGCCAGAATCAAAGTCGTAAACAGCGCATGAAGAATGGTTTGATCCTGAAACAATCTGTGATACCATTTCAGACTGAAGCCACCCCATTTTCCCCTCGTTTTATTCGCATTAAAAGACAGTCCGATCAGAGTCACAATCGGAGCATACAAAAAGATAAAGATGAAGAACAGATAGATTCTTTCCATACACGTCTTGATTCTTTTTTTTACCATATACCTGCCCCCTCTCCACTCTTATCGTATTTGGACATGATTGCCATACTGAGAATGACAAGGATCATGAGAACGAGAGACAGTCCGGCACCGACATTCCAGTTATTGGCCGTAGTAAACTCCTGCTCGATGACATTTCCAATGAGCTGGATTTTTCCCCCACCCAGAAAGTCTGACAAAACAAAGGTAGTGAGAGCCGGAACAAATACCATGGTACTCCCACTGACAATTCCCGGAAATATGAGCGGAAACGTGATATGTTTCATGGTGTACCACCAGCCGGCTCCCAGATCTTTTGCCGCATCAAACGTGTCCTGACTGATCTTAGACAGGGCATTGTAGATGGGAAGGACCATAAACGGCAAATAGTTGTACACCATGCCGATCACGATTGCCCCCTCGGTATTGATCATATTCTGTGTTGGCAGATGTGCCATCTTCAGGAGTTGATTGATCACCCCGCTCTTCTCAAGTAATGACTGCCATGCAATCGTCCGGAGCAAAAAATTCATCCACATCGGCAAAATGAAAATAAACACAATAAATCCGCTACGATTCATGTGAAGCCCCCTCAGAACCAGAGAGAGCGGGACGGCAAGAACAAAACAGATCAACGTGCAGACCACCGACAGGCGGATGGAGATAAAGAGCGCCTTGCGATGAACCGGCCGCGCAATGGCAATAATATTTGCCCACGTCAAGTGCCCACTGTCATCATGAAATCCATACCATGCCATGATCAACAGCGGGACAATCACAAAAATCATCATCCATAACAGATACAAACTGCTGGAAAGCGTATTGCGTCTATTCCATTTCATCGCGCAGTACCTCCTCAGCAGCATTTTCCGGTTTTTTCATAATCTGTATATTGAACGGATCGACAAAAAGACCCACCTCGGATCCCACCGGTGCCAGTCCTGTACTGTGTACCAGCCACGTAAATCCCAGAGCTTCGACTTCCATCTCATAGTGAACTCCCTTAAAAATCAAGGAGACAACTTTTCCTCTTATGGTTCCTTTTTCCGGCTCAACCAAAATAAGATCTTCGGGACGTATCACGACATCGACCGGATTCTCCTCGCCAAATCCCACATCGACACAATCAAACACCTGCCCCTGTATCCTGACTTTTTTATCACAGATCATCACCGCAGACAACAGGTTGCTGTCACCGATAAAGTCCGCCACAAACGCATTTTGCGGCTCATTATAAATATCCTCCGGTGTGCCTACCTGTTGAATATATCCCTGATTCATCACAACGATGCGGTCTGACATCGTCAGTGCCTCTTCCTGGTCGTGGGTGACATACACAAAAGTAATCCCCAGCTCTTCTTTTAGCCGAATCAATTCATACTGCATCTCCTGGCGGAGTTTGAGATCCAACGCTCCCAGTGGTTCATCCAGAAGAAGAATCTCGGGCTCATTTACAATTGCTCTGGCAATGGCAATGCGTTGCTGCTGCCCTCCGCTCAGGGAATCCGGCATCCTCTTTTCATATCCCTGCAGATTCACTAATTTCAAGGCATAGCGTACTTTATCCTGAATGTACTGCCTGCTTTTTTTCTTGATCTTTAAGCCGAAAGCTATGTTATCCTCAATATTCATATGAGAAAAGAGAGCATACTTTTGAAACACCGTATTGATCGGACGCTTATTTGCCGGAACATGGGCAATATCCTGTCCGTCCAGCATCACCTGTCCCTCATCCGGAGTCTCAAATCCTCCCATAATGCGCAACGTTGTCGTCTTGCCGCAGCCACTCGGCCCCAGCAGGGTGACGAACTCATTCTCATGAATCGTCAGATTGAGCCGGTCCAACACTTTTTCTCCGTCAAAAGTTTTTGATATATTCTTT
The DNA here is from genome assembly GCA_900319095.1 of uncultured Eubacteriales bacterium. Lineage (GTDB taxonomy): Bacteria > Bacillota > Clostridia > Lachnospirales > Lachnospiraceae > Eubacterium_F. The sequence continues at coordinate 16,843 of ONNE01000197.1, read as the reverse complement.
AATTCTATCCAGTTTTCTGACATCGCATCTCACTCATTTCCTTTATCGTATCGTCAAGTCATTTTATCACATTTTTTGTCTCTCATCTACCTTTTTTTTACAATTCTGCATTCTCGTTGGTTTTTGGTTTATCGCTTCCGGTTATTTTTTTGTGCGGCATGTCTCATCATTTCCACTTTTGCCTTATCCTGCGGTGACATATCCTGCGATAAAATTTCAATTAATACGGAACTCTCCTGTGGGGTAAATGTCAGTCCGTGCCGATTCAGTTCATTCATTGCCTCCATCAGATAAGGAGCTGCCTGCTGGACTTTTTTCCCCTCCATCTTTGCTGCCAGGTCTTTCATAATTTTTATTTTGACCGGATGCATGGTTTTAAAAATATCGTACTGATCAAATATTTTCGGATTCATATCCGTCTTCCTTTCCACTTGATTCTCCGGCAGACATCGCGGACATCATGGCAGTCATCATTTCCATATTCTCTTTTTGTTCCGGTGGAACCATCGCCATCAGAAGATCCATCATACTCTCCTGAGAATCGTTTCCCTCCGTCTGCTGTTTGGCAGCCTGTTGCATCTGCTGCATGCTCTGAACCAACTGAACCATTTCCATCATGTGCCGCATCTGAAAAAATTGAAGAAGCCGATCTACCATCTGACGTTCCCGTTTGCCTGTAAAAGGACGGATTGCCTGGAAAAGTCCCTCCAGATCAATCGACTCTCCCACAGAGACATCAAAAAAAGGAATAACCGTTTTCAATATCTGCACATTGCGAGTATTTTTCATACGGTTATCCCAATCAAACATCTTCATCCCTGCTTTCGAACCAACATGATTCTCTTTCTATTATCTCTATGCAGCTGCGATGAAAAAAATACTATTATTTTGGATAATTGAGCCGGTCAGGTGTAATTCCAATCAACACCTTCTCAAGATAGCGGTCTGCAAGAAATCTGGCCATCGGAAGATTCATATCCAGATAGTTTCCACATTCCTCCGCAGATGCCCCTGGCACATCTCCCTCATACTGACTGATATATTTATACATCTCACGCAACATCGGAACGATATCCTCGGATTCATAATCGCCGGCAAGAATCAGATAAAAACCCGTGCGGCAGCTCATCGGTCCAAAGTAGATCACTTTATCCTTCCACTCCTCATCGCTGCGCAGAAACGTCTCTCCCAGGTGGTTCATCGTATGAATTTCTGATGTATTCATAACCGGCTCAAAGTTCGGTCTCGTCATACGTATGTCAAACGTTGTGACCACATCGTGTCCGGTACTGTATTTTCTACTCACGTAGACCCCCGGCATCAGACGCTTGTGATTTATCGTAAAACTTGCTATTGTCTCCATTATGTATCACTCCTATTCTGACTCATAATATATATTGGGCCGCTTGGCCGGAATCAATTGTTCCAGCAGCCGGATCACCCGCAAGGTTGCGTTTCCATCGTCGATGGCATTGAATTTATCATGAAATCTCTGATACTTCTCTTCGTACTCTTTCGAATCGTAATTCTTTATATCCTCGATCAACTGCTCTGTCGTCTCTGAAATCGGTCCCGGCATCTCTTCCTGATAATTAAAATAGAAACCACGCAGTTCATTTTTGTATTTGTACAGATCGTAGGCAAAGAAAAACATTGGTCTTCTCAGAATACTAAAGTCAAACATAACCGATGAGTAATCCGTGATCAAAAGATCTGAAACTAAAAACAATTCTGCGATATCGCGACTCTGATCAAAATGATAGATGAATCCCTCATACGGTGACCAGTCTACGACATCCATAATCAGATAGTGATATTTGACAATCATTACATACTCATCTCCGAGTTCCCGCTGCAATAAGTCAAAGGAAATCTGTGGCTGAAATTCATATTTCTCGTCATCTGAAAACTCGTCATCCCGGAACGTCGGTGCATAGAGTATAATTTTTTTGTCCAATGGCAAACCTAATTTTTTGCGAAGCCGACGATTATCCTCTTCATTGTTCTCGCGAAACAGCACGTCATTTCGCGGATATCCAATCTCCAGCATATTTTTTTGAAAATCAAAACATCTTCGAAATGTCTCACTGGAAAATGCATTCTGCGCAATCAGATAATCCCATGTCTTGACGTTGCGGACAAAACGCTCCTTATAGGTATCAATATCCGTCTCTCCGACCATGAATACATCATCCATATCCAGAGCCAGCCTCTTTAACGGAGTTCCATGCCATGTCTGGATATAGTAGGTGTTTTTTCGTCGAATCAAAAATTCAGGCTGTCGGCTGTCAAACACCCATACTTTCGCCGTCGCCATATAGTAGAGATAGCGAAGACGCCCATATTGAACCTGATGGCTCATCCCCGGAATGTTGTATGTCTCATTCTCATAAAACCAGATACAATCCCATTTCATATCATGACCATGAGACACCAATGCCTCATAAATATGGCGCGGGTTTCCGGCATAGCTCTTCCCCAGATTGCTGTCAAATACCACCCGGTTCTTTTTTACCGGAAAAATCAGACACATGAAACGGTAGAACAAAATCACTATATTTTTTGCCGTTTTATACAGCCATTTTCCCAAAGGTCTATCCCCTCTCTGACAATAAGATCAAAGCAAACCTTTCTCTCTCTCCCCAAAAACTTTTTCGATTATACGCTCCGATGCATGACCATCATCCACACTGCAGAATCTCTCATAAAACTGTTCATAGCGATCCTGATAGGTCTCTGTGATCGCATCCATATTATGAAGAGCTGCAATCAGGGCATCGTTATCGTGCAGGATCGGTCCCGGCAGTTCCTTCTCCATGTCCATGTACATACCTCGAATCTCAGAGGCATATTCTTCAAAATCATAGACAAAGAATAAGATCGGCCTTTTGAGATTGGCAAAATCGAAAAAGACGGATGAATAGTCGGTAATACAAATATCGGATGCCAGATACAGACGTGATACATCTTCGTACTGGCTTCCATTGTACACAAATCCCTCGTATCCGGACAGATCCAGGATATCGGCAATATAGTAGTGTGTCCGGAGCAAAATGACACTGTCGTCTCCAAACTCTTCTTTCATCCGGTCGAGATCCATTGCCAGTGTAAACTTGTATTTTCCCTTATCATAAAACTGGTTATCTCTCCATGTAGGAGCATAGAGAATCACCCGCTTGCCCTCCGGAATTCCCAGTTCTTTTTTGACTTCTGCGGCAATCTCGTCCTTATTCGGAGCATAGAGAATGTCATTTCTCGGATAACCATACTCCAGAATCTTATTGCGGTCAAAGACAAACGCTCTCTCAAAAACATCCGTGGAAAACCGGTTTGCCGACACCAGATAATTCCACTCTCTGCCGTGCTGATAGAACATCGTCTTGTGATTTTGACTGGCCGATGTGATATCATCCATATCAAATGCGAGTTTTTTCAGCGGTGTGCCATGCCACGTCTCAAGAAAGACAACCCCCGGCCTCTTTTTGTTCCATCCCGGCTGGCGGACATTAAAGATCCGATATCCGCAGCGCGATGCATAATAGACATAGCGAAGGCTGTTCATCTTACAGGTTTTGTGTTTCCCGGTCTTCGCAAGTGCCGGTGATTTTTTATTCAAAACCCAGATGTACTTATACTGGTCGCCCCTTGTCTTTTGCAGATACTCATATAAGTATTTCGGACTGTCCGAATAACTTTTTCCAAAAAAACTCTCGATAAACACCCAGTCGGTGCGAATGGACATCTTCTTAAAAATCAGTTTTTCCAGCACGCAGTACCATTGGATCCGGCTTCCGATCAATCCCTTCTTCTTCGCACGCCAACGGGCAAATTTCAGCCCCGGTCTGGCCAATCTGTATTTTCCTTTTCGAATAAAGAACAGAGCCAGCTTTCGGTCCGGTGAAAAATCTTTTCGCACCTGTTTCCAGTCCGGCATTCCCTGTAAAATCTTTGTAAACAGTGGTACATTTTCTCTCTTGATCCTTGCCGGATAACGGCTGAGAAAACTGTGAACGGTATAGTGATCTAAGATGAACCACAGATCTTTGTCCCCTTCCTCTAAAAAGGCAACCGATTTTTCATATGCGTCAATGAACTCCAGGCTGTGGTTTCCTCTCTTCTTCTGACACAGTGCCGGCAGATGAATCTGGTCATTTCTGTGTCTCCACACATAGAAGCTGTCACCGTCGATCCACATCCGTCCCTGCGCCTTCTTAAGGAGCTGCATACAGAACCGGATATCGCTGTAAAACCGGGATGTCGTATCAAATTCTATCTCATTCTCCACTAAAAATTCCCGGTTGATCAAAAAGTGCTGTACTGACAGACGAACACGGAACCGGTCGAGCAATACCTCTTTCTCTAAGGGTTGTATCCCCTGTGCAAAGGACTCCTGTTTTGCTTTTTCCGGATCATAATTCACCGGTTTAAACCAACTGCTCAGTTTATTTCCCGTTGTCATCAGGGCATCCTTTTCCTCTGCCACATCCAACAGTCTCTTTAACGCATCCTCTAACAGATAATCATCACAGTCAATAAAATAGACGTATTTTCCAGTCGCTTTTTTTAGACCGATATTTCTGCAGTAAGAAACACCAAACGGATACACTTTATCGATTTTTTCTTCGTATTCATCCAGCAGTTCTTCTTCCTGTAAATTCAACTGTTCCTTTGAGTAGGCGCGCATCTGTTTGCCCTGCTCTTCATAGTCGGCAACAATCTGGCGTCGCATCTGTGCCTGCTCAAGTCTTTTATCCACATGCTCCTGAATCTTTTGCTCTCGCCATGCATCCGCACGCTCTTCGTTGGCTTGAATTACCTCTTTTGGCAATTCCTCTAATGCTTTATAAACCGAGACATATGGTTTGGATGCAATGTCCTCCGGCACCTCATGTCCGTCCTTGTCATTCACAATGATTATTTCATAATCCGAAAGATTCTGCTGTTCCAAACTGCCGATACAGTCCTCAAGATAAGCCGGTCCCTTAAAGAACGGGATAATGATACTTACCTTTGCGTTGCTTACGTTATCCATCTTGCACTCTCCTACCTTACAACAATGTTGATGATCCGACCCGGTACATATATTTCTTTGACAATCTGCTTTCCGTCCAATTTTTCTCCCAATGCCTCTTTTGCCATCCGGATTGCCTCTTCCCGGGAGGCATCGAGCGCAAGAGCCACCACGCAGCGCACTTTACCATTTACCTGTACACCGATTTCCTGAACTTTTTCGATTGTTTTTTCCTCATCATACTCCGGCCATGTTGTCTGATACAGCCGGTCACCAAACCCACACTCGCTATAGAGCTCTTCTGTTATATGTGGTGCCACCGGATTCAAAAGAATCAGCAGCGTACGGAACTCTCCTCTTGTCAGAGAACCCTTTTTGTAAAAATCATTAATGAGTGCCATCATCGCTGCAATGGCTGTGTTGTATTTAAGATTTTCAAAATCATTGCTTACCTTTTTTATGGTCTGATGCATTTTTGTTTCCAGATCGTTCGAATATCCTTCTTCATCCGTAACCATCTCTTTTAGCTTCCATACACGGTCAAGAAATCTTCTGCATCCCTTCACGCCATCTTCCGACCATGCTGCCGCTGCATCAAATGCACCAATGAACATTTCGTAAGTACGAAGAGTGTCAGCACCGTAGTCGCGCACGATATCATCCGGATTCACGACATTTCCACGAGACTTGCTCATCTTCTCGCCATTTTCACCCAGAATCATGCCGTGCGAAGTTCTCTTCTGATAAGGCTCCTTCGTTGGGACAACTCCCTGATCATAGAGGAATTTGTGCCAAAAACGTGAATACAAAAGATGCAGTGTGGTGTGCTCCATTCCGCCATTGTACCAGTCAACCGGAAGCCAGTAGTCCAACGCCTCTTTGCTCGCCAGTGCCTCATTGTTTTTTGGATCAATATAGCGCAGAAAATACCAGGATGATCCCGCCCACTGTGGCATGGTATCCGTCTCTCTCTCTGCTTTTTTCCCACAGCATGGACACGTGGTCTCTACCCATGAGCGAATGTTGGCAATTGGAGACTCCCCATTATCCGTCGGCATATAATTATCCACTTCCGGAAGTTCTAAAGGCAGCTGGTCTTCCGGAACCGGAACATAACCGCATGTTTCACATTTTATGATCGGAATCGGCTCGCCCCAATAACGCTGTCTTGAGAATACCCAGTCGCGCAGTTTGAAGTTCTTTTTAGCGGTTCCCACACCCTCCTTTTCAAGCCATTCGATTATGGACTCTTTTGCCTGTGCAACCGATTTGCCGGAGAGGAATCCGGAGTTTACGAGAGTTCCCGTCGCAACATCGGTAAAGGCTTCCTTGTCGACATCTCCGCCTTCGATCACTTCAATAATCGGAAGTCCGAATTTCTTTGCAAATTCCCAGTCACGTGTATCGTGGGCCGGAACCGCCATGATCGCACCGGTTCCATAGCTCATAAGTACATAATCCGAAACCCAGATTGGAATTTCTTTTCCATTTACCGGATTGATCGCACTCAATCCATCAATGGCGACTCCTGTCTTGTCCTTTGCCAATTCAGTTCTCTCAAAATCCGATTTTCTGGCAGCCATCTCCCGATACTCAAGAATGGCATCCCAGTTTTTTATCTCATCCTTATATTGATCCAAATATGGATGTTCCGGAGATACTACCATATAGGTCACGCCAAACAGGGTGTCCGGTCTCGTAGTATAAATGCGAAGCTTCTCCTCTTTGTCTTTTAATTGGAAATCCACCTCTGCCCCATGCGATCGTCCAATCCAGTTTTTCTGAGATACCTTGACCCGTTCAATATAGTCAAGTCCATCCAGATCATCAATCAGTTTGTCAGCATATTCGGTGATTTTGAGCATCCACTGGCTCTTTACCTTGCGGACAACCGGACTTCCACATCGCTCACAGACACCGTTGACAACCTCCTCGTTGGCAAGACCACACTTACAGGAAGTACACCAGTTAATCGGCATCTCCGATTTGTAGGCAAGACCGGCCTTGAACAATTTCAAAAAGATCCACTGCGTCCACTTGTAATATTCCGGATCGGTTGTATTCACTTCCCGATCCCAGTCAAAGGAGTAACCCAGTGCCTGCAACTGCGCCTTAAAACGGGCTACGTTGTTTTTGGTCACCTCTTTGGGATGTACTTTGTTTTTGATTGCATAGTTTTCGGTCGGGAGTCCAAACGCATCCCATCCCATCGGATATAAAACGTTATATCCCTGCATTCTTCTCTTTCGCGCCACGATATCCAACGCTGTATAGGGACGGGGATGTCCTACGTGAAGGCCCTGTCCGGATGGATACGGAAACTCTACTAAAGCATAGTATTTCGGTTTAGAGTAGTCGTCCGATGCACAAAATGCTTTTTCATCTTCCCATATCTTCTGCCATTTTTTTTCGATTTCTTTCGGGTTGTAACTCTGACTCATTTTGGTTTCCTCTCTTTTTTATTTATTAAAACATATTGCTTTTAGCCATTTTATCTATACGCATACATATTCTATAATAGCAATCCAAAGATACTTTGTCAAGAAACAGCTGGATTGTGTCATACTGCTTCTCCCTTTCGCATACATTATTCTAACAAAATCCGAAAAAAGGATTCTCTGATGGACATTCTTCAACAATTAATCGCTGAGTACGGGCTGATTTCTATCTTTGCTTTGATTTTTTTGGAATACGCCTGCTTTCCTGTCTCCAGTGAAATCATCCTGCCCCTTGCCGGTGTCGTGGGAGCTGCCCATGGTCTTGCCTTTCCCATACTTGTCCTTTTCAGCAGCGTCTGTTCTCTTGCCGGAACTCTGCTTACCTATCTCATCGGACGACTGGGCGGTTCCCCACTCTTAGAAAGAGCCATGCAGCGCTTCCCCTCTGCCAAACGGCCGATCCTGGCATCTTACCGGACGTTTGGAAATCATGGTAATATCGCAGTTCTTCTCAGCAGACTGCTGCCACTTTGCCGTACTTACATCGGTTTTGTGGCAGGGGCCATGAAACAGCCCCTTACCAGCTACCTTTTCTTTTCGTCCATTGGAATCACAATCTGGAACACAGCCCTTACCGGTCTGGGGTATTACTTTTATCCCCATCGCGAAGTTTTTTTTGAAACCATCCGGAATTACAGAAAATGGATATTGATCATTGGAATTCCCCTCATCCTTCTATGGCTTCTTTGCGGAAGAAAGCAAAAAAAGACTAAGATATAAAAAAGCGAAAGAATCCAAGAAGAATCAGAATTCCCCCTGACAGCAGATTGGCCTCTGCCCGAATGCGAAACCAAAAACGGGTTCCCACCCACAAAAATATAACACTGAGAAAACCGGTTAAAACAGGAAAACAATAAATTCCGGCACTCTGTCCACAGAGTCCCAGCCCTGCGCACATCGAATCCAGACTCATAGAGAGAGCCAGAGCAATCCCCTCCATCGGATCCAGTGAATGGGAATCATCTCTGTCATAATCTCTGGTATCCTTTTTTTGCCATACGCAAATGACCGTCTTTGCTCCTATCACCATTAAAAGAATGCCACTGACATAACGGAACCATCGGGATGGAATCCAATGGCTCAACGGATATCCGAATCCGACTGCCAGAGCTGTAAAGACCATATTAATGATACCTATCAGATATTTTGTTTTCCATGGTATCGATACCCCTTTCATCGCATACGCCATACTAATGCCCAGGGTATCCAGACTGACCGAAAGTGCCAGTAAACAAATCACTCCCATGACAATCCCCTCTTGTTTCTTACTTTAATTTATGCAAAAGAAACAGCGGGGCGACTTATTTTGACAATAAATTCATTATTAGGAGGCGAAACGAACCAATGGAATGGCATGCAATCAGCACTCAAGATCTTATACGAAACACACACTGTTCTCCCGAGCAGGGATTATGCGACAAGGACATCCAAAAAAAACGGGAACAGTATGGCTATAACGAGCTCATACAGGAATCCGGTCCGGGAATTATCGTGCGCTTTTTTTCTCAGTTTAAAGACTTTATGATTCTGACTCTCCTTGCCGCTGCACTGATTTCTTTTGTGGCATCCTATTTACAGGGTCATGTGGATTTTACGGATCCTCTCATCATTTTGTCCATTGTCGTCATCAATGCCATCATCGGTGTCTGTCAGGAACAAAAAGCGGAGCACTCCCTCTCGGTTCTTCGCTCTATGCAGACACCGGAGACACTTGTTACTCGAAATGGGACAAAACAGACGATCGAATCCAGAGAACTTCTGCCCGGAGATATTGTGCATCTGGAATCCGGCTGTCAGGTACCTGCCGATGGCCGTCTTTTATCCTGTCACGGTCTGCAGACTGAAGAGTCCGCCCTGACCGGAGAAACCGGCTCCATCCCCAAACAGACGGAGCCCATCCACCGCTCCCACATATCTCCCGGTGACTGCAATAACTGTGTTTTTTCGGGAAGCATGGTGACAAGCGGACGGGGAACCATCTATGTGACAGCGACCGGAATGGACACAGAGATCGGGAAGATCGCCGGTATGCTCAGACAGGAAGAGTCGCCTCAGACCCCTCTCACAAGAAGACTGAATAAGACCGGTAAAATCCTCGGTGTCGCAGCACTGGGAATCTGCTTTGTTATCTTTTTTCTCGGCATACATAATGAGCAGCCAATTTTTTCAATGTTTATGACCTCGGTGAGTCTGGGGGTCGCTGCCATCCCGGAAAGCCTGCCGGCTCTTGTGACAATCATGCTCTCTCTGGGTGTCGAGCGCATGGCAAAGCAAAAGGCAGTCATCCGACATCTCCCTGCCGTCGAAACACTGGGGAGTGCCTCTGTCATCTGTTCGGATAAAACCGGGACTCTGACTGAAAATCATATGAGCGTCCGCAGAAACTGGTGTTGCTGTGATCCTGTCTTTTTTGCAAGACTCTGGGTTCTGTGCAACAATCAGACCGGTCCGATGGAACAGGCACTGATCGATTTTGCCGCCACACTCCATGTCTCCTATGAGGCAGAGCATACCATCTCCCCTTGTATTTATGAAATTCCTTTTGATTCGAACCGAAAACAGATGACCACTCTGCACAACACCTCCGATGGTTTTTTATCTGTGACCAAAGGGGCCCCGGAGTACATCCTCAAACACTCTTCCTATTATTATCACGAGGGAGAATACCTTCCTATGACCCGTGCAAAACGGGCCGAGTTTCAGACGATCGCCAAAGAATATGCGGCCGATGCACTCCGTGTACTCGCCATCGGATTTCGGGATTTTGCCACTGCCAAGAAAGATCCCTCCATTGAAAAAAATCTGGTCTTCGCAGGATATGTCGGCTTTATGGATCCACCGCGAAAAGAAGTCTATGCCGCTGTAAAAAATTGCAAGCGTGCCGGAATACGCCCCATCATGATCACCGGAGACCATCAGATCACGGCCTCTGCGATTGGACGGGAATTGGGAATCTGCAAGGATGATTCTCAGGTATTGACCGGTGAACAGCTGGATGCATGGAGCGAGGAAGAACTCCACGCACATCTGGATCAGTACCGGGTATTCGCCCGGGTGACTCCCGCCCACAAAGTCCGCCTGGTAAAACAATACCAACAGAGCGGTCACGTCGTTGCCATGACCGGTGACGGTGTCAACGATGCACCGGCACTCAAGACCGCTGACATTGGCTGCGCCATGGGGCTTGCCGGAACAGATGTTGCCAAAAACGCAGCTGACATGATTTTGATGGATGACAATTTTTCCACCATTGTCTCTGCTGTCCGGGAGGGTCGCGGGATTTTCGACAATATAAAAAAGGCCATTCATTTCCTTTTGTCCTGTAACATCGGAGAAATCATGACCATTTTTGTCGCAATCTTATTTGGTTTTGATGTGCCTCTCCTTCCGGTTCAGCTTTTGTTTATCAATCTGGTAACGGATTCCTTTCCGGCACTTTGTCTCGGTGTGGAACCATCTGATCCTGACATTATGGATCGCAAGCCACTTCCCTCCGGCAAAGGAATGTTTTCCGTCGAAAGCGTCTTCGAAATTCTGGTGGAGGGAATGTTCATCGGCTCCCTCGCTCTCGTCGCGTACCTTGCCGGGAACTCGACCATGTGCTTTGCCGTTCTCTCTCTGTCTCAACTGATACACTCGTTCAACATGAGAAGCAGCCACTCTCTCACTGAAATCGGGCTTTTTGGAAACCCCCGTCTGTTTGTCAGTGTCCTTTTGTGTATCGCCTTGCAGTGCTGTGTGATCGCCATTCCGATTCTTCAGCCGGTTTTTCACACACAGGCACTGAGCACCATGCAGTGGGGCATGGTGATTACCCTGTCGTTTCTCCCCATTCCTCTTGTGGAACTGGAGAAACATTTTCGTTCAAAAATGGAGTAGACCGATTCGGTCACGATTCCTCCAGAACCCAATTCGCGATTGTCTGAATAACATCCGGATTCACGCTGCCGACTTCATCATAATCCGATCGGTCGGCAGCACCGGTTGTTTTCATAAAATAGTGGTTCAGCTTTCGAAACGAGCGATATGATGTATGGGATCTTCCCTTCCACAATTTCTTCCACTGTTCGAACGACTTTACCGGAGTCTCAAAGTCCGCTTCTCCCTGCAATACCAGAAGCGGAAAAGTACTGTTTTCTTCGATAAAATAAGAAGCGTCCGAAGAGAGATTCTTCTCTTTATCACCGCCATATGTTTTTTCCGACACTGCTGTCGGCTTTGCCCCCATCAGAATCGCACCCTTCAATCGTTTTGGCTTGTCTGCCACCATGACAGGAAGATAGGAAGCACTCGAACCCATGACTAGAAAATAAATCCCACTGCGGCTCACTTTTTTTTCATTGTACATCTGACTTACCGCATACCCTGCATCCTGAACAATCGCATCATAACTGCCAGTGTCTTTTGGCAGTTCCTTTTGGTAGTGGTACATTCTCTGTTCATAGCGCAGCGATGCCACCCCGCAGATTGCGAGCCCGCGCGCAAGATCCTGCAAGGGTTTGTTCTGTGCCAGTCCAATGGTTCCATCCATATCCAGATCCCGTCCATCCGGAATCAGAATGACCACCGGTGGCTTTTGTTCCTGTTTGGGAACCGTCAAAATCCCCTGGAGAGGATAGGGATCTCTCCCAACGGTAACTTCCGTCTCTTCATAATCTCTGGTCGGTCTGGCAGAACTTCCACTTGACGAAGCGGCTCCAAGCTCTGTCGCATCAAACCAGATGCCAACAATCTGTTCTCTGTCATCAAAAACAAACTGTATCGTCCTGCCCTGATTCTGTTCATAGCGAAGCGTCACCAGTTCCACAAGGTATTCTCCATTCACTGTCTCTGACACATCTTCTACTCCCTGATATCCGGAGACATTGGCCGCCACACTGTCCCACGAAGCCTGTAAACGATCCAACGACATCTGCTCTGCCAATTCATCCGAGAAATGCTCCTGAACACTTGCCATGAGCCCCGATACGATCTGCTCGGCATAGGTCACGCTTCTCTCCGATAAAGTATCCATCTTCACCCCGGCAGGTGTCCCGACCGAAGAACCAGTCAGCGCCAGCTCCTTATCCGTATTAAATTCCTTTTCCCTTTGCTTTTGTTTGCCGCCACACGCAGCCAGACAGAGAATCATCCCCGTCATCAAAGTCAGGCGCAGAGCAATCTGCAAATATCTATTCATTGGAATGCTTTTTCCCCCATTCGCACAATTTATTTTTCAAAAACTGGTCAAATTCTGTCTGCGGATACTGTCTCTCGTAATTCTTGCTCAAAATAAAACCGCCCGCTTTATTAATGTGTCCGCCTCCGGAACCCAGATCCTTGCTGATCCATCTTGCCACTTGCGCCGCCATTGCCTCTTTGAGGTCGCTGCGCACGGAAAACTTGTATCCAATCGGTGTCTGGCTGTATACAATCGATACCCGGATCGTGTCTACCTGAATGGCAAGATCATTGATGACACCAAGTAAATTCGGATCACAGGGTCTTGTCTTGATGACCGCAAAGGAATACTCATCGTCATAATAGTAATCCGCCAGAGCCTCACCTGCAATCTGAAGTTCTTCCCGCAATAAATTGGACTTGACAAGCTGATCCATCACATCCCGATCAATCCGCAGATAATCCCGGAATTCTTTGTCCTTTGGATGAAAGATCTCCGAGAGCTGCCCGGTATCGCTAAACAACCCGTAGTACATCGCAGTGGCAAGTCCCCGGCAATCATTGACTTCGAATCCTTTTTGCTGAAGCAATTCCCAGACCACCGTACAGCAGCTTCCATATTCTTCTTTGATCACACACCACTCATCGGTGCTCACACACTGAGGATGGTGATCAATCATCGCAACCCTCTGCGCCGGATGAGGTGTAGTATTGCCCCCTCGGTACTGACAATCCACCGTCAACAAAAGATCGTACCCGGATATGCTCTCCCGATACTCTATCGGAATGTCCAATTGATGGATCATAATATTCAAGCTGGGCTTGGTGATCCGATAACTCCCACTGTAGATCAAATGTACCTTTTTTCCCAATTTCTCAAAATACAAATACAGACCATAGCCGGAGGCGATTGCATCCGCATCCGGATTGTCGTGGCACTGAATATAGATTTCCCGAAATGACTCAAACTTATCTAAAAACATAGACACCCCTCCAATAATTCAAGTGTATCATAAATGAATGCCGATTCTCAAGTATTCTTTCCATTTTTGAGCAAAATGTGTTATAATTTAATTTGAAACAATGAATAACGAAAGGAGTCATATTATATGGCATGGTACGATGAAGCGGTATTTTATCATATATACCCGTTAGGATTATCCGGTGCTCCGGCATTGAATGAAGGCGCTGAGCTCACCCATCGGCTCCGCGATCTGGAGCCATGGATCGACCACATGAAAGAAATCAACTGCAACGCTTTATACATAGGTCCTCTGTTTGAATCCGTAGGACATGGCTATGAAACGACCGACTATAAACAATTAGATCGTCGCCTGGGTGACAATGACGATTTGAAGCACTTTGTACAGGTATGCCACGACAAGGGCATTCATGTCATCCTGGATGGCGTGTTCAACCACACCGGCCGCGAATTCTTTGCCTTCAAAGACTTGCAGAAAAACCGCGAAAATTCTCCCTACAAAGATTGGTACTGCAACGTCAATTTCTATGGCAACAACGAGTACAACGACGGTTTTTCCTATGACAACTGGGGAGGCTTTAACCTTCTTGTAAAGCTCAACCAGAAAAATCCTCAGGTAAAGGACTATCTATACGATGTCATTCGTTTCTGGGTCTCGGAATTTGACATTGATGGCATCCGACTGGATGCTGCGGATGTATTGGACTTTGATTTCATGAAGGGAATGCGTCATGTCGCCAACGAAGTAAAACCGGACTTCTGGCTGATGGGAGAAGTCATTCACGGAGAGTATAACCGCTGGGTCAATGCACAGATGCTGCATTCTGTCACCAACTATCACTTGAATAAGGCACTTTGGTCCGGCTGCAACGACCATAACTTTTTCGAAATTGCCCACACCGTAAAAAGACTGTATGACATGGGCGGCTGTCACTACGACAACATGAAGTTGTATAATTTTGCCGACAATCACGATGTGGAGAGAATCATTAATAAGCTTCAAAACAGGGATCACTATTCCATTGTCCATATTCTGATGTATACCCTTCCCGGAATCCCATCCATTTATTATGGTTCGGAATTCGCCATTGAGGGAAGGAAAGAAAAAGGCTCGGATGCTTCTCTTCGCCCTGCCCTCTCTCTTGACGACTACCGGGATGCCATCCAAACCAACCCTCACACGGAGCTGGTTGGCAAATTAGGAAAAATACGTCAGGAAACCCCGGTGCTATCCTATGGAGAATACCGTGAACTTCTCCTGACCACCCGGCAATACGCATTCGCCCGCACATGGAACGAAAAAGATGTTATCACAGCCGTCAACAACGACGATGCCGAATGCACTCTCCGGATCCCATACCAGGGCAGTCAAGCTTCTTTTACCGGATTGATTTCAGGGAAAAAATATGAAGTCGAAAACGGTCAGATCGTCCTCTCTCTGGATGCCAGTACCGGAGATATTTTGCGATGATTCTTTTTTACAAAAATAGCAAATTTTCATTGCAAGCAGGCTCATTTTCTTTTATAATAGAAAGAGAGGAAAATTGCTGATTGGGGGGATCTTTATGACACCACAGGATTTATTTAAAAAATCATTATTAGCTTATGATAAAAACACCGGTGCACCGGACAGTTTTTATTATCATCTCCCTTATGAGAAGGACTATGATTTATGCAATTGGCAGCCACTGCGTATGTACAGCGGCAACGTCATTAAGTTCTATCAATACAATCTGGATAAGCCGGTTGTCCTTTTTACTGATCCGGATGAACAGGCCTAGATCCATTCGTTGAATTCTAAAAAAGTTCCCATAAAATGGGAACTTTTTTTCTCTTTATCAATCCAGCTTTGCCTTCTGTCCTTTGGCCGCCCTCTTGCGATTTCTCACCTTTTTGGCACTCAGTTCTTTGCCCTCATACAAAAATGTCTCTGCATCATTTTCTACAACAGTAGCATACGCTAGAGAATCCTGTTTTTCCAGTTCAATCGCCTTCACTCCACGACTTGTTTTTTTGAACTCGTTTACCTCCTGTAGCGAAAAACCGAGAGATAACCCCTTCTCTGTCAGTAGAATAACTTTCATGCGTCCACCCAGAAGGTCTGCTGCCGACACTTGGCTTACCCCGACCAGAGAATCTCCTTCATCGAGCTTTGTCGAGGCAATCTGCAATCGCGAGGTCTCAAACTCCGCTCCGGAAACCAGCTTTATATATCCGCTCTTTGTCACGAACATCAGGACCGATTCAAACAATTCCTCAAATCCGGCATAGAGAAGTCCCTCTTCCTGATTATCCATCTTGCACAGAGAGTGAATCAGTGTTCCCTTATCCTTCATCTTGCACCGCGGAATTTTTTCAATCTTTACTTGATGCATCGAACCGGTATTTGTGAAAATGCAGAGCTTATCGGTATTCTTTGTCCTGATCGTATGTGTAAATTCTTTCTTGATATCTTCACCCGCCCGCATAAAAGCGGCTGTGTCAACTGCCTTGGTATAGCCAAAGCGGTCAATACAAATATACAGATCTTCTTCTACTACTTTTTCTACATATGCCTTGGTCACTGCGTCTGTCAACATAGTCTTTCTCGCTGTGGCAAATTTTTTCTTGTACTCACGCAAACGCCCCTTCATCACTTTATACAATTCTTTGACATTTGACAGGACTTTTTCATATTCGTCAATCGCATTGAGCAATTGCTCATTTTCCTCATGAAGTTTCAGAATCTCAAGCCCAATCAACTTGCTCAACTGCATCGTGAGGATCGCCTCTGCCTGTGCCTGCGTAAACAACAATGTCTTTGCCTGCTTTTCGGATGCCGCGCTCTTAAACCGGATTCCCTCTGTGCGTCCCAGAATCAAGCACTCGCGCGCCTGTTTTACCGAAGAAGAGCCGCGCAGAATTTCGATAATCAGATCGATCACATCGGTCGCCTTCATCAGACCCTGTACAATTTCAAGTCGTTTCTTTGCCTTTTCCAACAAATATTGATATTCTTTTGTATACAGTTCCTCCTGAAAGAGAACGAACTCCTCAATCAGTGATTTGAGATTGAATACCTTTGGCTCGCCATTCCCCTCTTGGCTCGGCTTAATTGCCAGCAGATTTACCCCGTAGGTATCTTCCATCTGTGTTTTTTTATAGAGGCCGTTCATTAGATTCTCTATATCGCGGTCTTTTTTTACCTCTATG
>ONNE01000196.1 GCA_900319095.1 uncultured Eubacteriales bacterium | reverse complement strand
CAACCGTTTTCCTTTATCCGACGGTGGCTGCTGCAGAGCAACGGCTTCCATAAGAATCTCATTGAGCACACCGGTCTGAATGCGAAGAGAGTGATTCTGAATGACCACATCCAACATCTCAAAAATCTTCATCGTCCGCTGTCCGGTCTTCGCTGAGATAAACAAAATCTGCGCATACGGAACGAACGACAGGATATCCCGCACATTTTTTTCAAATTCTTTTACCGTGTGGTTGTCTTTTTCAATGGCATCCCATTTGTTCACGGCAATGATCAGACCCTTTCCTCTGTCATGGGCAATTCCCGCGATCTTGGCATCCTGCTCGGTCACGCCCTCCGTCGCATCAATCATCAGGATCGCCACATCGGACCGCTCAATCGCTGCCACAGTACGAATGATACTATATCTCTCGATATCTTCTTTAATCTTGCTTTTGCGTCTCAATCCCGCTGTGTCAATAAAAATGTATTCCGTGCCATCATACGTGATCTCCGTGTCAATGGCATCCCTTGTGGTTCCTGCCACGTCGGATACGATCACCCGGTTTTCGCCCAGCAGTTTATTGATCAATGAGGACTTTCCCGCATTTGGGCGACCCACAATCGCCACACGTGGCCTGTCATCCTCTTCTTCGTCAAATTTCTCCGAGTCCACCTCTGCCACAACCGCATCCAGAAGATCACCCAGTCCCAACTTGGAGCTGGCAGAAATCGGATGTGGGTCGCCAAGACCCAGATTATAAAATTCATAAACATCCGTCATGAATTTATCAAAATTATCCACTTTGTTGACGACAAGCACAATCGGTTTGCCGGAACGCCTGAGCAGATCTGCCACCTGATAATCAGCGTCCACAAGTCCCTGTCTGACATCTACCAAAAATAAAATGACATCTGCTGTCTCAATCGCTATGTTCGCCTGCTCTCTCATATGAGACAACATCATATCCTTTGTATCCGTCTCAATTCCTCCGGTATCAATCATCGAAAAGGAATAATTCAACCAGTTCATATCCGCATAAATCCGGTCTCTTGTGACTCCCGGATAATCTTTTACAATCGAAATCTTCTCTCCCGCCAGTGTATTAAACAATGTTGACTTACCGACATTGGGACGACCAACAATTGCAAGAATTGGTTTCGCCATATTGTCCTCCCTCTTCTTCTAAAAACTTATTCTCTATCATAACACAGATTGCCCCCTCTAGTCAAAATGAATCGAACCGGCTTTCCGTTTATTTTTTTTGGATTTTTTCCTGTATATGATCCATGCGATCGACAAACACCAGAATTTCCGCTACAATCGAATACAATTCCGGCGGGATATACTCTCCGATATCCAGAATAGAGAGCGAGCGGGCCAGTTTTATATCCTTGTGGATTGGCACATCGGCCTCTTTTGCCACATTGATAATCTTTTCTGCCAGGATTCCCCGTCCCGTAGCAACTACCTTTGGTGCCTTATCTCCCGCCTCATATTCAAGGGCAACCGCTGTCTTTTTCTCTTCTCTTTGTTTCATACCAGGTTCCCTCCTTTACCTGAGTGTCCCATCAACCTTCCTATCATACATAATGATGAATAAAACTCGCTCTGTGAATCGGGCACGGTCCATACTTCTTAAGTGCTGCAATATGCTCTGCTGAACCATATCCCTTGTTCTTCTCAAATCCGTATTCCGGATAGAGTTCTGCCATCTCAATCATCAGCCGGTCTCTGGTAACTTTCGCCATAATGCTCGCTGCGGCAATGGAAAGACTCCTCGCGTCTCCCTTTATGATCCCCACCTGTTTAATCGGTATCTGTGGGATCGTGACCGCGTCATTCAAAAGCAGGTCCGGAACGACGTCCAAATCCTCGACGGCATGATGCATCGCCTCATAAGTCGCCTGTAGAATATTGATTTCATCAATGCGTGCCGGAGAACTCATCCCGATTCCATAGCTGACTGCCTTTTCCTTTATCTCGTCAAACAGTTCCTCTCTCTTGTTTGCAGCAACTTTTTTGGAATCATTCAGCCCCTCGATTTTGAGACCCACCGGCAGAACGACCGCCCCTGCGACAACCGGTCCCGCAAACGGTCCGCGTCCGGCCTCGTCAATTCCACATATACAAACATATTCCTCTCCGTATTTTTTTTCGAATTCAAGCATCTTTTCCAGTCTTTCAGACTCTCTTTGCGCAGCTGCGATCTTCTTTTGATAGCGTGCAAGTAACTGTCGGACGCCCTGCCTTGAATCATTCTCAAACCGCACAAAGAGAGAGTTCCAATTCTCTCTCTCCGTCTGTTCAAATAAAGACTTTATCTCTTTGATACTCTGCTTTTTTTCATCCATATAAAATTCCTCGTCACTCGGAGTATTTCTCTATCACTTCATCGATTTCAGCCCGGCTGTTGTCCATTGCCCGGACCACCTCCGGATCAAAATGTGTTCCGCTCTCCTCTTTGATAATCGAGAGCGCCTTCTCTACCGGAAAACCATCCTTGTACGGTCTTTTGGACACCAGTGCATCAAACACATCAGCAACCGCCATGATTCTGGCAGAAAGAGGAATCTGTTCTCCCGATATTCTCTCCGGATATCCGCGCACGCCTCCGTCCCACCACTCATGATGATAGTTGGCAATGTCCTTTGCCATATGTAGATAATCGTTATCTCCCATCGTCTTTGCCGCATGCTCTAACATCTCTTTTCCCAGAGTCGTATGTGTCTTTATGACTTCAAACTCCTCATCCGTCAACCTTGCCGGCTTATTGAGAATCGCATCCGGAATCTTGATCTTTCCAATATCATGAAGAGGTGCTGCAATCTCTAATGTATTGACATAATCCTCTGTGAGTATCTCAGGATATTTGCCCTCTTCCATCAGTTTTCTGGCAATCATCGCTGAGTACTCCGCTGTTCTCTTGACATGATTTCCCGTCGTCTCATCGCGGCTCTCAACGATATCCGCCAGAGTCGTGATAATATTCACATGAAGCTTCGAGATCGTTCTGGCCTGCTCATTCGTCATATCGATGTAGTCATCGATTTCCCTGACGCTCTTTGTCATCGCAAGATAGAGCTCTTCAACCTCGTTACCTGTTTTTATGTTTAGATTCTGAATCTCCTTTACCGACTCATCCCTTCCCTCATCGCTGTCATAGGCAAATCTTCTCATCTGTACCGCCATCCGGTGAAGCGGTGTTACCACCATATAATTGGCAAGAACCATAAACAGAGACACAATACATAAGAGCAGACCAAGAACTGCTGAGAGCATCTTGCCACTGTATAAAAGGGTCTCCACTCTCAACTGATGCAAGTCATAATCCCCATCCGGAAATCCCACCACCTTCGCCTCCATATAGGTCTTATAGGAAATGCAAAAGGCAACAATCACAATCGCAAGCCCCATCAAAAACAACAGGACACCAACTTGAATGCGCAGTGAGTTTCTCTTTTCTTTTTCTGACTTCGTATAATCTCTTAAATCTCTGCCACGGATTCCTCTCAACTCACTCTTGATTGTGTTTGGCAGGAGTCTGACCAGAACAAAGGCAATCAAAAGAGAAATCAATTTGTCCGGAATTTCTACACAAAAATCCCCTAAAATCTGGGAGAGAAGAACCGGAAGATGCCACTGATGAAACATCTCGACGGCCGGTGTCGCAACATTTTGCGCAATCTGTCCCTCAAATAAGATATATGAAAGACAGGAGCAAGGCACACTGAGAACGAGATAACATGGCACCAGCGCAACAACTTTTAAAATGCGGTCAAAATATCCCCTGTTCGCTGCCACTCCCGTAATTCCCGCAATCAACACATTAATCGTGCCATAGTAAAACGTGGAAGTATCACTGAGTCCTCCGAGCATATTTGTGATAAATCCCACGAACATTCCCGGACACACACCGCTGACAGCAGCGACAAACATGGTTCCAACCGAATCCAAATACAGAGGAAGTCCCAACAAAGATCCGAGCCAGCTGATCAACCGGTTGATCAAAACTCCCACTCCAATCAGAGCCAACGTATAAAAAATACTTTTTTTCGATACTGCCTGCATATCCGTCTCACCTCACCACTTTTAACAGCTCAGTCACTCTTCACCTGCACTGAGCTCTCTTGCGTTTTCATTTAACTCAGACACAAGTTCATTGATGTGAGATACAATGGACTGATTGTGTTCACTGCTGCTATACGTCTGGCTGGCGTGAGCCGTTACCTCTTCGGTAATGGATGAAATCGTCTCGATGCTGCTGACAATCTCATCATTGGCACGGGTCAGCCGGCCCACAATCGCATTGAGTTCCTCTGAGCGCTTCTCAATGACTTCTACATTACCGGAAATCTTCCTGAAACTGTCAGCCGTCTCACTGGCACACCGGCTCTCTTCTTCACCCGATTTCAGCAATTTCTCTATCGTATCGACCATGGAACCCACCTGGGATGAAACACTGTTGATCAATTGGACAATGTTATCGGTCGCCTCGGTTGTCTGTT
>ONNE01000195.1 GCA_900319095.1 uncultured Eubacteriales bacterium | reverse complement strand
GCAATCGCCAGTGGTCCCTCATTGACATCCATCGCAATGCACCGGCATCCCTTATTTTGTGCCAGATAGAGGGATACGTACCCATGATCACAGCCGACATCGGCAACCCCTGAGCCGCTTGGGATGAGATCCGCATTCATTTTCAACCGCCTGCTCAGTTCCATCAGTCCAAATAGTCCTTTAACTTACGGCTACGGCTCGGATGACGGAGTTTGCGAAGTGCTTTTGCCTCAATCTGTCGGATCCGCTCTCTTGTGACATCAAATTCTTTTCCCACTTCTTCCAGTGTCCTCGCACGACCATCATCCAGTCCAAAGCGCAGACGGAGAACTTTTTGCTCGCGGTCTGTGAGTGTATCCAGCACTTCTACTAACTGCTCTTTTAACAGAGTAAAAGCAGCTGCCTCAGCAGGTACGGGAACATTGTCGTCCTGAATAAAATCGCCAAGATGACTGTCTTCCTCCTCACCAATCGGGGTCTCCAGTGACACCGGCTCCTGTGAAATCTTCTGAATTTCACGAACTCTCTCAACCGGAAGATTCATTTTTTCTGCGATCTCTTCCGGATACGGCTCACGCCCCAGTTCCTGAAGAAGCTGTCTTTGAACACGGATCAGTTTATTGATCGTCTCTACCATATGAACCGGAATCCGGATGGTTCTCGCCTGATCCGCAATCGCTCTGGTAATTGCCTGTCGAATCCACCATGTCGCATAGGTACTGAACTTATAACCCTTTCGGTAATCAAACTTCTCCACCGCTTTGATCAGTCCGAGATTGCCCTCCTGAATCAGATCCAAAAAGAGCATTCCCCTTCCGACATACCGCTTTGCGATACTCACGACCAGACGCAGATTCGCCTCCGCAAGCTTTTTCTTTGCCTCACTGTCACCGGTCTCCATGCGCATGGCAAGTTCTTTTTCTTCCTCTGCCGTGAGAAGCGGGACTTTTCCGATTTCCTTCAGATACATACGAACCGGATCTTCAATACTGACACCATCCGGAACATTCATCTCGATGTTCTCAAGTTCTTCTTCCGTCGGCTCATCATCCACATCCAGAATAATCGCATCGTCATCGGCATCACTGTCCGGAATCATCGCAACAATTCCCTTGTTCTCCAGAAATTCAAAGACTTTTTCCGTCTTTTCCGAATCCAGTTCTACACCGCTCTCAGAAAATAACTTCTCAATCTCCTCAAAATCCAGAACATTATCTTTTTTCTTGCCCATCTCGACCAAACGGTTCATAAGTTCTACCATTTTCTGCTGTTCTTCTGAAATTCCACTCTTCTTTGTCATGTTTTCCTCCATCTGCAAAACCACGTTGCCTTTTTATATCTGAATATGAAACGTCTGCAAACGCTTCTTTTCCTCCATCAGTTTCTGTAACTCATTCATATCGCTGATCTGCCTGCTGCGACAGTCAATACTATATTTTTTTATGCTCTTTATGACTTCATTCAGAGCCTTTTTTTGCTCGCTCTCCCTGG
The DNA here is from genome assembly GCA_900319095.1 of uncultured Eubacteriales bacterium. Classification (GTDB taxonomy): domain Bacteria; phylum Bacillota; class Clostridia; order Lachnospirales; family Lachnospiraceae; genus Eubacterium_F. The sequence continues at coordinate 9,261 of ONNE01000195.1, read as the reverse complement.
TCACATCCGTTAGCTCTTTGTTAAAAAGCCCTGCCACCAGCGACTGCTCTTCTTTGCTGTCGAACTTGCTCACAATGACCGCCGGCTCGACCGATCCGCGCTCCCGGTACTGCTCATACATCATCGAGGCGACCCGGTGATACGGTTCATCCACAAAGTCTTCTTCACTGATGATGTCTTTGGTCTTCTCAAACAGCTCCGGCTGATTGCACATCCACGTCAACAAAATGCCCTGACTTTTTGCAATGCCATCTTCTTTTTTCTTTCCGCTTCTCTCTCTGTCCACTCTCCTCTTTTCATAGTCAATGCCAACCCTCCTGGCACTCTGGATCGCGACAAATTTGCGAAAATCTTCAACCCTTACACTGTATTCTCTGGCAAATGCCTCAATATAGTTGTTTCTCTCTATCTCATTGTCAAAGGTTAAACATTTTTTGGCAACTTCATTCATAAATTGCGTTTTTGATTCCGGATCACCCATGTCGTATTCGGTCTGAAGATGGTCGATCTCATAGAAAAAGCTCGTTTTGGCTCTTTCGATGCGGTTTTGGAACTCCTTTGCAGAGAGACCTTTGATAAATTCATCCGGATCCTTATAGGGTCGCATGTCCACGACCTTCACCCGGATTCCCGCTTCTTTTAGCATCGGAATCGCCCGCATCGCTGCCTTGACTCCCGCTGAATCACTGTCATAGCACAGATAGACAAGATCCGTATATCGCTTTAACAGACTACAGTGCTGACTGGTCAGCGCTGTTCCCAGTGATGCCACCGCATTCTTAAAGCCCGCCTGATGCAGGGCGATCACATCCATATATCCCTCACAGATAATCATCCCATCCTGTTTCCCGTGGATGAAGTTGAGTCCGTACAGGTTGCGGCTCTTGTCAAAAACGATCGTCTCCGGTGAATTGAGATATTTCGGCTTTGCCTCTCCCATGACTCGTCCGCCAAATGCGATGACCCGGTTGTGGCGGTCGAGAATCGGAAACATCACCCGGTTCCAAAACTTATCATAGGCACCCCGTCTCTCGTCGTAGGTAAATAGTCCGGTCTGCTTCAAAATGTCATCCGGATATCCCTTCCCTCTCATATATCGGTACAGTTCGCCACTATTCTTATCAGAATATCCCAGTCCGAAGTGAACGATTGTCTCATCGGTAAGCCCCCGGCTTGTCAGATATTCATATCCAACTGCTCCACGGGGCGATTTTAGTTTATGGTAATAGTAGTTGGCTGCCATTTTATAGATCTCCATGACAGCATCCCTCTGATCTCTCTTTTTTCGATCGCTCTGTGAACCACTCCCTCTGACCGGCTCCATTCCCGCTCTTTTTGCCAGTTCCTCAAGTGCCTCGACAAAGGTGAGGTTTTCATATTCCATCAAAAAAGTAAATACGTTTCCGCCCGCACCACATCCAAAACAGTAATACATCTGTTTGTTCGGGCTGACCGAAAAAGATCCTGTCTTTTCGTTGTGAAACGGACAGAGGCCAACGTAGTTACTGCCTGTCCTCTTGAGGTTTACATAGGAAGAAATGATATCCACAATATCACTTCTCTGCCTCACCTCTTCGATAAAATCATCTTCATAATACATAATACTCTAGGATTCCCCTTCTATCCGTACATTATGCCATCACAACACAGACCATGTGCGCGGAATAGTCAAAGATTCATACATCCGCACTGCGTAGTGATCACTCATGCCGGCAATAAAATCGCACACCGCACGTGAGAGCGGCTCTCCACTCTGTTCCACCCGCTGTATGTACTCCTTTGGCAGGCTCCCTTTTCCCGACACATAATAATCATAGAGCTGGCCAATCATATATTGAGCCTTTCCCTCTTCCGCCTTCGCAATGGAATTGATATAGACCCGGTCAAACATAAATTTGCGGAGTCCTGTCAATGCCTGTTTCATGTCCTCCGGCAGAACGATGTCATTCTTCCCCTCACTGGCGCGTATCATCCCGTGAATCAATGTGTTCAGTCTCTCTCTCAGCGTATTTCCCAGACACTCTGTAAATTCTTTGGGAATCTCTTCCTCCCGAATCACCCGTCCCCGGATCGCATCGTCGATATCCGAGTTGACATAGGCAATCTTATCACAGATGCGCACAATCTTCCCCTCCAGGGTCGAGGGCATACCCGCTGTGGAATGATTGAGAATACCGTCTCTCACTTCCTTTGTCAGATTCAGTCCTCTTCCCTCTTTCTCAAGCACCTCGACCACCCGTACGCTCTGCTCCTGATGGCGAAATCCCCCCGGGCAGATCGCATTGAGTTGTCTCTCTCCGGCATGTCCAAATGGTGTATGTCCCAAATCATGTCCCAGCGCAATCGCCTCTGTGAGGTCTTCATTCAACAAAAGAGCCTTTGCAACGGTTCTCGCGTTCTGTGAGACTTCCAGGGTATGAGTCATGCGGGTTCGATAGTGATCTCCCTCTGGCGCAAGGAAAACTTGCGTCTTGCCTTTCAGTCTGCGAAACGATTTCGAATGCAGTATCCGATCCCGATCGCGCTGATAAACAGGGCGCAAGTCACATGGCTCTTCCATTCGATCCCGTCCCTGTGACTCATCGCTAAATGCCGCATAGGGACTGAGCATCTCATGTTCTCTCTTTTCTAACTGTTCCCTTATCGTCATATCCTACTCTCCATCTGTCAATCTATCCACCTATATAATAAGATACAACTTAAAAAAGGGATTTCCTTTTTTTAATTCATAGGGATTTCATCCATGAGTGAAATCCCATATTTTTGGCATAATTTCTCTGCCTGTTCGAAAGCTTTTAGGTTCTTTAACTGTTCCGGGTCGTGGGCATCCACCCCCAATATGTAACGGTTACCGACTTCTCCGGCGATCTTTAGGAACCTCTCATCCGGATAGTGCCTTTGATCGGCCATTCCCAGGACATTAAATTCCAGAATAGCATCCATTTTTTTCATCTCTTTACAAAGTCTTGTCATATGCTTTTCGTAAATCGATGATTCCCCTGTAAAATGCATCAGATCCGGATGTGCCAAATACAAGAAACGGCCGGTCTTCATCCCCTCGATCACACTGTCCACATACGCACTCAGAATCGTTTCATCATCCGTCGGAGATCCCATGTAAGGCATCTGATCATCCGTTCCAAGAAAATGCTGTCCCAGTATCAGATAATCTAACGGATAATCGGCAAGAAGCCGATCCTGTCCCGGCACCAGCTCTTTTGTGTACTCTGCCTCAAAGCCGATATAAATCTCTATGTCTTTTTGGTACTCCGTCTTTAGCGACAGCAAAGAATCAAAATATCCTTCTACCTCCGAGGGAAGAAGGCGGATTCCGGAGACAAATCCCGACGGATACACCCAAGGGCAGTGATCGGCAAATCCCAAAACCTTCATCCCCGCTTCAATCGCAGCCTCCACATATTCTCTGTCCTCACCCACCGCATGGTGACATCTTGTAGTGTGTGTGTGATAATTTGCTAACATAATGCCCTCTCTTTCTCTTAATCGATCGCAATCTCAATAAAATCTTCTTTTCTCCCTCCGCCACTCATATGTTCACCGGAAGAATTCATCCGGCGATACAGTTTTCCATCCCTGATCCAGAGCGAAAAATCATTCTTATCCGAATAAATCTTCTCACTTTCAAGCGCCATGGTATCCCCTGCCACACTCAAACGAAACACCTCATAGTTCCGTTTTTTTTCATCCACCAGTCCGGTCAGGTAAAGATTCGAACCGATCGCCACTGCGTCCTGATACTCGGTATATGTACCGCTCTCAATTTTTTTCTCGACACCTTTCTTGTCATTGATCGAATATACCACGGTGGAATACAGACCGTCATCGTCCAGAACACTGTCCGTCTCCTCGCTCTCATGAACCAAGAGCATGAAAATCATGCCGTTGTCAAGCAGGTAGGCATCTTCCAGATAAATCTCCTCGGCACTCTGCATTACATAGAGTTCACGGTCCTCTTTGGTCTTTAAATCATAACAGCGGATACTCGGCACTTCTTCCTCTTTTTTTTCAGCCAGATGAAAATAAATGATTTTGTCCCCCTCGATCGTAAACCAATCCTCACAGGTTTGCATCCCCTCAATCACGCTTGTCTGATTGTTCGCCATGTCATAGCACAAAACTTTGTATGTCATATCATCGTAGGAGGTATAATAAATCTTTCCATCCCTGACAAGAAACATCTCAACATAGTCCATCAGTGTTTTGCTTTTATATCCCTTTTTTTGGACGGATACCAGCTCATCCATGTCATTCATATACAAAATTGCATCGCCAAGCACCTGATAATACGATGCCGCACCAGCTCCCATTGATTCTGTCGACATGTTCTGTTTTTTGACCCCATAAGAATCGCTTTCCTGTGACTCACACAGCCACTTGACCCATGCCGGCACTTTCATATAGTTGAACAGCCGGTTTCTCGCCACAATCGTTCCCACAAATAAAAGAACCACTACGACGCACAGCGATACCATCAAAAATTTTTTCCTCATTGTCTTCACTCCTTTTATCCATCGTTACGCCTGATTATTTATTCTATCATATCCCGATTTTATCGTCAATTTACCTTGCCAAACTGCTCAAAATAGGGTAAGCTAGTAATTAGATAAAAAATGAAATGAGGGATACTATGGCACGAACAAATCAATCATCCGGCCGCACCGCCATCCACAGAAACAACGGTGTTCTTTTTCTTTTAATCCTGACCGGCATCGTTCTTGGCAGTTTTCTCGGACATCTGGCAAGTGGTGTTTCAGCCCTTTCTTGGCTCGACTATGGCATGAATTTCGGACTCTCTGAACCATTTAAACTAGATCTTGGCGTGATCTTTATCACCTTTGGCATCTCCATCAAGATTACAATCGGAAGTATCATCGGCATTGTCGTTGCCGCCATCCTCTACAATATCACGTTCCGCTAAACGCTGCTGTCTCGAGAACACACAGCCACAGTAGTCCTGCCGGTACAGATGATACTGTGCGGAGAGCTCGATACTTCTCTTGTATCCATTCTTCTTTTTGAAATCTGAGGGAAGATATCTCACCCGGTACTGTTCTGCCAGCTGCTCACCGATTTCCATGAGTAGTTGTGCGTTTTTGTGCGGACTGATCGAGAGTGTCGTACAAAAAAAATCAAAGTTTCCACCGGCTGCCTGTCCTGCTGCAGCTTCCAGCCGAAGTCGAAAACATCGCTCACATCTTGGTCCCCTCTCGGGATCCTTTTCATGTCCCTTTGATAATTCGAAAAATCGCTGTGGTTCATAGTCCGCATCGATCCACTGTATCTCACTGCCAAATGGGACTTCCTTTAGATATCGCTTTAGCTCACTCTTTCGCTTTTCATACTCCTCTTCCTGTGTAATATTGGGATTGTAAAAAAAGACCGTGATAGAAAAAAAAGGGTGCAGATATTCCAGTACATAACTGCTGCACGGGGCACAGCAGCAGTGCAGCAAGAGTGTTTTTTTCTCCCCCTGAAGCTCCTCGATCAGAGCCTCCAGTTCTCTTTGATAATTTCTCTGATTCATCTTCTCTATATCCTTTCATCGATGCGCTCTCATCGGTGATATCACTCCGGCAAGATTGCCTCTTCTTCCCTTTGATGCGCGGTGTGAAAACAGCCAATCCGAATGACAGCACGTACACAGACCGCTGATTTCAATCTGATCTGCCGGAATCCCTGCATGAATCAGAATTTCTTTATTCGCGAGCCAGAGATCGAGCTGAAATTTGCCCGATTCTTTTTGTTCCGGCTTTTGATACAAAATTTGTGACAATATGTCCGGATCAGACTTTAATACTTCGTTTTCAAAAAATTTCTCTGCCACATCCGTGCTGACCTCATAACAGGATGAACCGATGGATGGTCCCACCACGACAAAGAGATTGTCCGGCTCCGTGCCAAACTCCTGTCTCATGCGCTCAACCGTGATCGCACCGATGCCACTCACCGTCCCGCGCCATCCGGCATGACTGAGGGCTGCGGCACGATTTTTTCTGTCCCAGAAAAACAGCGGAACACAGTCCGCAAAAAAAGTCATAAGAACCACTCCCGGATCATCCGTCATGAGTCCGTCAACTCCGATGAGGTCGGACTCTCTGACCACACCTTTCCCGCAATCCGAGGCATCCACACGGCACACATGGGTCTCATGAATCTGGTCACTGAGTACCAGTTGTCTGACTTCATAGCCAACTGCCGCGGCAAACCGACGGTGATTTTCCCTGACACATTCAACATCATCGCCCCGCGAAAAACTCAGGTTCATGGATGCTAAATCCCCCTGACTGACGCCACCCAGCCTCGTAGAAAATGCGTGAAAGACTCCCTGCCTCTCAAGAAGCGGAAAGGTAAGAAATGTCACACCGTTTTTCTCGTTTCGATTACCATTTATTTTTTCCATAAGATCGGGAACCTCTTTATATTTTTTCATTTCTTTGGTATACTAATCATACCACAGTTTTTACTGTGTGAAAAGATATCACTTTATAGAATGGGAGATTCGATCTATGCCTTGTATTTATACACACGAGTCATTTGGAAAAGAAATATCGGGACAATTGCCGGAGCATCTTCGCTCCATCATCCGGCATCATCCAAAAGAATTTCATGCCGGTCTGCAGGGGCCGGACTTTTTATTCTTTTATCTGCCGATGATGAAGCTTCGCACTAACCGTCTGGGCTACTGGCTCCACAGCCAGCCCATCAACCAATATTTGAACCGGCTCATGCCGATTCTGAAAAAAGAGGGGACCGATTCCGGTGTGTATGCCTATACCCTTGGTTTTTTGTGCCACTTTATGTTGGACAGCGAGGCTCACACCTATGTAATTCCCCAGTCCAAAAAACCGGGATACAGCCATCTCGCAATTGAGAATGAATTCGACCGCTATCTCATGAAAAAAGACGGCCATGTCGCCATTACGTATCCCGTATGGAAATTGATCGACGACAGTGAAGAAGTGGTCCGCGCCATCACCCTCGCCTACCGTCCTTATCATCTCACACCGCAAAAAATCGCCCGGTCACTGAGGGGAATGAGGTTCTATAAGAGACTTCTCTCAAGCGGTAAATCTCTCAAACGTCTCCTCATCCGGACAGCCATGCGCCTGTCCACGATTTACGATGAAATCGAGGGGCATATGTTGGATCTGCGCCCAAAAAAATACGCTCCCCAGACCAATCAGTCGCTATGGTCCATCTATCACAGGACAATCCCTATGACCATTGATATTCTGCAGGATTTTCATGAGAGCGTGACAAAAGGCAAACCTCTGAACGAACGATTTGCCTCTACTTTTAAAAATAATTCATTTTAGGTCGCCAAGATCCCTCTTATACTGACGCAAAAATTCAAAGACCAGCTTGCGTTTTTCATGCCAGAACTGTTTTCCCGGTGCCGTCACAAACTCCATCTGTTTCATGTGGCGGTACGTGTATTTCTCGATATGCCGGCACACGGACTCAAAGCTGGGATCATCCGACTTTGACTCAATCCACGCATCCAGAATAATTCCCATCGAACCCGTGTCATCGAGCATATCTGCCTCCATCAGAACCACTAGTTCCGTCGGTGTCGTCTTCTCATAGAACCGTTTCTTGTTCGAGTGCTCTTCAATCAGAAAGCAGATAAAATCAATCTTTGTCGGATCATATCCCCGTCTTTCCAAATAATCCCGGCAGATCGAGGCACTCTTTAGGGCATGTTCCTCTTCCCCTCCCACGGCATAACCCACATCGTGAAAAATCGTTGCGATTTTCAGGGATTCCATATCCAGTGAGTCGTCCTTTAATCGATTGGTAATGCGTATCATCCACTGATAAACGCGCACGGTATGTGCATACCGGTCATATCCGATTCGATTCTTACTCTTATTGCCCTGTTTTCGATCATAGCTGTAGAGGATGTCCTCCACATAACGAAACATGGCTTTATGTGCTCTCATGACTTTCCTTTCCACTCAATACTGTTAATAATATTATTAGTCATTATATTACTGTGTTACTTCTCCAAATCTCTCATTAAAATTGTCATATACTCTGTCTCCATTCCATTCCGGTCTGCGCTAAGCACACATCCACCGGATGTGCAGCGCCCTCCATTCTTTATTTTGACGTGCCTTATAAACTGCTGCATCCAACTTCTTGCTCCACCTCTATTTCTTTACAGTTATAATATCACAACCACTATATTTTATCCATATATATTTTTTGAAAGTTTATGTTCACTTTCGCAAAAAAAATCCGCAACAAACGTCACGGATTTTATTCACAAACACTTATTTCAAAATCTCCGACAGAATCTCCCGGGCACACCCCTCTTTTGGCACATGATAAGTGTAGGACATCATTTCCCGGATCAGATTGTCCAGATTCCAATCTCCCTCGACTGCCACCATCGTCCGATCCGTCCACTTTTTCATGGTATATTCTTCCTTGCGGGAAGTGTCCCAATCCAGCGGCAGTTCCGGTGTCTCAAAGAGAACAAGCTTGTGGTTCAGACGGCACGCATTCATGAGAGTGCCACCATCCCCGTAGATTCCATCTCCGATGGTCAGACATTTTTGCCAGTCCCCCGGATGCCCGATCGCACCAAAACCCTCTTTCCCAAAAGATTCCATCTGTTCCCGGTAGGCATTCCACACCCCCGGTGCTCTCTTTCGAAGGATCTCTCTGGCATACGGATCCGGATACCAGACGACCATGACATCTTCTCTGTACTCTCTCATCTTCTCAAAGAATACTCTCATTTTTTCGATCATTTTCTCACCGTGCTCATAGAGAACACTGCCACTGATGTAGTACAAGAGAATTTTCTTTTCCGAACCATCTTCTCTCAGATAGCAATCCATCCACTCGTCCGGAATTTCGCCCTTCTTTTGAAAAGCTCTCTCCTGTCGGCTCTGCTCATCCCACAGAGGAGAGCCACATCCAAAAATTTTGTCCTCCCACAGAATCTCCGGCTCCTCTTTGGTAAATTCCGATAGAATCCCGATGGAGATTTTTTTCATCTGTTCTGACTGCACAAAGACCTTGTCCGCACAGATGACTCCCGGTGTTCCCAAAAACCATCGAAACGTATCCTTTGCCCTCTCATTCTCATCCTCGATCTCATTCAGAACAAACGGTGGAATCAGAATCATCCGGTCAGTATATTTCCTTAAGTTTTTCGCATAGAAAAAAGGATGCAGCGACAGGGAAGGATTATATTCATCATAGGGATAGGAATACACAACCGCATAG
>ONNE01000189.1 GCA_900319095.1 uncultured Eubacteriales bacterium | reverse complement strand
AGGCAGCCGGCTCAAATTGATCCGGATTTTCGATGTGTGACACATCTCCACCCTGGCTCTTTACTAATTCTTTGAATTTTTCAAGAGCCGCTCCGCTCTCAAGCGTTTTCTGTGCCAGCTCTGTCCCCTCTTCATACGACAACTCCTTGTGCCCATCTTCCTTTTCACTTCCAAGCGATAACATCATGCCGGCAAGTGCCACACAGACTTTCCTCACATCCTCCGGTCCCTCTCCCCGGAGAGTCCCGATGGCCTCGATGACCTCCAGATGATTTCCGATGGCAAAGCCGAGAGGTTCTTCCATACTGGTCAGCATGGCGACCGTCTCTTTGCCCGCCCGCCTGCCAATGGATACCATGCACCCGGCAAGCTCTCTGGCTCTTTCTATGTCCTTGACAAATGCGCCACTCCCCACCGTTACATCCAAAACGATCTTGTCGCTTCCTGCGGCAAGCTTCTTACTCATAATAGAGGAAGCAATCAGAGGAATACTCTCGACCGTTCCCGTGACATCCCTCAGTGCATAAAGCATTTTGTCGGCAGGCGCAAGATTTGCCGTCTGTCCGATGAGGCAGATTCCATGATCTTTCACTTTTTGAAAAAAATCCGGTTCTCCCATCTCCGTATGAAACCCCGGAATCGACTCGAGCTTATCTCTGGTTCCACCGGTGAAGCCAAGTCCCCGACCGCTCATCTTGGCAACCGGCACTCCACACGCTGCCACAATGGGTCCGACAATCAATGTCGTCTTATCTCCCACTCCACCGGTCGAGTGTTTATCTACCTTGATCCCCTGAATCGGCGAGAGATCTACCCGGTCTCCGGAATCTCTCATAGCAAGGGTCAGGGCCGTTAGCTCCGCATCGCTCATTCCCCGGAAGAAAATCGCCATCAGCATCGCTGACATCTGATAGTCCGGAATCGTTCCACAGACATACTCCTGTATCATCTGCTGAATTTCTTCTGTCTCCAGTTCTCTTCCCTCTCTTTTTTTGGAAATCAGGTCCACAAATCTGCCAGCTGACATACTATTCCCCCTTTACTCTTTCTTTTGACGCTTTAAAATATTCTCAAGCAAGGATGTGTAAATCGGTTTGCTGCCTGTCACATTTGCCACAATATGTGCCACGATACTGACAAGCGCGATATCAATCATCCGATGCATGCTCCCACTCATCTCCGTGATCAGAACAATTCCCGTGAGAGGTGCACGCACAATCCCCGCAAACAGTCCTGCCATTCCCAAAATAATAAACTGTTCCCACATACCGTCCGGAATCGGCAATACCGAGAGGACCACCGTTCCATAGATTGCTCCGAGATACGATCCCAGAATCAAAAGTGGAAAGAAGATTCCTCCCGGTGCCCCGGAGCCAAATGAAATGGATGAGAACAAGAACTTAATGACAAGAAGCAGTGCCAACATCAAAAGAGTCGGTCTCTGACTCTCTAACAGTTCTACCATCTCATGTCCCCCGGCCAGAACTCTGGGAAACGTAAGGCCCAAAATACCGGCAAGCACAAATGGAATCATAATGCGCACCGCCAAAGGAACTTTTTTCATCGACTGAAAAATCCCCTGAACTTTTAACATCACTGCATTGTATCCGGCTCCCGCGAGTCCCAAAATCACACCAAAGACAACCAGCACCCAATAATCGGAGAGAGGAAGTGTCTCTGACGAATAGTGGAAGATTGCCGCCTGACCAAAAAACAGCTTTGAGACAAAATCGGCAGTCACCGTCGCCACCACACCCATCATGACAATGGTATGGTCGAAACCGTGGCAGATCTCTTCCAGCACAAACAGGATTCCCGCCAAAGGAGCATTGAAGGCCGCTGCCAATCCTGCCCCGGCACCACAGCAGAGAAACTCCCTCTCCCGTTTGGCATCCACATGGCGGACACGCGCATACCCCTTGGCCGCCATGGCTCCCAATTGAATCGATGGGCCCTCTCTCCCCAGAGAGAGGCCACCCAGAATACTGAGCGTTCCTCCGACAAATTTGGCTGTGATCACACGCCACCAGCACGTCTCAAGCTTTCCCTCTGCCTCACCACAGACCTGAGGGATGCCCGAACCACTGGCCATTCCTTCCCATCGAACCATCCATGCCACCAGATAAGCCAGTCCGATCAGAACCAAAAACCAGGCAGCTATATACACCGGCCTCTGACGGATCTGGTTCAGTACCCAAAAAAGCCCCGACTCTGCCCATGTCAGGCTCAGGCGGTAAAAAACCGCTGTCAGTCCCGCAAGACATCCTACCACAATTCCTTCCAGTACCCGTATAAGTGTTTCCTTTTTCATCTGCTCTATCTTTCCTTATTTTCGTTTTCCTATATATCCGAAGCCTTCACATGTTTCCCTGCAATTCCCAACACCTCATATTTTGTGAGAGCGCGGTCAAAGAGTAAAATCTCACTCACCGCTCCCTGATAATAGGCATCCCATGGATTCACACCAAAATACAGAGCCGAAACTTTTTGAGACATGATTTTCTCTGCCACATTTCCGTCTGATACAAGTTTGCCGTTATGATACAATTTGCCATTCACGGTCCCATCTTCGGTTCCCTTTGTTTTTGCATCCACGACAATTGCCACATGCTGCCATTTTTTCTCTTCGAAACAGCTGGTCGGCTCCGCTGTAATCCATCCGCGGTTACAGGACCACAGTTTGCCCTCAAAGGTGAGATTCATCCACCGCGGTGCCGCCTCGTCAAAATCTCCCGCCATAATGACCGGATCATACGATCCTCCCAGACTCTCCGGCTTCATCCAAAATGAGATCGTATAGGAATCTCCCAGCGCCTGCGCCTTATCAAGAAGCACAAGACCATAGGTCCCATCCATCACAAGAGCGCGGCTGTTTTCTCCCTCTGCATATTGACAGACGGCATCTTTCTTTGGCTGCGGATCAAATCCCTTTTCTACCGGAACTGCCCCGTCCATATCCTCCTCAAATACAAAAGATTTAATAAGATTCTTTTTGATGGCATCATTCAGTCCCACAAAATCTCTTGCAATATGAATGACATATGTCTTCACTTTTTCAAAATTTTCCGCATAGACATCCAGCGTGACATCCTCATCGGACAACAGCCGTTTTTCTTCCGTCTCATCTACGGCGCGGCCATTGATCGCCAGGTATCCTCTGCGATCGGCCAGTTCAAAGGAAAGTACCGGATTCTTATCATAAGGAACGATCAAATCAAACGCATGATCCTGACACGGCACTTCCTTTCCATCCATCTTCAAGGACACAAGCGCATTCTCTTTGGCAAAGGAGCGGAGCATCAGCAACGACTGACAAATCTTGGCCGACTCTTTCATCTGACTCCCCGCAAAGGTTATCGTGACCGTTTGTGCCTGTTCCGACTTCTCTCTCGGAATCCGGTAGAGCACCTGATAATATCTCTCTTTGTCAGCCTTTGATAAAGAGATGTCTCTCTTCTCGCATGACAACTCCATACCATCGATCGAAACCACCAGATCTTTTTCACTCTCTTCCAAAAGGCGTGTCACCAAAAGCTCGTTATCCGCCTGCGGATCCACCTTCATCGTATAGCGGAAGGAACCACCCGCCTTTGCATTTCTGGTCAATTCAGTTGTACTTGCCTCGGATTCTCCCTCATCTACATAACCGGACTCGTACTGTCCTCTGGCAATCTGTGCCACACGGTCTACCGTTGCCGTCTCCAGACGCTCTTCGGATTTTCTTGTGAGAACCGCCTCGGAACTGAGCCCCTCCTCGTCCATGCTGAACGTCCAGTAAATTCCGTAACTCTCTTTGTATTGGTTGTAGTGGGTCGTAAAGACATAATCAAAATCCGTATCCTGCAGACGGAAATTCATCGTTCCTTCTTCCCGGACTAATTTTTGTGAAATTTGGTCAATGTATTCTTGCACGGTCTTTACCCCGCCGGTGATTCGGATGCTGTCATCCGGCACCGCCTTTTTGGCCGGAATCTGCAATCCCACTCCGTGATTGGTCAGGGCCTGCTTTTGTGTTCCCAGCTTCGCACTGAGGACATACGGTCCAAACTTAAATGCATAGGTATTCGGCCCATCCGGAAGGTTGTATGCCCGGACTTCCATGGCAAATTGTACACAGAACTCCGTATGTCCCACAAGACGTTCTGCCGGGATGACAAGATACCCCTTCTCTTTTTCACATTCACACACTTCATCGTCAAACCGGACTACCACCTTCGCCCCGCCTGTCTCAGAATCGGACGACCAATCCGGGATGCGCAGCAGCAGTTCCTTCTCACAGCCGGCCTCTGCATCAATGACAAACGAAATCGTATCGGAGACACTCAGATCCCCCTGCTGCTCTAATGTAAAATTCTCTCTGCGAAGAATCGAAGCCAGATACAGATTCACGATGATCTGATTCTCTGTTTGAAAATAGATGCTATCCTGTAATTTGGTAAAGTTTTCCATACCGGAACCGGTGCAGCACCAAAAACTATCTTCCAATGTACTAAAAACCTTGTGATAGCCGGATGCCATCGGCTGAAAATACATCGTCATTCCGGTCTCATGGTTCTGCGAGGACATAATCGCATTGATCAACGTGTTTTCATAGTAATCTGCGTATTTTTTATCCCCTGTGATCACAAACAGTCTACGGCTGAGTTTTAACATATTATAGGTATTACATGTCTCGTTGTTTACATTATCGCGGATGGTATTCTGTGAAAAGTCTCCCCGAAAATGTTCATCTTCACTATTTCCGCCAGTCACATAACTCTGTCTTTCAATCACAAAATCCCAAAAAGCCTTTGCATATTCTAAATATCCGGTCTCTTCCGGCAGCACTTCATACCGGCAGAGCGCACCGAGAAACTTTGGAATCGTTGTGTTCGCATGAATATTTTGAAGACAATTCCTGTCACCTTTTTTTACTCTCTCAAACAGTTCCACTTCGTCAAAGCGGTGTGCCGCGCGCAAAAACTCTTCCCGATTTGGCGCCTCAGACACTTTATACAACTCATAGAGCACATCGTTCATGCCACCGTACTCGATGCCGAGTACCGTTCTCTGTGTATCTTCATCCCAGCGGTTTGCCCGGTTCGATATCCATGTCCCCAATGCCTGGGCAACGGTCAGTGCGTCTGTATTTCCCGCCACTGCATAGGCATCCACTAACCCCGCCAGAATCTTGTGCATGGTATACCAGGGAACCCACGCCTGAGTCATGATATTCGCAAGGTTCTTTTCCACATTGTCAAATTGAAAATCGATATTCTCTGTATTTCCGTTCAGCTCTGCTCCAAACAGATATCCCTCATACTCGGTTCCCTCTGTCAGCCTCTGGCACTCTTTGAGCCCCTGTATAATCTGATCCAGCCTCTCATTCAGTCTTGCCTGCTCATCATCGGACAGCCCCGGATTGATCACCCCCTGTGCCACCGCCGTCATATAGTGTCCCAGCGTATGTCCGCCAATCAGTGAATCTTCCCAGTGACCTCCGTATCTTTTTTTCCCTTTCATAAAGGACTGAATGTGCTCCTCATCCATGCCGGCGATGTACCCTGCCGTCTCCCGAAATCCCGCCAGAAGGCGGTCTGCATCCAGTTTTAACAAATTGGCAGCATCCAGCCCCAGCGCCTCATCAAAATAAATATCCGTGATCTGTACCTCTTTTTTGTCCACATAGTTTATCCTTGCCATATTCCCCTCCATTTTTAAAGATCCGATATTACCTTCTAATAGTATCAGTATACCTTTTTTCCCTTCAACAATCAACTAAAAAGAGAGTTTAACCAACCTATATATGTTGATTAAACTCTCTTGCTATAAGGGAATGGTATCGTCTCTTAAATTAAATTATTTAACCGTATATTTCTTGGTAAGCGTCTTATAACCACTCTTTGTCACTTTGATCGTGACTTTGGTTCCTTTTTTAAGCTTACCGGTCTTCAATGTAAATTTCTTCCCTTTTACCGTTGCCTTTTTGTAAGCTTTCTTTCCTACCTTAATCTTAACGGTTGCCTTCTTAACCGATACATATCCGGTGATGGTTTTCTTTCCTTTTTTCACTTTCACCTTGGACAGCTTCATGGTCTTTTTCGAAGAGCTGGTAGTCTCCTTTTTCGTCGATGTCGTTGTCTGTGTTGTCGTATCCGCAGCTTTCTGACTTGCTGTCGCATCCGTCTTAGTCTCTGTCTGAGTCTGCTGCTGTTTCTCTGTCTCCGCCTGCTTATCTTCTGTCTTCTGACCATCACCCGACTCTTCCTGATTTACCACCTTGGAAATCTTTATATAGGCGATGTTGATTGCCAGTGTCGTGCTGTCATTGGCATCGCTTCTCGCATTCAGCGTCAGTTCTCCATCCGTGACAGTGACCGTTCCTTTCACGACTTTGCCACCGCCAACACCGATGTGAGTCGCAATCGTCACCTCGTCTTCCTTGTCTAAATTCGCATACAGATTCGGATTGTTGGAACAGTTCCAAGGATTGGCAAATCCGACTTCAACATTGTAATCACCGTTATCCAGTTCAAAGGCATAGTCTAAGAATCTCACGGAAACCCCATTTTCAAATTGATTCTTTGTGTAGCGGTTGGTCTTCATCTTGCTGTCACCGTCTACGCAACCTCCGTTCTCATATGGCCATGTCTGATCAGTATAGACAGCATCCTCTGTGCTGTTTGAACTTCCGTTCATAAGCGGAGTCGAAATCGAATCAACAATTCCCCATTTGTAGCCGGTGACCGGATCGGTTCCATATGCCTGCTCGGTCACGGAATTTCTCTTGCCCAGCAAATCTCCGGAGGAGACCGTTGTTACATTGAGATCACCGCAATCTACAAAATACTCGACGGATTCATCTTTTTCATAATCTTTTTGAATCAACAGTTTATAGTCTTTGTAGGTTGTAAAGTCTTCTGCATATACGCGAATCGTTCCGGATAATTTTCGAACGCTTCCCATATCAAATTTCTTTGCTTTTGTCTCGTCAAACGCTTTGCCATCAAATGTGATATATCCATTGTCATCCTCAAGCCCAAAGGTAATGCCGACCTCTTTGTCATCTTTTGCTAAGAACACTTTAATTGTATCCTCTTCAAATGTCAGGTCGCCCTTGTCTGCCTCGGCAGATACCAGATTAGCCACCGTGCCGATTGCCTCATAGGTGTATACGGCTCCGCAAAGAGTCGCTGATGTTTTGTCATCGTTGCTCGCAAATGTAATTCTTACAACCCGTTCTCCGTCTTCATTGCTGTACTCATTATCGATATTGGCAAGCGCAGTCTCTTTTGGAATAGTGTAGAATTTTGTGTACATATCCTCTTTGCCATCGTAATCCAGCGTATCCTGTGCGATCACCTTATTGCCCACCGTGATTTTGATGGTCTTGCCGTTTTCTTCTTTCAGGAACTGACAGGCCAGTGTCGTATCCTCTTCTTCTGATACAACCATGCGATAGGAGAAGCTTCCCTCCGCATTTGCATATCGATGCAGAATACCGGAATCTCCCGTCGAGCCGTTGTCTACAAATGCGTGCTTTTCATCCAACTCGTTCTGACCATATCCCGGCTGAACGACATCCAGCTGTTTCTTATCACGGGCACTCTTTTTTGCATTCAGGACGATTCCATTCTCATCTGCGCTAAAGTTCCAATAGATTCCGTAGCGCGACTGATAGATCTGATAATACGGTACAAATGTATAATCATGATCCGTTCCCTTCATTTCGAAAGAAATGGAATCTCCGTCTATTTTTTTAACCATATATTCATTGATATTTTCGAGCCAGTCACTCATCTGTCCGACCGAGACATTGATCTGAATGCTCTCCGACTCCAGTATCGATGCTTTTGGCACATCAACGGTCACACCGGTCGCACCGATATCAGTGGAAGAAGTACCCTGTGTTCCGAGATCGGCTGCCAGAACAAACGGACCATATTTGAATCCATAGGTTTCGGTAGCATCCGGATCCGTAAGATTCTCATAAGTAACCTCTT
>ONNE01000123.1 GCA_900319095.1 uncultured Eubacteriales bacterium | reverse complement strand
TACCAGAATATCCACCGGTTTTTTCTCTTTTTTGATTGTCATATAGGCCTCTTTCATCGCCTGCGTATCCAAAAGATCAAAAAAAAGAGGGGTACACTCTACCTGACAAGATTCTCTCAAAAAATCTACATATTCGAGAAATTCAGAATTTTTTTCTCTTACACACACCCACAAATTGGCCCCCTGTCTGGCAAATACTTCCATACAGGCCTTTCCAATTCCGCGATTGCATCCGGTAATGACTGCATTTTTTCCCTGTAACAAAATATGCCTCCTAACACTCGATCTGGTATTTTTTCAAAATTTCTTTTCCCTTTTCATACGAGTTAAAGTCAATGATATCATCGGTCTCCAAAGTGATTTCAAAGGCATCTTCAAGCTCTGCCACTAAATCCATATGTCCTACCGAATCCCAAGCCGGTATACTCTGATAAGAAAGTCCTGACAGCTCATCTTTGCCCACAGAGAGACTCTCCATAAATACCTCATCATATTTTTCTAAATTTGACATAATAACCTTCTTTCCGGAATCCGCCCTCACATTGAGGCATTCCTTAATTTTTTCTATTGATCCAACACGCGGTCGTGTTGCAAATCATCATAATTCTCATCCGTTGAATCCCAATCACAATAGATTTTTTCCTGACACAAAAAGGATAGCCCTCCTACTGACACTCCGGCTCCTGCACTGAACAGGGAACACCTCATCGGTTCTCCCGAATATTTCTTTACCAGTTCACACAAAACTGATTCACTGTGATTTTCCCGGACATCCAACGATTTGATTTCCACGGATGCCATATCATCCGTAGAGGATTCATGGAGAAGTTTTCTCCAATCCTCATAGGCAGCCTGTATCAATTCTTCACCAATTGGCTGTTTAAGAGTGGCAGAACAATATTTTTCTTCTGCCACAAAGCGGTCTGACCAGTCACTAAAAGAAACTCCAAAGATTCGCATCTTTTGTTTTTCATCCCGCTGAACGGCTACGGCAACCGCATGTTTTTTTTCATCCTCCCGGTAGGCATCTGAAAAAACCAAAATCCCCCTGGCATCTTCATCCATCGCATTCATCATCGCATCACTCATGCGAAATGCCTTGGCAAAAGAATCTGCTCCTGCATTTACATCATATACCAGACAGTCTGAACCAATCTGAAGCCGTTTTTGAAGAAGAGATGCCGTAGAGGGAATCAGATAATCCGATGTCTGCGTAAATAAAAGCAGCAACCGTATCTCATCCTCTTGCCATGACAATGCCCGGATCAATTTTTTTGCTGCCGCAAAGCCAAGATCCGATACTTTCTGCACTCTCGCCCTCTCCGAATCACAGGACTCAACTGCCTGTATGCCACATATACGCAATCTTCCTTCAACAACCATATCCTCATTATCCTTTCACTCTTGTCTCCAAACCTCGTCGGTATAGAAAGGTTCTATCACATCGGAACTCTTCATCTGAACCGTCACAAAGGCCCATGATAATCCCGATCCAAATCCGGCAAAAAAGAGATTTACCTTCTCTTTTTCTCTGAGTGTCTGAATATTGGCACACACCGTTGCCGGAAGGGAAGGTCCTCCCGTATTGCCATACTGATTATATGAAATCAACAATTTCTTTTTTGGTATATCTGAAAAACCGGCCACTTTATTTACAATAAATTTCTGTGCCTGATGTAAAATAAAGTAGTCAAAATCTTCTTCCTGACTCAATCCAAACTTGACAAAAAAGTCCCGGATGCTGTCTGCCACATCCGTAATCGCAAAGTTAAACACCGCCATGCCATCCATCTGTAAATTGTGCCCGACATCTTTTCTCACCAGATAATCATATCGGCTTCCATCAAACTTCTGCATGAATTTCATGGTGGTACCACGAGCTTTTTCAACCGCTATCGCACACGCACAGTCCCCGGACAACATACTCACCGTTTTGTCCGCATGATCGCCGCCAATCGATGTGGAGTCTGACACAACCAACACTCCCTTTGCGCCATCCGGCATCCCGGACAGCAGTGCGGACATTGTATACAGTCCATTGACAAAAGCAGAACATCCCAGATTGATATCAAAGCCGATACAGTCCTCACCGGCTCCCATCTGTCTCATCAGCTCATATGCCGTGGCAGGAATCGGCGTGTTACCATATGCCGATACATAAATAACCACTCCTACCTCGCCACCATGCCATCCGGTATGACGCATGATCGTGTCGACCGCAAACCGATTCAAATCCATGATGGTCTGCTCTCCGGTCAGACACCGTCTCGTTCTAATGCCGGTTACTTTGATCTGTTTTTTTACTTCCTCTTCTCCAAAAACATCTGCATAGGAAAGATTGTCCACCGTATGTTCCGGAAGAACCGAACACATTCCGGATATCTTTATATCAGCAATTTCTGAATACATGGCTAACCTCCGATTCCCTGTCCGCCTGTCACCGGAATAATCGCACCTGTTATAAAGGCAGACCTCTCTGAGAGCAAAAACTCAACCAAACAGGCAATCTGCTCAATCGGAATCACTCCAAATGGCTGCTTAATAATTAAATTCTCCTCAAAATCCTCCAGAAAGTCCCTCTCTCTCCATGTCATCCGGGTATCCACAAATCCGGGCGCAATCGCATTGATCCTAAGTTTTCTCCTGACCCCTTCTTTTGCCATCACTTTTACCAGTGCGTTGACCGCACACTTGGATGCCACGTATTGAGACATGGAGCTCTCCGCCATATAAGATGCCAGCGAAGACATATAAATGGCACTGGCTCCCGTGGATGAATACTTCTTCATCGAAAAAAAACGTCCCAGCTGCACCGCTGCAAAATAATTGATGTCAAATGTCCTTTTCATATCCGATGAATCCACCGCTCTGAGGGGAATGTCTTCGCTGATTCCTGCTGCGTGCAGCATCCCATCCAATTTCAGGTTATGAGCCAGACAGAACTTAAAGATTTCCTCAATCTTGTCGTGTTCTGTCAGATCAAACGGAACCACAAACACCTTAGCCGGATATCGATCCCGCAACTCATTCATGCCCTGTTCGTCTCTTGCTACCAGAACGACGGTATATCCGTCCCTCTCCAAAAGATACTTCGCTGTCCCATATCCAATTCCCTTTGAACCACCGGTTATCAAAATGTTCTTATTCATTCACTCTGCCTCTTATAGGGTATTTTCTCATCACTTTCTACAAGTTCTAAAACCAGATTTGTATCGACGGACAAATACGCAATTGAACAGGACAACCCCATTCCGAATCCACACAACAAAAGTGGAATTTTTCCGGCATCATACCGTCGAATCCTATCGCGATTCAGACAAATCGCCAACGGAATGGAAGCACTGGACGTATTGCCATGATGCTCCAACGAATACAGCATTTTTTCTTCATCAATTGATAGGACCATCGCTACATTCTGCAACATGAATTTTTGCGCCTGATGAAAAACATAAAACTCCGGTCGTGTCAGTTCCTTTGGTAATGCCTCACAAAACTGGCCAATATAATCCGTCACATCATTGATCGCATATTCAAAAATCCTCTCTCCATCCATGACCCTCGCTCTGTCATGCTCCTGCAAGAGAGTCAAAAAATCAGAGCCATCCGAGTACTCCTCAAAAAAATAAGGGCTCCCCTCTTGTGTCAACTCAATTCCCGTTGCACTGACACCATCTCCGAACAGCATCATATCTGCCCACTGATCTGCCGTCTTGGGACCAACCTGATAGGGATCTCTCTGAATATCTCCTGCCAAAAGAATTCCTTTTGGATTCCCTTGTTCCAAACCGAATTGTCTGAGACAAGAAGAGACAATACGAAGTCCGGATACATATCCGGAACAACCAAGATTCACATCAAAAACCAGACATTCTTTCGAAATTCCAAGTTCCCTCTGAATAAAAAAAGAAGTTGCCGGTGTGACAAAAGACGGATGCTGCGTCACCAGAACCAGAACCCGAATATCCTCCGGCTTCCATGAGAGCCTGTCCATCAGCGTCTTCGCAGCCGGTATCGCAAGGTCTGCCACCATCTGAGAAGTATGTGAAATATGTCTTGACTTAACTCCTGTCATGCGAATTTGTTTTTTTACCCGTTTTTCACCCAAGTGCTCCACAAACTCTTGCATATCTTCTTCGTTTTTTGGAATACATGTCACAATTCCCCGAATCTCGATATCGTCAAATTTTCCTACCATAATTTCCTCATTTATTCTGAAAACAGCGCATCGCAAATATCTCCGACTGTCTTGAATTCACGTACCATCGCTGCCGTCAGATTTTTGCTGAATTCCTTTTTGGCTGATGCCATAAGTGACAACTTTGAGAGAGAATCCCACTCCTCAATCTCATCGAGAACAGTCTGTTCGGTCAATTCCTCTTCCGTCTCCAAAATTTCTTCTAATTCTTTTACAAATTCTTCTCTTGACATTGTTTTTACCTCATATTATTTGTTATACTTTCAAATGATATTAAAACTCTAATTAGTATATCGACATATCTGCCAAAATCTATAAGTCAACCCTGGCATCTGTGTGTCGGATCTTCCACTGAATCGTTTTCGTCCATACAATTTTCCACCAATAGCAGGTATAACGAATCGGCTGTCTGCTCCACTTTCGAATCTCACGAACCTGCTTTGCCGTTTCTCTTGACGGGTGCTTCATCCACGTACAGACCGCAGCGATATAACGGTCTTTCTTGACCTGTTCCAGACGAATCGGTGTGTCAAATTCTTCTTTTGCAAACTGTTCAAATTTACACATCATCCGATAATCCTCTGCAATCAACCCCCGCTCCCGGTACATCGACATAAAATTGCCCGCACTACTGTTGCGAACGAAGCGATAACAGGATACGATCTTCTTTCTCACTGCAATCGGATTATGGAGAACCGAAATCAACACATCCGTTCTGTCACCAACGATGGAGTGCGCCTTATAACAAATACTGTAGTCATGTTCCTTTTCTAAGAAAAAATTGCGAAATGTCATCGCTCCAATCTGTCCCGGCATCTTCCACTGTTCAAAATCCTCCCGGTAAAATACATCTTCTGAAAATTCCCAAAAACGAATGTTTTGTTCTGCTATTTCCTCTTGGGGGATCGGGCTTCCCTCTTCATCCACAACGCAGATCCCATTGCAGACAGCATAATACTCCGGATGCTCTTCTAAAAAATCGACATCTCTTTGCAGCCGGTCATCATCGCACCAAAAATCATCTCCATCCAGACAGGCAATGTATTTCCCTCTGGATTTAGAAATCGCATGATAGGCATTGACATTTTTACGATTTTCCTGATTTAGCACCACCTTCAGCCGCTCCGGATAACGGCTTGCAAGCCCGCTTAGAATCTCCTGCGAGCGATCAGATGACGCATCGTCTTCCACAATCACTTCATACTCAAAGCGGGTGTTTTGATGCAGGCAGCTCTCCACCGCCTGCTCGATATATTTTTCATGATTATAACAGGTAAGAAAAACCGTTACCATGATATCTTCACTCATTGTTATCACCATCACTTAAATCACGGATAAGATCATCCAACCGAATCAACTTACCTTTAAATTCTCTGAGTTCAAAATCTCTTTGAATCGGCTCAAAATTGTAAAAATTCGTAACCAGTATCACATCTTTTTCCGTTGATTCATAAGTGTTTATTTTTTCTCTGCACAATACTTCTTTGCAGCGAACATGTACAGATGGTCTTCGAAAAACACTTTCGATTGCCTGTCCCACAGAATCTGTACCATAAAGATACAGTTCTTCTATCTGTCGATCCATAAAATACCGGTTCAGCCGTTCTTCTAAATCTGAAATCATCATAATTTTAGATAAAATATCTGTCATCGTCCGATATACATACGCAGGATGTTCCTGTGGCTGCATCACTTCACAGCCCCAACTGTAGACTTCTTTGCGCTTCATCGCATCAGAGTTTAACATATCCAGATAATACTGGTGATATGGGTGAAGCGGATTCGACACATTCTTAAACCAGTGTTCATCTGCTGTCAAATAATTCCATTTATAAATCGGGCGCACCGTGACCTCATCCGCATGATACACATCAATACACTTATCTATAAAGGCCGGCATTTCTTTAACATTGGTATCTTGAACTACAGCAATCAAATTCAGACGATTAATTTTGTTTTCTTCGCGTAATTTTTTTACAAAATGAAGGTTTTCTTCCAACTTTTCTAAGAGATCAAACCCCCCATTCAGATAGGCATATGTGCTTCTCTCAAAACTATTCGGTGTAATATTAACAAAGATTTCATATTGACTCAGATGTTCTATTTGCTTCCAATGTTTTTCATCAAACAGAGTCCCATTTGTCTCGATCGACAATTCAAAGTTTGGGTTCTCTGGTTTTAACCGGCGAAATATATCTAAATTTTCCTTGCTTGCAAAAAAATCTCCCTGTCCGTTGGAATTAATGTAATCCGCTTTATTTAAGTACGGCAGTAATTTTTCTCCAATTATTTCAACTTCACGCTGTACTTTTTCTGTGTTTTTATAAATAGAATGACGACACGATGGACAGGCATGATTACATTTTCTGTCAAAAGCAAGATTGAACTGGCTTGGTATCTCCTTCTTCACAGTTACTATTTTAAACTGTTCTTCTGACAAATCCGGGAGACTGTCATTTGCCAAAAAGGGACATGTCACACAATTACAATAGCGAAACGATCCATCTTTGATCGACTCTCTTACTTTTTCGAACGTTTCACTGTTCCATATCTCTTCCACTGAATTTTTCGTAAGATCCGTGTCTTCCAGTCCACTGATATTCAACCACGCACAAGGAACAGTCATCGGTTGTTCCGAACCGTCAAACCGTCTTGCTACCCACATAAATTTAAAA
Source organism: uncultured Eubacteriales bacterium (assembly GCA_900319095.1). Classification (GTDB taxonomy): domain Bacteria; phylum Bacillota; class Clostridia; order Lachnospirales; family Lachnospiraceae; genus Eubacterium_F. The sequence goes on along the minus strand of ONNE01000123.1, from coordinate 1,350 downwards.
GGTCTGTCACAAAATTTCATTTTTTCATCCTCTCACTTTATATTTCCAATCTTATTCTTTTTAGTAACCATATATAATAACTGAAAAACAATTTACAGACTATTCAACGGATAGTATCCCACCACATCCCTTTTCCAGCAAATATTCTCACGAATAACTTTGGCCGGATTGCCAACCACAATCTGATCTTCACCAAACTTTCCCGATGACACACTCGCATGTCCTACTACAGAACCACTTCCTATCGCAAATCCATTCAGTAGTATAGCTTCTTTACCAATCCAGACATGTTCTCCAATATCTATACTTTTTGAAACATTAACTCTCTTTCCTGTCTCTTTTTCATAAATCGGATGAGCCGGATGTTGAATCAACTGTATGCCCCAAGAAAACATACAATCTTTCCCTATGTGTATCCTCCCATGTTCTGACACTTCACAGTGCATAGACATGACTGAAGTGTTCTCCTCCATGTGAAACACATTATCTTCGCCAATACATACAAGATGTAATTGTTCACTGACAATGACGCCTTTCTCTATTTTGACAAAATTATTCACTCCCGACAGACGCACAATAATACTATTTCCAACAGGCACATTATCTTCAATTACAATATGATTATTAAATTCATCTGTATAATCGACAAAACCTTTTCCAAAATTTTTATTATCAAAAACCGGAGGTGTACATTCTTCTGCCATAATTATTTTTACATTTTTCAAATCCAGAAAACTTACTTGTTCTAATATTTTTTCTCGGTGCTGTTTCCAATAAACTGCAACAATCAAAACATCAAACGAAAAGTCCTTTAATTCTTCCGGTGGAACACATTCAATTTCATGTATTTTTTTTCGTTGATTATCCGGATTATTATCCGCCAATACAATCAACTCGTATTTTTTAATCAAAAATTTGTAATGCTGCTCAAAAAATGACCCAACTCCAAATACTGCTGCCTTTTTCACCTATTCACCACCTGATATTAAATCCAAAATCCATCTTATATCCACCTCGTTCAATCCCTCATAAATCGGCAGACATAATATTTGTCTTGCCAATTCTCTTGCCACTGGCAAATCATTATTCATATACGCCAAGCCAAAACACTCCTGATCTGATGTGAGCGGATAAAAATATTTTCTGGCATAAATTCCTTCTCTTGACATTATATCATATACTTCATTTCTTGTCATCCCAGCACTTCCAACAAAAAGCACCAACGTTTTACCGCAAGTGCTTTTCCGACCAGATCACACGCCCACATATTCTTCCTGCTGTCTCAACACCGGTAATAATTCTTCGTATACCACGTTCTCATCATACTCCGCTTCATGCTTCTTTATCACG
>ONNE01000187.1 GCA_900319095.1 uncultured Eubacteriales bacterium | reverse complement strand
CGTCCATTGTCGTCGAGGGAGTGCTGAGAGGGCTGGGAAGAACCGGTATTCCAAGTGCATTAAATCTGGCAAGTATGTGGTTTGTGAGACTTCCCCTGTCAGCGCTTGTGGTGGCCTCCTACGGTTTGACCGGAGTGTGGTATGTGATGTGTGCAGAACTCATATTTCGCGGAATTCTTTTTTTGGTGGCATTGTTTCGTGTTTTTCATTCCCGGCGGTTTTAATAGTTGCGAAAAAAAGAAATTTGTGTTATCCTATTCTTTAGTTATTTTGTTAGTAAAAGACACGGGAAAACGTGTACGAATGGAGGTATCATAAATGTTAGTATCAGCAGAAGATATGCTTACAAAAGCAAAGGCAGGAAAGTATGCCGTTGGACAGTTCAACATTAACAATCTGGAGTGGACAAAGGCGATCCTTCTCACCGCACAGGAATTGAATTCACCGGTGATCCTCGGTGTTTCTGAGGGAGCAGGCAAGTATATGTGCGGTTACAAGACGGTAGTCGGCATGGTTACCGCTATGTTGGAAGAGTTAAATATTACAGTTCCGGTTGCTCTTCACCTGGATCACGGCAGCTATGAGGGAGCAAAAGCTTGTATTGAAGCAGGTTTCTCTTCTATCATGTTTGACGGATCACATTATCCGATTGAGGAGAATGTTGAGAAGACCAAGGAACTGGTTGCAATTTGTAAGGAAAAAGGATTGTCCATTGAGGCAGAGGTTGGTTCGATCGGTGGCGAGGAAGATGGTGTCATCGGAGCTGGTGAGTGTGCGGATCCGGATGAGTGCAAGATGATTGCGGATCTGGGAATTACCATGCTGGCAGCAGGAATCGGAAATATTCATGGTAAATATCCGGATAACTGGGCAGGTCTTAGCTTTGAGACGCTGGATGCGATTCAGCAGAAGACAGGAACGATGCCTCTGGTTCTTCACGGTGGAACGGGTATTCCGGCTGACATGATTAAGAAAGCAATTTCGCTCGGTGTATCAAAGATTAATGTAAATACAGAGTGTCAGCTCTCGTTCCAGGAGGCAACGCGCAAATACATAGAGGCTGGAAAAGATTTGGAGGGTAAAGGATTTGATCCTCGTAAACTTCTGGCTCCGGGAACGGAAGCAATCAAGCAGACCGTTAAGGAAAAAATGGAATTATTTGGATCGGTTGGAAAAGCCTGACAAAAAATAAAACTGAATAATTTTTGCCTTAAGAGAGATACTAACCAGTGAAATGTGGAAATCAATCCGCAGAAATTTGTGAAATCAGTATAGGAGGTTAGTATCATGGCAAAGAATTTTGTGGATGAGTACAACGACGCAAGTACCGATCAGTCATCGGATGTTAGCAAAAAGGCAAGCAAAAATGTGAGCAAGAAAAAAACGAAAAATGCTAGCAAAAACTCGATGAAAAATTCCAGTAAAAACAGAGCTACGGATGTGGACGATGATTTTACGGATTGTGACTGAGTAAAAAAGAAATGGAATTGATGTGAGAGTGCCATCCAATCAGGAGAGACGAGTCAGCTCTGTCTTCGGATTGGGTGGCATTTTTTCATAGGCTGAATAGATTATAAGAAAAAGGCTTTTTCTTATGAAATCAGAAATGATAACGTGGGATTCCCTATCGCATATGCATCTGGATTCAGGGACGATTGTGGTCGATTTGCGGGAGCCGGCAGAATTTGCGAGAGGGCATTATCCGGGAGCAAAAAACATTCCCTATGATCAATTGGGAAGATATATTGGTGAGCTGGAAAAATACAGGCGATTCATCTTTTACTGTGATCACGGCTCACGCAGTCTGATGGTTGCGAAGCGCCTGTCAAGGCGAGGAATGTACACGCTCAGTGTCATGGGAGGGTATGAGGCGAGATGAGAGTCTCGCCCTTGAGACTAAAGTTACATAAAAACAGATGAAATGAGGAAGTATGGAGCAGTATGAACTGATAGCACCATGTCATTTTGGCATGGAAGCAGTATTAAAAAGAGAGATTGCCGATCTCGGATATGAGATTACATCGGTTGATAATGGAAAAGTTTCTTTTGCGACGGATCAGACCGGGGTTGCCCGGTCCAATCTTTTTCTTCGCACGACCGAGAGAATTATGATAAAAGTGGCGTGCTTTCGAGCGGTGACATTTGATGAATTGTTTGAAAATGTAAAATCGATCCCATGGGAAGATTATATACCGAGAGATGGAAAATTCTGGGTTACAAAAGCGAATTCTGTCAGCAGTAAGCTTTTTAGTCCGTCCGATATACAGAGAATTGTGAAAAAAGCAATGGTAGAGCGCTTGAAAAAAACCTATCACACAGACTGGTTTGAGGAGAGCGGAGCTTTGTATCCGCTGAGGATCAGTATTGTAAAAGACATTGTCACGATCGGTCTGGATACGACCGGAGAATCCCTGCACAAGAGAGGATACCGCAAATTTACCGCACCGGCACCGGTAACGGAAACGCTGGCTGCTGCGATTTTGCTGCTCTCACCATGGCATGCGGACCGTGTGCTTGTCGATCCGTTCTGCGGGAGTGGAACGATACCAATTGAGGCAGCTATGATCGCGATGGATCTGGCTCCCGGCCTTGAGAGAGAATTCACTGCCGAGACATGGACCAATCTTTTTGAAAAGAGAATCTGGTATGATGCCGTGGAAGAGGCAGATGCCAGAATCAAGCGGGATGTCGAAGTAAATATCCAGGGATATGACATAAGTGAAGAGGCATTAAAGATGGCCAGAGCGAATGCCTCTCTGGCTGGCGTTGAGGATAAGATTCATTTTCAGCAGAGAGAAGTAAAGGACTTTCACAACCCAAAGAAATATGGATTCGTGATCAGCAATCCACCATACGGTGAGCGGCTGGATACAAAGGAAAATATGTACGATCTATACCGGACGATTGGACAGGTTATGTCGGAGAACGATACGTGGTCATTCTTTCTTTTGAGTGGCTTTGAAGATGCACAAAAAGCGATTGCGCAGGGGGGAGACAGAAAGAAAGCAACCAAAAACCGAAAAATATACAATGGAATGATGAAGACGTATTTATATCAATATATGGGAGACAAGCCAAAAAGAAGAAAGGAGACAAAGGAGCATGAGTAAGACAACATTGGTTTTTGCTACCGGTAATCAGGGAAAAGTGCGCGAGTTTCAGCAGATGTTAGGAGAGGACTATGAGATTTTGTCCATGAAGGATTTAGCACTGGATCTCGACATTGAAGAAAACGGGAAGACATTTGAAGAAAATGCAGTGATCAAAGCAAAGGCTGTGATGGAGGCAACCGGCAAAATGGTGCTGGCAGATGACTCGGGATTTGAAGTGGATGCTTTGAACAAAGAGCCGGGAATCTATTCTGCCAGATTTATGGGCGAGGATACCTCCTATGATATAAAAAACGCAGAGATTCTGCGACGGTGCGAGGGGGTTCCGGATGAAAAGAGGGATGCCCGTTTTGTGTGCGTGATAGCCTGTGCCTATCCGGATGGAACAGTGGAAACGGCGACAGGAGTAATTGAGGGAAAGCTTGCCCATGAGCCAAAAGGTGAGAATGGATTTGGCTATGATCCGATCTTTTTTCTTCCGGAGCGCGGATGTACGACCGGAGAGATGGAGCCGGAAGAGAAAAATGCAATCAGCCACAGAGGAATCGCGGTTCGCAAGATGGTCGAGATTTTAAAGAAGCGGGGGAATGTATGAAGCGGGCACTGATTTTTAGCGATTCTCATGGTCGCTTGGAGAATCTTTTAGATGTGTTGAAACAATATCCGGATGCCGTGGCTGTGTTTTTTTTGGGCGATGTGGAAGGCGATGCCGATCGGCTGCGTCGCAGCACTCCGTATCCGGTTTACATGGTAAGAGGAAACTGTGATTACAGCTCGGACATTCCGCAGGAACTTGAGATTGAATTTGCGGGGAAAAAGATTGTCATGGCGCATGGACACCGTTATCTCAATTATGGCGGGATGGATGCCCTCAAAAAATGGGCACTGATGCAGGGGGCTGATATTGTAATGTTTGGTCATACGCATATTCCCTTCTGTGAAGAAGAAGAGGGGGTGACCCTGTTGAATCCGGGAAGCATCTCAAAACCGAGACAGGAGGGACATATTCCGACCTATGCCCGGATGGATGTCTATGAGAGTGGCGAGGTGCATTTTGAAATCTGCCAATACAAAAGAAAATTCAAAAAATAATAGAAAAAAATATAGATCGATCCAAAAAGGGGTGTCTCAGTGAGACATCCCTATATTAAATCCAAAGTAGGATAAGGTGCCGACGATGATCCCGGCAAGAATGACACCGCCCATAGCGGCCAGAATCGTCGGTTTAAACTTCATATCCAGAAAACTTGCAGCTAGTGTTCCGGTCCATGCACCCGTTCCGGGAAGCGGAATGCCGACAAAGAGAAGCAGGGCGACAAACAGACCCCGTCCCGCTTTTGCCTCCAGTTTTTCTCCACCCTTTTTCCCTTTCTCAAGACAAAACCGAAAGAATCTGCCAATGTATTTTTTGTCGGCTCCCCACTCGAGAATCTTTCTTGCGAATAAATAAATAAAAGGAACCGGGAGCATATTTCCGATGACACAGATCACATAGGCGAGAGGCATGGAAAAAGAAGGATATGCATTGGCATAACCACCGGCAATGATCAGAGATCCCCTTAACTCGACAACGGGAACCATAGAAACGAAAAATAAAAATAAATACTTGGTCAACATAACAATCTCCATTTCTAAATCAATGTACTACAAATACTATAAAGGAACAAGTGCGGTAAGTCAATCAAAAAATGCTTGACATTTTAGTTTGGGTTGTGTATATTAAGTGTATCAAGTGTGTTGCTCGAGGTGGTACACTTGATACACAGAGAGCGAGGTGATAGAGTGATTCAATTGGATTTTCGTGGCTCACAACCAATTTATGAACAAATCATATCTCAGTACAAATATTTGATGCT
>ONNE01000185.1 GCA_900319095.1 uncultured Eubacteriales bacterium | reverse complement strand
CATAAGTAACCTCTTCCGGAATCGTAACCTCGATTACGGTTCCATTGGCAAACGGTCCCTCTACCTTGGCATATCCATCTGTCTGTGTATAATTATAATCAGATCCATCGACCTGAATGGTCACATCCCCTGCTGCATAGTCCGGGATGCGGAACAAAATCGCCACATTTTCATTCACGGAGTCACCGGTTACTGTGAAGGTCTGTTTGGTTCCCGTGAGAAGGTTTGCCTCCTGTGTCAGAGTAAGTCCCTTATCTTTCCAGTTTACAACCGAAGAGCGGTATTGATTGACAATCAGGTTGTTTCCCTTGTAATAATAAATACTGTCATTTAATTTGGTAAAGTTCTCCATACCGGATCCGGTACAGCACCAAAAATCCTGTGTTTTTGTACTGTATACTTTAAAATATCCGGACTTCATTGGCTGGAAATACATACTCATACCACTCTCAGGATTCTGAGATGCCATAATCGCATTGATCAATACTTTTTCATAGAAATCGGCATATTTTTTCTTTCCGGTTACCATAAACAGCTGACGGCTCAGCTTGAGCATATTGTACGTGTTACAGGTCTCATTGTTGCAGTTCGTCCTCTCTGAGTCCAGTACATTGTCTCTGCCGAAGTGTTCCCACTCACTGTTTCCGCCTGTGATATAGCTGTGCTTATTGACCACCATATCCCAAAATGCCTCTGCATATTCCAGATAGATTTTATCTGACTCGGTGAGCTTGCCAAGTTTTGACAGTACGACGTAGCGGTTCAGTGCTCCCAAAAATTTCGGAACCGTTGTGTTGGCATGAAGCTCATTCAACCAGTTCTTATCTCCATCCAGCACGCCTTGATACAATGATTTTGACTTACCTTTTACCGGTACGGTCTCATCAAACAGAGCTGCCGCTACCAGATAACGATTCTGTTTTGTGGCATCCGTCGTACATTTGGCAAGTTCATACAGCGCATCGTTCATGCCACCGTACTCGATCCCCAGAACAATCTTTCTTGTGCTATCACTCCATTTGCTGGCGCGGTTATAAGTCCAATCTCCCAGATTCTGTGCGGTGCTCAGTGCATCCGTGTTTCCGGTCAGCTCATACGCGGTAACTAACCCCGCCAGAATCTTATGCATCGTATACCACGGAACCCATGCTTCACTTCCAATATTCTCTTTGCCCACTTCCACATTGTCAAACTGGAATTCCAGATTCGTTGTATTTCCCAACAGGGTCGCACCAAAGATATATCCCTCTTTACACGCAGAGGAATTCTCTGTCTTCTCCTGACATTCTTTCAATGTGCTTACAATATTGTCCAGTTTTTGCTCTAATACTATTTTATCTGCTTTGGGTGTTCCCGGATTGACAACCGCCTGTGACAATGCGGTCATATAGTGTCCCAGCGTATGTCCGCCAATGAGTGAATTCTCCCAGTTGTCACCACCGGTATACCGCGTCGTCCCCATATAGGTTTTGACTTCCTCACTGCTCATCCCCGCTGCGTATCCGGCTGTCTCTTTAAAGCCTGCCAAAAGCTTATTCTCATCCAGTTCTTTCAAATAAGCAATCTCTTTGGTCAATGAATTGCTGTAGTAGTCATCCGTCACGGTGACATCTGTCATATCAAAGACCGAAGCCCCTGCCAGCGATGAAACGTTGTCACTCGCCTCAACCACCGGAGCTGTTTGCGGTGCACTGACGGATATTCCCGTCATCGTCATAGCAGCCGCCATAAGAAATGCGATTGTTCTTTTTCCCATGCAAAAAACCCTTCTCCTCATAGCCATACTTCCTTTCTCGATAATAAAAGTTGTTTGATTGTTATTTGTATTGTAGCATTGATGCCAAAAAAGAACCATACCATTAGGTTCTCTTTGGTGGTTTTTTGTATTGTGATTTTGTAATATATAGTGTATTTTTTTCTTGTGCTTTTTTTTAGAATCGGTTATAATACAAAAAATGGTATGTTTTTATTTACAATAATTGATTATTCTATTGCGGAAAGGTTTGAAAAAGTTATATGGATATTCTTGATTTTAATTTAGATTCGCCCTTTTTCTATAACTGGTCCGGAAAATTTGAGGCTCCGGATAAAAACTGGATTCATATGTCCAGAGAGCTCTTAGATTTCGAATTTATTGTCATGACCGAGGGGGAACTCTACATCGCGGCAGATGACAAAAAATATGTCGTTCATCCCGGTGAGTATCTGATTGTGTGCCCACCCTGTCACCAATACGGCTATCAGGCCTCGGACTGCTCTTTTTACTGGGCTCACTTTACCTATCACGATCTCCAGAACGATCCGGTTCACCACAGCGAATTCCCGGGACTTCCGGATGCCGACGAAAAACGCATCCTGCTCCCGGTACAGGAAACCATACCCAGACCGGATCGTCTGATTGTTCTGTTGAAGCAGTTGCAAAACTGCGACATTAAATACCGCAGCATGAACTTGAGCAACTATGCACTGACCACCTGTCTTTGCGAACTCTTCAGCCAGCTGTATCTGTCGAACCGCCAGGCATCGGTAAAGGGAGGCAAGCTTCAGCTGTACTCCGATATTGTCGACTACATCAACTGGCGCGTCCGCGAACCGCTTTACGTCAATGAGGTGGCCGCTTACTTTGGCTACAATGAAAAATACATTACGACCTTTTTTAAAAAAATTTCCGGCACTTCGCTCAAAACGTATATCACCGAGCGCAAGATGGATCTCGCCAAGGCCATGCTGACCGACACCAATATGCCAATCGCTCAGATCGGCTATGAAATCGGCTTTTCGGACAATCACAACTTTTCCAATGCATTCAAAAAGGCAACCGGACAGAGTCCCTCGGATTACCGAAGCACCTATGCCGGGCGCACCCTGTATCACAAATAATAAAAAGAGATTCCGGCTGCCCGAATGATGAGTGCACGGACCGGAATCTCTTTTTTGATTGTTTATAGATTTTAACTCTCTTTTGCCATATTCAGATATTTCTCAATCGGCACGGCAGGACTATACAGATAACCCTGATAGAGAAAACATCCCAATTTTTCAAGGAGTTCCTTTTGTTGTTCTGTCTCTACAAATTCAGCAAGGATCTGCAAATGAAATTCTTCTGCCAGCCGCGTCATCGTCTGCACAATACTGCGGCTTCGATCGTTCGTCTCTATATCTTTGATCAGTGCTCCATCGAGTTTTATCATGGCAAAAACATTATTTTGTAAATATTTGATCGAGGTATTTCCCATCGAAAAATCATCAATCGCCAACTGATATCCCATCTCTCTAATCCGGTTCAGACGCCGGATGAAATCCTCATCGATCTGCAGACTCGCCTGCTCTGTGATCTCCAACATCATGTTCGGGATATGCTGTGGGTATTTTTCTGTCATCTCTGCCAGGAAAAATTCGTAGTGATCCAGTGGTATCGTCGTTCCTGTTACGTTGACTGAGATTTTGATGTGTTCTCCATATACCGCTTTAATCTGATCCATATCTTCCAGTACTGTCTCAAGGATTACTTCTTCTGCCTTCGTCAACATCTCCATCTCTTCCAGGAGTTGGATTACCAATGGCGGATACAATCTTCCATAAATCGGATGATTCCACCGAAGCAGAGCCTCCGCACCGATGCATTCTCCCCGATTGTTATACTGAGGCTGATAGAACATCGTCGGCTCCCGCTTTCCGATTTTCGCTTCCAGATCATCGCAGATAGAACGGACAACCGATCCAATCTCGCCCTGCAGTTCAAGAAGTTTTACCGGAATTCTCGTCTCTTCGCTCTTCTTCAAAATTGAAACTAATTTTCCTATTTTGCGACTGCTGTCTTTTGCACTCTGACGGGACATCGTCCAGATAAACGGACGGTAGATCATGATTCCAAGCAAAAGATTGACAATCTGCAAAACGGATCCTGCGACCGATCCGGTCGCATAATATCCCCCCAGAATAATCGGTGTCGTCCACTCAACCGGATAGGAGACAACCGGCACCAAACCGGTTTTCATCGCCACCGTGCTGGTGAACAGACAGACAAGCGGTGTCAAAAAAAACGGTATGAGCATAATCGGATTGTATACGATCGGCAATCCAAATACAATCAGTTCATTCATGTTAAATACGGCTGGTACTATTGCAATTTTCGCTAAGCGTCTCAAACTTCTCTTCTTCTCAAAGAGCAAAATGGAAAAGACCAGACAAATCGTAGAACCGCATCCACCCATAATGACGAAATTGTCAAAGAACGATTTGCTGAATATTTCACTCGGAATCTTTCCCGCTGCCAGCATCTGCTGATTCAATTCAAGTGCCGGTTCAAACACATGATTGCCCACCATATCCAGCGCATTGCCACCGTGAATTCCAAAAAACCACAAAAAATGTACCGCAAAAATATACAATGCCGCTGACAGTGAACTGCGGTGCAACCGCAAAAATACCGCCTCAACTACATTCGTGTAGGCTTCCTGAAAACTGTGTACACCAAAGGTAATATACAGTAAAAGATTGAACAGTGCCGCAAACACTCCCACAACAAGCACCGGAACAATATACTTGAGCATATTGTTGTAGACATCATCTGCTCCGTCGGTGTAAAAATGAATGCCTGTCCGGGAGTTATTCCTCATCCGGCAGTATACATAGGAGCCAAACACAGCACATACGACCGCAGTAAAAATTCCTTTGGTTCCAAAGGTATCGGACAGATTTGCATCCTTGACAAAGGCCCCACTGGAAATGCCAAATGCCAAAAGTGATGAAAAGACTGCTCCGAGTGAATTTCCCGGCATATGTCTCACGCGGTCTACATAGCTCATCGACAGACTGATGACCATATAAATTGATAAAATGCCAAACGTAGCATCAAACAGCAGCGAGAGAAATGTGTCAATAATTCCCCCGGCAAAATGATGTACAAAGGAAAGATACGGTTTGATCGGAATGGTGCGTAGTACAAGGGCTGCTGCTCCAACCATGATAATCGGAACAATCATGATCAAACTCTCTCGAATTGCTCTTAAAAGTTGTATGTCATTGGTATATTCGTAGCTGCGGCTCAGCCAGGACGATATACGTTTTTGTACTTCTTTCATAATTCCCTCCACAGACACCAATCCCACCTAACCATCTGTTTTTATAATTCCATTGAGTCAATTGCAGCGCGCTCAATCGGGAGTCCGGCCTTGTAGATTTTAATAAATTCATCAAAGCCTTTTACACCCTCCGGATCCGGATTCAGGGATGTTCCCTGTTGTCCGGCAAATACCTTGTTGTTCAGATACTGACCCAGTGTCTCACTGCCGTCTTTTTGAATCATATAGGAGGCGAGAACTGCAATTCCCCATGCACCGCCCTCACCGGCAGTGTCCATTACCGTAATCGGTGAATCCATGGCATCTGCCAAAATCTGCTGACCGACACCCTTTGTTTTAAACAGGCCACCGTGTCCGAGCAATTTATCTACCTTGACACCCTCTTCTTTTAACAGAATGTCATTTCCGATCTTTAATGTTGCCAGTGCAGAATAGAGATTCACTCTCATAAAGTTGGCAAGGTTGAATTTGCTGTTTGGTGTGCGGACGAATAGCGGACGTCCCTCTTCCATTCCCGTGATATTCTCACCGGATATGTAATTGTACGCAATCAGATTACCGCCATCCACATCGCCTTCCATGGCTTTGTTGTAAAGTGTTCCAAACAGCTGATTCATATCAACATCAACACCAAGTGCCTCCGTAAATTCTTTAAAGAGGTTCACCCATGCGTTCAGGTCAGACGTACAGTTATTACAGTGAACCATCGCCACCGGATCACCGGTCGGTGTCGTCACAAGATCTAATTCCGGATATACCTTTGTCAGATCTTTTTCCAGAACAACCATGGAGAACACACTGGTTCCGGCAGATACATTTCCGGTTCTCACATCCACACTGTTTGTGGCAACCATTCCGGTTCCGGCATCTCCTTCCGGTGGACACATCGGTGCGCCCGCCTGAAGTGTTCCACTCGGATCCAGAAGTTTTGCTCCCTCTCCGGTGAGTTCTCCGGCTCTCTCACCGGCACTGAGTACCTTCGGGAAGATATCCAAAAGCTTCCAGGAATACCCTTTTGCTGCAATCTCGCTGTCGAACTGCTCAACCATCTTTGCGTGATAAGTACCGGTCGAACTGTCGATTGGGAACATACCGGATGCCTCACCGACACCGAGAACCTTTTCGCCACTGAGCTTCCAGTGAATGTATCCTGCCAGAGTCGTCTGGAAACAGATATCTTTTACATGTTCTTCCCCATTCAGAATCGCCTGGTACAAATGTGCAATGCTCCAGCGCTGAGGAATATTAAAGTTAAATAATTTTGTCAATTTTTCAGATGCCTCTTCTGTGATCGCATTTCTCCATGTGCGGAAAGGAACCAGAATCTCATCGTCTGCTCCAAATGCCATATATCCATGCATCATGGCACTAAATCCGATTGCTCCGAGATTTGTCACTTTCACACCGTATTGCTTTTCAACATCCGCTGCCATCTCTTTATAAGCATCCTGCAAGCCGTCCCAGATCATCTCAATGCTGTATGTCCAGACTCCATCGACCAACTGGTTTTCCCACTCATGGCTTCCGGATGCGATTGGCTTGTTGGCATCATCCACAAGAACCGCCTTGATACGGGTCGAACCAAACTCAATTCCCAATACGGCTTTCCCACTCTCAATTACACTTTTTGCATCACTCATTTTAATACCCTCCTAAAAATTTCATTTTTCAATTTCTAATTTTTTATGATAAATTCTTTTTGGCAAACCGCCACGAATCCTGACACATTCTCTCTAAATCATACTGCGCTTCCCATCCCAGCTCTTCTTTTGCCTTCTTTGGATTTGCATAATAAGAGGCAAGATCTCCGGCACGTCGCGGTTTGATCGAGTACGGTATCGTGAGGTCGTTCGCCTTTTCAAACGCTTTGACAATATCTAAAACACTGTATCCGTTTCCGGTTCCCAGATTGTAAACATTGACTTCATTGGTCGAGGTCACTTTCTCCACGGCATTGACATGTCCTTTTGCCAGATCTACCACATGAATGTAGTCTCTGACTCCGGTTCCGTCCGGTGTATCGTAGTCATCGCCAAACACTCCCAGTTCCGGTAATTTGCCAACAGCAACCTGCATAATATACGGCATCAGGTTGTTCGGAATTCCATTCGGGCTCTCTCCGAGAAGACCACTCTCATGTGCACCAATCGGATTGAAATAACGAAGAAGGACAACGCTCCACTCATGATCGGAATTCTGAATATCACTTAAAATCTGTTCTAACATGGACTTCGTCCAACCATAGGGATTCGAGCAGGCGCCCTTCGGACAATTCTCCGTAACCGGAATCTCCTCCGGCTCTCCATATACCGTGGCAGAGGAACTGAATATAATCCGCTTACAGCCGTATTCACTCATCAGCTCACACAGATTCAACGTCCCCGTGATGTTGTTCTGATAGTACAAGAGTGGCTTTTCGACCGATTCTCCGACTGCCTTTAATCCCGCAAAATGGATGACGGCATCGAAGGTGTGATCTTCAAATACCGGGCGCATACTCTCCTTGTCCAGCATATCCGCCTTGTAAAAAGCTATCTTTTTCCCCGTTATGCTCTCAATCTTATCCACCACTTCAATCTTTGAATTGTAGAGATTGTCAAACACAACGACTTCAAATCCCTTATTCAAGAGTTCCACACAGGTATGTGAGCCAATATATCCGGTTCCCCCTGTCACTAAAATCTTCATAGCTACCTCATTTCCGCAGAAATCTTTTTCACTTCTACCTTTATTCAACGTTCAGTATACCATATTTATGACACACTTTCTATCACTTTTTAATCTTCACAGATTTTTTTGCACTCCAGCCGGAATAGTATTTTTTCCCGGAAACCGTCTTGTACACACGGATGCGCACATAATACCGCTTTCCTTTTTTGAGTTTCTTAATTACTTTCTTGACGGTCCCAGCTTTCTTTACGGTGACTTTCTTTGCCTTTTTAAAGCTTTTGTTGGTCGCGTATTGAATCACGTATCCGGATGCCCCGGAAACTTTTTTCCATTTCACAGTGATCGTTTTCTTTGCAGAGTTTTTAACTGATTTGATGGATGTCTTTTTCGGTTTGGACACCTTGGTCGTCTTACTGCTGTCGGTCGATGCCGTACTTGTCGCAGTGGCAGAGGAATCCGTCGGCTGCGTCGTTGCGGCAGCTTGTTGGTCCTCCTGCGCTTTTAATTTTCCATTTGTCACAACAAGATACGAAAGATCGGTTGTCTGTGCCACGCAGAGGTTGTCTTGTTTTTTTGCATTCAGATCGGTAAGCACCCCGGTCGAAGCATTGTAGGAAAACATGCTGGCGCTCTCCCAGTCAGAGGATACCGGCACATAGACCGTGTAGCTGCCGGATGGCGCTTTGGTATTGCTGATTTTATACAGAACCGCTTCGCCCTCAATCGCCTCGGACACTTTTACATAGGCAGAATCCGTTGTGGCAGCCTTTGTCACTGTAAATGATGGGCCAACCTGATTTCGTCCGAAGCCTCCCGGTCCACCGCTGCCTCCGGTCGATGCATAGCTTGCCGAGGCAAAGATGCCGGTGTTGGCATCAATTGCCGTGAGAATACCATCGGTGGTGTATCTTCCGGTTCCGGCATTTCCCACGGTTCCCATGTCACAGCCGTATCCGGTTGCCGTCGAGCTCACTTTCTGTGTCTGAAGCCATACGCCCACCGCACGCATCGCAATGATCTTCTTTAGGTTCGGAATTCCTCTCGTCGCATCACTTGGCTGAGTGCCAACTTTATTGTCGACATCAGAATTCAGATAGTAGACATTGTCCGCAAGGGCTGTATTGTCCGCTGCAATCTTCTGGCGCAGGATATCAATTGTCTCAGCATAACGTCCGGCTGCGAAGGTTCGGTTGTCCGAAGTCGTTCCGCCCAGTGCCGTGATCTTGGAGCAGTCCTCCATATAGGTGTGCATTTTCTCCCGAAGTGACGTATTCTGGTAAATGACATTAAAGATTGGAAAATCTTTATAGATCTGTTCCGGTGTCATCGTGTCATAGCCGAGTCCCGGCTCATCCGGTGTATAGAGTTTATCCAGATTCCAGTTTGCAATATCCTGTGATGTATATGGTGTCCGATAACATCCCCATCCCAGATCATAATCCCACGGAACCATCATCGACTTGCCATCTGCGTCCACATAGAGTCCGAAGTTCTGGAACGTCGTGAACATATTGTCCATCTGAATGATAAAACTGTGGGTGGCAAAATAGCGAAGCGCCTCATCGATATCAATCACGCTTCCCAAAAGTTCAATGTACTCATTGCTGTTGACACTGGAAAGTGCCTGACCGGAAAAATTCTTTCCCTCACTCAAAAGCGTCAGTTTTTCCTGCCAGTTCAATACGGTAGGAATCATATCCCCCACATCCTGAAGTGTGTCATCATCGTACTCCCAGAGGTCCGAGCTGTTTATAGCAAAATCATTATCTGCCGAATACACACCGTTCTCATCCACGGTAAGTGCTCCCGCATCTGCCAGAGACTGCGCGGTAAATTCACCGGTCTGAGCATCTTTATAGGTATCGTTGGCCGTATTGTAGATCAAATGTGTGTCCGATGGTTTTACCATATAACTGGACACATCGCCACTGTTCATGTAGCGCTTGAGGATGGCATCATCAAATGCCTCAACCATGGCATAGATTCCATAATACTGATTGTTGATATACAATCTGGCAAGACCATACTGAGGTGTCGGAAGTCCCATCTCTCCCATCAGGCGAAGCGCATTGTATTCTTTGAGCATGGTGCGGTCAAAATAGAAGTTGTTAAAACTGATCTTGCTGCATCCAAAGAAATTCTGTTTCGCACCATAGTTCGCTTTCTTTATATATTTCCCAAAATTAATGGTAAAGGAAAAGCGGTCACTTGAACTCTCATATGTCGCATTGCGTGTATAATTTCCCTTTGTCTTAAGTCCGGCATAACCAAGTGTCTGATCACCGATCGTCACATCCGTCGTCATGACATACGGCTCATCGTTGGCGTTCTGCAGCAGATAATTCAGATTGTTTTCTTCTATGTTGATCTTCACTGTCTGAATATCCTCTTTCAGAAAATATTTGCTGTAGACTCCATCCTTTGCTTTGGCCTGCGTACTCGAATCGATTGTATAGTCGGCCGGTGGTGTATTGTTGACTTCCTCCTTTGATACGAGTTTACTCCGATCTGTTCCGTGATTGGTCACATCCTGTGCCTGTACACGAATGCCCGGTGTCATAATAACACTCGTAACCGTGAGGGCAACTGCAACCACTGTGCTGATCCATCGCTTTGCTAACTTCATGTTCCTTCTCCTTTCAATACTGTTTTCTCTGACTTCCCTCTACAACTTTTTTGGTCCATCCCCTATTTCTACGACATAAAAGTCTGCCTTAAGTCCGGTCTTCTCCGTATATTCCAGGCTGACTTGTTTTTGAAATAAATCGGTGTACTCTTCTTTTACCAGACTGACGGTACAGCCGCCAAATCCTGCACCGGTAATGCGTGATCCGATGACCCCTTCGCACTGCCACTGTATCTGTACCAGGGTATCCATCACATCTCCTGTCACCTCATAATCCTCCGAGAGCGACCGGTGAGACTCATTCATCAATTGCCCAAAGGCATCGATGTCCTTCTTTTCCAGTACATCGACCGCCCGAATCGTCCTTTGATTCTCGTAAACGGCATGTCTTGCACGCTTTCTGCAGGTTTCATCGTGAATGGCAGCTGCATACGAATCAAAAACTTTCTCTGTCAGATCCCCCAGCGACTCTATCCCGATTACCTGCTGCAAATCTCCCAGCGCACTCTCGCACTCACTTCTTCTCTCATTGTATTTTGAGTCCGCCAGTCCCCGCTTGATATTGCTGCAGGTGATAATGAGCACCACTCCGTCCAGACGAATCGGAACGTACTGATATGAGAGATCCCTTGTATCAAGAAAAATCGCCTGATCTTTCTTTCCCATCGCAATGGCGAATTGGTCCATGATGCCGCAATTCACCCCATTGAACTGATTTTCCGAGAACTGTCCGATCTTCGCAAGTTCCTCGTTCGAGACATCAAATCCGAAAAAGTCCCGGAGTATAAATCCCATCAGAACTTCTACCGATGCGGACGATGACAGCCCGGAGCCATTCGGGATCGTCCCGTACAGCATAAGATCCATCCCCCGAGGAATTTCCATGCCCTTTTGTTCAAAGGCCCACATCACCCCTTTGGGATAATTCGTCCAATCCGCCAGAGGATCCGGTTTCAACTCATCTAAGGACGAATCGATCATCCCCTTATCTTCAAAGTTGAGAGAGTAAAAACGGAGTACCCTGTCGGATCTCTTTCTCGCCACCGCATAGGTGCCCACGGAAAGCGCACAGGGAAATACATGTCCTCCGTTGTAGTCTGTGTGTTCCCCGATCAGATTCACCCGCCCCGGTGCAAAATAGACTTCCGCCCCATCGCTATCCCCAAACAGTTCCGTAAACTTCTGTAATAATTCCTGTTTTTGCATAACTTCATTCTCCCTGGCTGAACCGATGAAAAAAGGTGTGACCCACACACCTTTTCCTCTGTCATGCCTATGCCTCATCTTTTTCTACTTCCACAATCGCACCCTTCTGCATCGGAATACGACAATTTTTGTTGCTTCCAAATTCAACGATAACGACATCATCATTGACAATGTCGATGACAACTCCATAAAAACCGCTCGATGTCAAAACGCTGTCCCCAATCTCAAGCGCGTTTACCAGCGACTGATGTTCTCTCTCTTTTTTCTTCTGTGGACGAATCGCAATCAGATAAAATGCTCCGATAATTACGACATACAAAAGGATGACTGACCAATATGATAGGTTGCCCATGTGTTACCTCCTAAACTAGAACGCTCCTGACTCCATCCGCTCCAGTTTTTCTTTTTTATATTTTTCGAAGTTTTTCTGCTCGATGGCAGTGCGTACTTCTTTCATCATTGTATTATAAAAATACAAATTATGCAAGACCAATAATCGAAGTCCCAGCATTTCTTTCGCTTTCAGAAGATGGCGTATATACGCTCTGCTGTAGTGCCTGCACGTCGGACATTGACACCCTGGTTCAATCGGTTTATCATCCCGTTCATATCTGGCATTCGCCAGATTCATCTTCCCATAATTTGTATAGGCGTGTCCGTGTCTTCCATTTCTTGCCGGATAGACACAGTCAAAGAAGTCCACCCCCCTCTCAACGGCCTCAAGTATGTTGGCCGGAGTGCCGACTCCCATCAGATATACCGGTCTGTCCTGCGGAAGATACGGTATCGTTACATCCAAGATCTGATACATTTCATCGTGGGTCTCTCCGACGGCAAGTCCACCCAGAGCATATCCGTCCAGTTCCATCTCCCGAATGCGTTTCGCGTGCTCGATGCGGATATCTTCAAAGGTGCCCCCCTGATTGATTCCAAACAACATCTGCTCACGATTGATCGTATCCGGCTGCTGATTCAACCGGTCCATCTCATCTTTGCACCGCGCCAGCCAACGGGTCGTCCGATCCACGGAATTTTGCATATATTCTCTGGTAGCCGGGTGCGGTGCGCACTCATCAAATGCCATCGCAATCGTCGATCCAAGATTCGACTGAATCCTCATGCTCTCTTCCGGTCCCATAAAAATCTTTCTCCCGTCTATATGTGACTGAAAATATACACCTTCTTCTTTGATTTTGCGGAGTCCCGCCAGAGAAAAAACCTGAAAGCCACCGGAGTCCGTAAGAATCGGCCGGTCCCAATTCATGAACCGGTGAAGGCCGCCCAGATCACGGATGACATCATCTCCCGGACGCACATGAAGATGATATGTGTTCGATAGCTCGACCTGAGTCCCGATCTCTTTCAGATCTATGCTGGACACTGCCCCCTTAATGGCTGCCACCGTCCCCACATTCATAAAAACCGGGGTCTCAATCGGCCCATGCGGTGTAAAAAGCCTTCCTCGTCTTGCTCCACCGTCCTTTTTTAACAATTCAAACTTGCTTCCCACGTCGATCCTCCTTGTATACAGCTGCCATCCGATTGTCTGTCAGCATATTTTTCGCGTTTTAAATGCGGTGATCAGATCCAGCGGAGCCTCACACTCAGATAAGATCGTCGACTCATAGATCACATAGGTATAAGTGCCGCTGATTGCGATTCCCTCATTCATCGGTGGCATCTTTACCACCCTTTTTCTCTTGTTCTTTTTTAATGTTTTTTTTGAAAAGTCCCATGTCGGTTTATAGGTATCAAACTGTGACATAAATCCCGACCGGCCGGCTTTGGTCTGACAGGAACGGGATATGATCATCTTGCCTGTTTCTGTGAACGTCACTCCCTGCGTGCGATTGGGCATCCGAATGCGATTGGTGAGCTTTAATGAAGGGTTGTCGGACTTATTTAAAATATCGTATCCATACATATACTTTCTCTGGGTCTCACTGTAGGCACCGGCCCAAATTTTTCCCCTGTAATAGCTGACATAAGAGACCGTCTCCGGCATATCGCAGACCGCTGTAATGTCATAGATCTCCGTAAATTTTGCACCGGATCTGACTGCCTGTAAAACGGACGAAAACGGAAAACATTCTAATTTTTTTCCATGTGTCAGCCATATATTTTCACCATCATAGACAATTCCACCCAAATGCGCCTTGTGAGGAAGAACCAGTGTGGTCCGATATTTTTTTGTCCTCTTGTCAAGGACATAGATAACGGATTCCTGTGCCTTCGCATAATCATAAGCAGACACAAGAAGGTACTCCCCCGCAAATGTAATGCTCTGGGGCACCATATGGGTAGCCGTAAATCCCGCCACATTGGTCGTCTTTAATCCCGGCACCATGTAGGATTTTTTGTAGGATACCTTTTTTTTTTTTTTTTTATATTTTTTGTAGGCCGCCGTCTTTTTAAATGCAGACTTGGACTTACAGATCTTCGCCTTTGTATTGGTCGCTTTTGCCTTCTTTGTCGTTGCCGATGACACCGCGGAGTCAGAGACCATCTCAATGCCCGAAACGGTGCGAACCGCCTGCACTTTTACGTAATATTTCTTTTTATTTTTTAGTCCGTCCACCGCACCAATTTTGTAATTGCGATCTTTGATCGTCTCCTTTAGGGTAAAACCGGAAGAAGCACGGGTTGACACATATAGACGGAAAGTCGTAGAGCCACTGCCCTTTTTCCAATACACCTTGATCCGTTTGTCACCGCCCTTGATTTTTGTGATGACAGGAATCGAAGGTGCCGTTCCAAAGAGAACCTCGTCTGACACATCACTTAAGTTATCCTGAGTCGCAGCATAGGCATAGACCGTAAAATAGTAATCCTTTCCGGCCTTTAGGTTTTTTACCTCATAGGCACACTCCGTTGTGTATCCTGCCAATTGATAGGTCTTTGCCGTGGATAAGCGATAATATACCGCATAGCCAGTCGCTCCTTTCGCCTCATTCCATGACAGGCCAATCTTGGTCTTGACATTTTTAACGGAAGTTATCCCCGCCACTTGTTCCGGTTTTGGTGCGATCGGATATGCCTCTGATGGATTTCCCACTGCCTGACCCGACACAGCCCGAATCTTTACATAAAAAATCTGTCCCCTTGTAAGTCCGGTAAACGTATATTCATTTTGTGTGAGAGAAATCCGGTCCTGATAGACACCATCAATTGTATCACTCACCGCCAGTATGTAGTGTTCTGCTTCCTCCCTGATATTCCATGTGATTGTAATTGAATTTTCTGTGCTGGATTTTCTTTTTATTCCATCGACCATAGCCGGTACGATCTGCAGGGTCAGAGATGTCTGATATCCCCGGTAAGACACCAGTACGACCTGAGGGCCAATGTGTGAAGTATCTACCACAGAAACCGCATCCGGAACTGTGATAACCCGGGTGCCATCGCTGTAATAGACACGAACCGTAATCAAATCGGTGTCAAATACACTTCCATAGGGAACCTGCAGCATCGAACTGACTGCCTCAATTCCAGTGATATAAACCTCTGTCGATGGCTCCTGCGTCGGAGTTATGCCGGAACCGGTAACCGCTGAACCGGTCGCTGCCCCCGACTCCACACTCGTTTTACTTTGCTTCAATTGATTTGTATTGTTCGTCGTCTGCTGTGCAGATGCCGACGAGACACCGGTCCACATCTGAACCAAAAACGCCAAAATCAAAAAACAGGCAATTTTCTTTTTCATCGTATCCTCCCTGATATCTTGTTTCTTTACCAAAACAATATATCACTAAAATTTGTCATTTTTTCTATATAATGACAGATTTTATCAGACGATCGTTTTCATCGTACACAAGCTTTAGCGAAAAAACATCCTTTCGTTGATCCAAAAGTTCAAAAAAAATCTTATCTCCCTCCCAAAGATTTAATTCGTTTAATCTCTTTTTGGGAATCCACTCCAAAATCCCCTCATCGCACTCTTTCTGTGTTCCACTAAAACCATCTGCCGTATAGAGGAACATCATCTCCTGCTCTGCTCTGCCTGATACAAAGGTGACAATTCCCCTCAGCCGGTAACTGGTCAGAGTATAACCGGTCTCCTCGAATACTTCCCGAAGCAGACATTCATCCGGACTCTCATCCCTCTCGAGGTGTCCGCCCACGCCGATCCATTTATCTTTGTTCACATCGTTTTTTTTGCTGACTCTGTGCAGCATCAGATAGGCATCCTCTCTCTCGATATAACATAGTGTGCTGTTCAAAAATCTTTTTCTTTCTTCCATCCCGGATCACCTTCTAACAATTTCATCGCTGTCAAGCATAATCGTAAATGGTCCGTCATTTACCAGTTCAACTTTCATGTCGGCACCGAACTCGCCCTGCTCCACGACTTCTATCTGTTCTTTGCACTCATTGATTATATAATCATACAGCTCTTTGGCAAGCTTTGGTGTGCCCGCTCCCGTAAAAGAAGGACGATTTCCCTTTTTGCAATCTGCATAGAGCGTAAATTGGGAGACCAAAAGGAGTTCCCCCTGTACATCTTCGAGACTTTTATTTGTCTTTCCCTGCTCGTCCTCAAAAATCCTCAAATGAAGCATTTTATGAATCATTTTGTCGGCAATCTCCTCCGTATCCGAATCCGACACACCGATCAGAACCATAAATCCCTGACCGATCTCACCTGCCACATGATCCTCAATCGTTACTTTGGCATGTCTGACCCGCTGTATTAAAAAACGCATTTTCTTTTCCCCCTTTTTTCTGTTCAACAGCTAAATCTTATCACATCAGAGACACAATCTCAACCTCTCAATTCCCAGAAGACAACCGCACTTGCCGCTGCCACATTCAACGAATCCACTCCGTGTGCCATCGGAATCCTGCACACATAATCACAGGCACAAACCGTATCGGGATGCAATCCCTCCCCCTCGGTTCCCAAAACAACCGCCAGACGTTTTTGGCTTTTCAATTCCTCATCATCAATTCCAATCGAATTCTTTGTCAATGCCATTGCCACTGTGCAAAATCCCATTTCTTTCAGTGTTTTTATCCGGTTTTCTCCCGTTGTCTTCTCACAATAGGTCCACGGAATCTGAAACACCGTTCCCATGCTCACACGAAGAGACCTG
>ONNE01000088.1 GCA_900319095.1 uncultured Eubacteriales bacterium | reverse complement strand
CCAAAAATATTTTTTAAATCTTATTCAATTATATCAAAAAAAAAAAACGTATGGCAATAGTGAGAAAAAGAGATGCCTCCCTTTACCAAAGAAGCATCTCTAAAATCTCTTAACATTTTTATATCGTCGGATTGTTACTTCAGATCAAACAGTGTTCTCTCTGAAATCTCAATGGAATCCGTCTTATCCGATCCCAGTTTCGACGAGTTTAGTGCTGTTGTGTAATGTCTTCCTGCCGTCACAATCTCGACCGTATCAAAGCCGTCTCTCCACATCTCAAGCGTAAACGGGATATAGATCTTAATGGTATTGGCTGTCGTTCCGGTCGACTCCGCTGTATCAGATCCGGCTGCCACCGAGACCGGAACACGATAACCCTCGACCGGATTCTTGTCATCGCGGTCTTTGATAATCTCTTTTGACAGCTTCACACTATCAATGCTTGTGCCATCCGATGTCGCAAGCGGTGTGATCGTAGTCGTTGAAGCATCACTAATGGATGAACAATTCGGTGCATTCAACGGAACAACTTCTTTCTTTGTCGATCCCTTGCACAGCTTGATGCTCTTGACGATACCGTCCTCGTTGTTATCGACACCATTATTGATCTGCACATAGAGGAATCTCGGCTTTTTCAAGGTTTCCGTGCTGTATTTTGTCTTTGAATTCTGCGTGTAGTCCAGCCAGACAAGTGTATCATCCACGCGCTCATAGTACTTCTTTGCCTTCAGAACCTGAACCGTGAGATCATTTACCTTTGACGGTTTGTTGTTGATGATTCGGAAGTAAATCTGCGTCATCGTATTTCCGGTATCCTCACCACCGGTCGGAGTCAACAGATGGGACTGATTGACATTTGCCACCTGACCGCCATTATTCAGAATCGTAACATTCTGAATCTTTGAATCATCGGAATCATCGTACTGTCTGCCGTCACTGCCAAGGAAGTGGGAAGCAATACTGCCGGCATCACGGAACGGCTGCGCATTTGTATTGGCATAGGTCTTTAAGTATCCCTGTGCGATATAGTCAGTCTGTGTGAGTCCTGCGTCAAATCCCGGATAATCCTTGGTCACATCCGCGGATGAGAACTTCTCCGTGGAACTCGGCCAGAATGTAAACTGATTCCACAGATAGTCACAGTACCGGGTCGTCTTATCACTCTCACTTACCAGTGGTCGATAATAATAACCGGTATATTTCGCCGTGTGCTCCTTGATAAAATCATCTTTGGATTTATTGTTATACCTCGCTGTGTCTTCCAGCTTGATCTTATCAATCTCCTTATAAAGATCTTCCATAAAGGTCCGATCGAGACTTACACCGCTACTTCCACTACTTTTTCTCGCCAAAAGATCAAACTGAACTGCGATCAGATACAGTTTTGTGATATTGTTGAGCGTTCCATTGGTCGCCCGTGCACTGGAGACATTTGAGACATACATGGATGTCTCCATGGAGCTTCCATTCTGGTCGACTCCCTCCTCCGCCATCGTACCAACAACCTGATTAAATGCCACCGGCATATTCTGGTGCTCACTCATTCGCTTGATCAGTTTCATACAGAGATCCCACTCGAGATCATTTTCATAGAAACTGGTCATGTCGCCATCCTGATACGTGTAACTTTCATTCTTACTCTCTGCCACATACCGGTAATAGCGCTCATATACGGATGTATTCATCGCCTGATTCTGACTCGTCTTCTCATAGGTCGTGATCGTAAACATATCCGCGCGCTCTATCAGATCCAGCTTCTCTCCGGTATCCTTTTCAGAGATCGCATTGATCTCTGCCGGGGTCTTGCAGATGACCTTGATGTGGAATTTATCACACTCCGCCTGATCCTGAAAAATGAACAGGGAGCGCTTCAAAACATCGTTTGCCTTTAATCCGTAATAGGAATACTTATAGCCGGTCGGAACATCCATGCCTTCCTTCCAATACCAGGAAGGTTTCTCCCAATGGTAATAATAGCCGACATATGCTCCGCCATCATTGGCATTTCCATTGTACAAATTATTTTGAATCCAGTTCGAGTCTGTAATCTCCGTTCCTGTCGTCGGCTTTGTCTCTGAGTATCTCCATCTCAGCCGTTTCTTTTCAGAAGGAGTCAGATCTGTGTCACCTCCGTTAAAAGCAAAATCGCCCTTGCCATCCTCTGTCACAATCATGTAACCGGAAGTGATCGTCTTCGTTGTCATATTCACCGCCCAGTTGTTCGTATCCTCGATCACGTATTCCGGAATGGCTTTTGTCACTTTATTCCCTTTTGAATCCTCTGTCTCATAAGTAAACTTATCCGGAAGTGCCTGCGCCAGTCCCACCGGTGTCTTCTGGGCCGCTGAATATGCCGCCTGCTCCTCTGCACTCATGGCAGCGACCGCTTCCGACGAAAAATCAATCGAGAAAAGCTCATCGATCTGTGCGATACACGCTCTCTCCTGCTCAGGATTTTTCGGATCAGTGCCAAATTTATTGATCGTATACTGATAGGAGTAAAACCAGCTGCCAAAACTCTGAATAAAGGAATAATGTGTCAAATCCTGATCTTTGGTCACATTATTTCCCCCGGCACTCGTCTTATCATATGGAACAAAACACCGATTTGCTCTCTGGGTCGCTTCGATGCCGACCTTGATCATGTCAAATCCCTTTGGAAATCCGGAATTATGATCTCCGGCAAGGTAGGTCATCTCTGTCATTCCCTTGTCCGGCACAATCTCCAGCACGACAAACGGATTGGTGACGGTTCCTTTTTTCCCGGATGCGGTCGGAACCTCCTCGTCGCAGGGTTCTGCTCCGCTTCCCTCTTCGCCCATATACAGACTTCCCTCATCCGTGACAATTGCTGAACAGCTCTCACGTGTTGAATTGTCACCCACAATATAAGGCGCTGATGACTTGAACTTTTCGGCAAATACGTTGCGATTGTTCAAAGCAAACAAAACTCCCGTACAAATCACGGTCAGCGCAAGTGTCAAACCAAGATACTTTCCTGCTCGTTTCATTTTCATCAGAATTCCTCCTTACTGATTGCGCATCACAATATCCTTCTCGCAATTAAACTCCGATACACTATCCTTCAGTTTCAACTGAACATGTAATACTTCCTTGGTACTATCGGATAATTTCTTATCAATACTGCACTCAAATGTATCGACATCATCCGTCAACAGATGTGTCTTATCCGCGGTCAATTTCGATGTGTCGATCACACTCGAATCATCCATCGGATTAAAGCCCGGATCCACAGAAGTCGCATCCGCAAAATACAGATGACCGGTGCCGGAAGAATCCGTCTTTTTCCAGTACACATAGGCATCTACTGCCGATACAGCGCTAGCCGAAGCGCCCACATTATCAATCGTTTTTTTCCGAACCGTCAGCACTTCATTGGCCCCATCCCAAGTGACAACCGACCCGCTGTCCTGTACATACGAAGAAATATGATTCACCGAATCTTTTGCCTGATCCTGTATCGCCACTCTCGCCCGTGTCACCCGCAGGCTCCGGCTGGTATAACTAAATAAAGTAATCAATCCCAACAGAATGATGGATGTCATCAAAATGGACAACATCAATTCCACCAGAGAAAACCCTTCTTTATATCCTAGTCTCACAACGTCACCGCCTCTCATTCCTCTCGCTGACTACAGTACATCAACATAATGTCTTCCCGTATTGGACACCATCCAGATCTCCCTCACCGTTCCCTTTCCGTTCGAGGCCTTAACCGTGAACTTTGCCGGGGATGGCAGGGCATTCGTTGTTGAAGTACCTCCACTCGGTGTCACATAATATTCATTTCCAAAGGAGCCATCTGATTTCTTAATGGTAAAGCTGTAGATCTTGCCGCTCTCCAACTCCGAACCCTGAAAAGAAATGCTGATATTCTGATTGGCGATCTTTTTGCCAAGTTCCCCTGAATCAATCGTCCTGAGCTTGCCACTGTCCGTACCGGCATCCCCATCTTTGGTAAAACGGATGTAGTAATTATTCGAATATTTATATAAATTCATATAGGTCTTTTTCTGTCCCGCCATATTTTTGGACTTTACTTCACTCAGTCCGTTGTTGATCGACTGGGCTGCCCCTTGCGTATCCGCTGAGCGAAGGAGACCAAAACTTATGAGAACACCCCCGGTAAGAATCGCCATGATCGCAATGACCAGAACCAACTCAACCAAAGAGAAACCGTCTCTTTCTTTCTTCCATTCACAAACCATTCTTACCACCTCTCTACATCCTCATATTAGGCATTCTTCTGCCAGTTCTGATAGAAGATACACTTTTCAATCTCTGATGCATTCTCTTTTGAGTCACCATTCAGCGCGTAGAACAAACTCTTCACATAGGAAAGACTGGAATCCGTCTTAATCAGTTCAAAGATATCGCCCAAAAGAATCGAATCTGCATCCATCTTGTGCGTACTCATTGCACTTGTTCCCTTGACAATCACCTTTCCATTGGTGAGAATCAATCCCTTAAAATCATTGTCTACGGTCACATCGCCATTGGCAATCAAAAGTCCGGTAAAAGAAGATCCCACCGTATATGGTCCATTGACCACCATGACCGTAGCCGATGTCTTGGCCGCAGTAACGGTCTTCGTAAATGTTCCCGCTGTCATCCTGGAGTAATCAATGACTTTTCCGGAAACCAGTGCAACATCCGGGTTGGTAGACGGATTGATGGAATCGGCATCTCCTCTCAGACGGATATCGGAATCCCTTCCATAGCTGCCGGACGGAAGAAGCGTCAGGCAGTTGCCAAGATAATTCATCGCAATCTTATGTCCGTCATTTACCAATGCCTCAACCGGTTTCTGGGTGGCCGAATCATAATAATTTGCCGCCTGAATTCCTGCTGTCGCACCACTCGCACTGTAATTGTGAACAATATTGCCGGCAATGAGATACAGGTTGTTCGAAAACCGGTTCTTTGTCTCGGCACTTGTGAGATCGGTCGATGTCAGATATGTCTCCGACCGTTCACCGAGCCACTCACTCGCTGTCGACTCCAAATCACCGGAGACCGTTGTCGCATCGGTAAAGAAATCATAAAAATACTGGTTCGCGCTCACTTCATCCTTAAAATTCAAGAACAAATATACAAATCCGGCATTCATATAGTTCTCTGTGACCGGATTCGAACTGTCCAGATACTTTCCCAGTTCCGTATCCAATAACATGGTCGTTGTATCCACCGCTGTCGCAAGGCTGTAACCATCCGAAGAAACCGGATTATGTCCACCATTGGTCAGATATTTGCTCGGAACCAGATAGGCAAGCTGATTACTCTTGACAGAAATCGCCTCCCCCATTCGAATATCCGATGTATTATCTTCAATTGTTCCACTGTTGTTATTTTTCCGATCGACAAACGATCGTCCGGCAAGCACCATCTTGTCAAGATTCTGCAATACGATATCGTTGCCACTTCCATCTTTTTTGACCGAGCCATCACCCTCCGTCTCATACCATGCCGTGCGAAGGGTCGTATTCAGACCATTCACCAAAATCGCACTACTGTAGGATGAATCGAGCTGATCCGTGTCGGTCGGCAGATTGTTCCTGCTATAACTATAGCCGTAGTACTTTCCTGCCAGCGAAACAACCGCATTGTCATCCTGAATATCTAAATCATTGGATATATAAGTATTATCATTAATGTTCAAGAACGTAGAATCATCGATGCCGGAACTGTCCAACAGACGGATATTCTGAAACCAAATATCTCCCGCCACGGAAGTCCCTGCCGGATTGCCGATCGAGACCTTGGAACCGGAGCGAATCTCTAAGCTTCCTCTCGAAATAATCTTCGGACTATCAAACGAGATCTGTGACTCCTTATCAATCTGGACACCACATTTTGAACCATCTTTTTTGTCCATCTGGCCGGAATAGACATTTCCCGTCACATCCGTCCCCCCCGAGTGTCCGGAGTTGGCAACATTTAACGTCTCATCGCTGATTGAAATATAATTCTTCAACTCATCAAAAGTAGAATCTCCGCTAAAACGGAAATCCGGAATTGTAAAGACAATATCCGTGTCAATCGTCGACAGATAATCCGGATCCTCTTTGAATTCAATGTGTATGTCTTTTACTGTAATCGAATATCCCCTCGCACTGTCATAGTTCAAGACAAAGTGCATCTCTCCGTTTGGATACTTGGGAGTCGTCACACTCCCCTTGGCATCCGTCTTGAGTTCTTCCAGCCGACTGATACTGTTGGTGCCACATGACTGGGCAACACCTAACTGTGCCGTGATCTGGGCATCTGTCATCTCATCGTATTTGTACAGACTGGTATTGCCACTCAGATACTCCGCAATTCCACGAAGATAGATTTTGCCAAATATATCCCGGATCTTTGAGCCGGACTTTTCCGTCGTATACCGCTCCATCACTTCATCGTAGGCATCCTCTGCCCTGGCAGATGCCTTCTCCACCAGACCGGAGCGCACCTCCGCGAGAGTTCCTTCTGTCTCGTAGAAGTTGTCCGTCGACTTCCGGTCAACATATACGGTCGTCAGATATTTGGTCGCCACCGTGATAACGATCAATCCAATCGCCATCAAAAATGCCGTGCCGATCACAACGGAAATCAACGACGCACCCTCTTTTCCATTCCGTGAAGATTTCAGTCTGTGTGCGATATTCTCTCTCTTTTCACGAATCCATCGAATCATATATCTCAATCTCCTTTCGATGTCTCCAGATGTACCAGTGTCTCTTTTGTCGCATCGCTCTGGTCATATACATCCACGGTTATCTTCGCGATCCTCTTGATATTGTTCGGATCATCGAATTTTTTCCCTGTGAGACTCAGCTCTCTTGTCACAGAACCGGAAGATGGAGAAAAATCAATATTAGAATAATATTTTTTTACACTGGTATAATTTCCAGTTCCTGTCAACAGCACTTTATAATTCGCATGAGCAGGAACCGAAGATGCCGGTGTCGTACCGGTTGCCGGATCCTGCTGGCAAACAAAATATACATTAATCGCACTTAAATCCGTACCTGTCGGCACGTCAAAATAAATTTTCTCCTCTTCATCAATGTGGTTCTTTCTTGTAT
>ONNE01000183.1 GCA_900319095.1 uncultured Eubacteriales bacterium | reverse complement strand
GTTCGGTATCAGTCCTCAGGGGAATTATGACAACGATATGGTCAGTGGGGCTGATGTGGACACGTGGATGACAGATACACAAAACCAGTACATTGATTACATAATTCCACAGATTTACTGGTCAAATCAGTGGGGGAAAGATGGCAGTACAACCATGTATTCGGACCGTCTGGATCTGTTTTTGGGCAAAAAAAAGAATTCGGTCAAGTTCTATGTTGGTCTCGCTCTGTATCGGACGGGAATTGGCGGAGACAACGACACGATCGGATGGACGACAAAGGACACAAATCTGGTAGAGCAGATCAAAGAGCTGCAGAGCAAAAAGGCAGATGGATATGTGTATTTTTCAGCCATGGATTTTTATAAAAATCATGCGGCAAAAGAACTGGCGAATGTAAAAACCTTCTTAGGTGGGACAAGTTCCTCTGCGCAAAAGACGACAAAGACGGGCAAAAAGACAATCCGGATTGTGTCGTTGAAGGCAAAGAGGGGAAAAAAGAAGATTACGGGAAAAGTATCTGTAAAAAAAACGACAGTAAAGATTAGGGTTGGCAGTGCCAAATATAAAAAAGCAAAGGTCAGTGGTAAAAAGTTTACATTCACTTGTAAAAAGAAACTGAAAAAGGGGACGAAAATCAAGATTCTTGTGAAAAAAAAGAATTATAAAAAAGCAACGAAAACATACAAGGTAAAATAAGGGAGGATAAAAGTATGGGACAAGAAAAGATGGCAGGGTATCTGTATGTGTGTTTTTCGGACACGGCAGATGGCAAAGATGTGCAGCAGATTCATTTTTTTCTGAGTGAGGACGGACTTCATTGGACAGCGGTCAATGGCTGCCTTCCTGTGTATATGGTGGGAGAGGACTATCCGGTAAAGAACTTTTCGTTTAAACAGGATTGGAAGAAAAATGCCTTGCCGGATAAAAAGATTTATGATGATACTCCGGCTTCGAGAGAAAATGGGGCTTTTTATGAAGAAGCATCGATCCTTCACACGACCAAAGGAGATGCCAGTGTCCTGTTTCCCTTTGAGGGCCGGGATCACGGTTTGAGAGATCCTTATCTGATCCGGGGTTGCTTAGCGGATGGAAGCGATGAGGGAGTGATCCGGATCCTTGCCACGGACCTCAATATTTATGACAGGCAATATGGGGACATCTGCTGGCCGAGAATGACAAGCACCAAAGAGCCGGGAGATGATTTTGACACATCCGGAAGCGGTGGAAGTAAGAGCCTGTTTGTCTTTGAGACCAGGGATTTTGTTCACTGGGAGCGTAGGTATGTCGA
Source organism: uncultured Eubacteriales bacterium (assembly GCA_900319095.1). Classification (GTDB taxonomy): domain Bacteria; phylum Bacillota; class Clostridia; order Lachnospirales; family Lachnospiraceae; genus Eubacterium_F. The sequence goes on along the minus strand of ONNE01000183.1, from coordinate 5,141 downwards.
TGTAGCAGGAGAGATTCAGGGCGGCTGTGCGTGGGCACCGGAGGCCATTTACAACCCAAAGAAAGATAATTATCTGATCTATTGGTCGTGCCGTGTCGAGACCGATGGCTATGCGAGAAACCGTCTCTATTGCAATGAGACGAGAGATTTCAAGACATTCGGACCGACCAAATTATATGAGCAGGAACCGTTTTACAGGGACTGGAATGCGCTGGTCGACTTCAATGACGGTTATGGCAATATTGACACGTCCCAGCTCTGGGTCGGTGACAAAGACCATCCCTATGATAAGCTGTACCGGCTTGTGAAAGATGAGACTAACAATCACATTCAGCTGATGGAAGCTGACAGCGTACTGGATGAGACTGTGGACTATGACGGGGCACAGCCCAATGAGATTCACCCATATACGTCCCGGGAGGGCAGGACATATGCCTGTCTGGAAGATCTTGAGGGACTGGATGATTTTCAAAAGGCAGAGGTGGTCTGGCATTGGTTTGCGAAAAATTCCGTGGGAGATCATTTTAAGAGAATTCCTCAAAAAGAGATGGAGAGTTACCAGGGAGCATTTGAGGGAGCAACGATGTTTCCTCTGATCGACCGCAAAGAGTGGTGTGTCATGATCGACAATTATGGAGATAACCGAATTCGGTATGAGCCGTATCTCACAGAAGATCTGGCAAGGGAAGACAGCATCCACAAGGCAGTACCGGGCACTTATGGACGAACCGGAGGGGATGTTGGCTGTCACGGTGGCATGATTCCGATTACAGCAAAGGAGTATAACCAGATTATAAAAACCTATAATGACATCGACCGTTATGCTGCACTGACCGGGATCGAAAGAGAGCAGATTGAGACACAGAAGAATTCATCCGGTTATGTATATCACAAAATAGACATACTTTTGCCATAAGGATGTTAGGAACAATTGACAAAAAAACACTATCTATATATAATGTTATTATACATATTTGACATAAAATTTCAGGGGAAGGATGTGTTATATACATATGAAGCAGATATACGGAAAAAGTGATACCGGAAACCTTAAAGAGGCAGTCAGGGGAATCGCTTCACCGAAATTGCTGATTCTTTTTTCGAATCCGGATCAGTTCGAATCCCATGTGGCGGAGTTAGAGCAAATGTTTCCCGGTGTTCCGAGCATTGGCTGTATTGCCATGGGATATGACAAAAAAGTAGTGGAAAAGGGAGTTACGGTCACGGCATTTACACAGGGAGTCACCGCCATTGCCAATGTCATGGAACAGGTCTCAGTGATGCCGGCAAAGTATATTGGCAGACTGGAAGAGGATATCCGTACGATTCACCCGGGAAATGAAAACACGGTGGTGATCGATCTTTGTGCCGGCAATGACGCCTGCGTGCTGACAACGATGCACCGCGTTCTGCAAAAGAACAGAGTATCCCTGATGGGAGGTACCGGAGATGCCGGTAAAATCTCCGTAAATGGGCGTGTATATGAGGATGCTGTGGGATATGCACTGGTTAAGAATGAGGGCGGAAAAGTTAAGGTATATAAAGAAAATATTTACCGGCCAATCGAGAACTCAAGATTTGTTGCCTCTAAGACAGACCGAAGCAAATACTATATCGGGGAACTGAACGGACGCCCGGCCAAACAGGTGTATATGGATGAGCTTCACATCGCAGAAAAAGACATTGGCACACAGACATTTAAAAATCCATTTGGCAAGATTGTGGGAGATGATGTGTGCATTGTCTCAATCAAGGAAGTTGTGGGCAGTGGGCTTGCCTGCTTTCGTCAGGTAAATGATTCCGATGTTCTGTCTTTGCTGGAACTGGTGGATTATAAACAAATTGCGCAGGAGACGATTGAGAAGATCAAGGGGGATTTTCCGCGGATTTCAGCTGTGTTCTCAGTGAATTGCCTGTTCCGGTATCTTCTTTTCAGTGAAAACGGAATTCTGGATGATTATCTGAGTACGATGACGGCGCTTGGCGATCACTGTGGATTCATGGGATATGGCGAGCATTATAACAACCAATTTGTCAATCAGTCTATGACTTGTGTAGTATTTGAATGATAGGAGGACACCGATATGTTTGGAAATAAAAAGAATGAGGAGAGGTACGCAGTACCTTCGGTTGTGAGAGAACCGGATCAGAGAGATTATCATTCCATTCAATATATCACAGAGAATATCAGAGAGTATCAAAAGGAACTTGCCATCAATGAGGTTCATTCGCTGTCTGAACTGCATGAGGTGGCGGATTCCTTTAATGAGATTATGGAAAACAACACGCAGATGAAAGAGCGGCTGGAATCCTTCAATCAGGTCTTTGAGGTAATGGAGAAGAGCGCGTCCGGGTATGAGGATGTTAAAAAAGATATTTTAGCTTCACTTGAGACCGCCCGGGACACCGTGGGCAACCTGAAGGATAGTTCTCATCATGTACAGGAGAGCTTTTCCGAGATGGAGACCAGTTTTGTTCAGTTCAAGGATTCCGTAGAAGAGATATCGAATTATATGCAACAGATCATAGGGATTGCCAATCAGACCAATCTGCTGGCACTGAATGCGTCTATTGAGGCAGCCAGAGCCGGCAACGAGGGAAAGGGCTTTGCAGTTGTCGCTGAGGAGGTAAAGAAACTGGCAGAACAGATTCATGTACTGGTTGATGCCGTGGGTGTGAGTATCAGCAAAGCGGGAGAGGAATCTGACCGCATGAGCAGAGGAATCAATAATTCTATGGAGGCGATGGAGCAGAGCTTAAAAGATGTGGATGCTACTTATCAGACATTTGATGATATCCGCGCGAGTGCACGGGGAAGTGATGTGGTTCAGGATGAGATTTCAAAAGCAGCGGAAAATGCAGAAAAAGAACTGAGTGGAATCGGGAATTCGTTCGATATGCTCAATCGGAGCTATGATGATCTTGTCTCCCACATTAACCGTGTTAATGATCTGGGAACGACAAAGAGTGGAATGTTTGAAAATATGGATAATCTGTTATCACAGATTATGCCGATTTTAAATGAAAAATAAAGGTACGAGAGATGTAAAATTTTGAAAGAGAAGAGAGGGATCGATCAGCAGTCCGCAGGAGATGGATTACAGCATTATCTATCTCCGGTTTCGGTATGGGCACTGTCGTTTGGATGTGCTGTCGGTTGGGGGGCATTTGTGATGCCCGGTACCACTTTCTTGCCATTGGCAGGACCGCTTGGCACACTGATTGGGATTCTGATCGGTGCTGTCATTATGTTTATCATCGGTGTCAACTATCATTACTTGATGAATAAATATCCGGATGCCGGTGGAACTCTTACCTATACGATCAAAATCTTTGGCTATGATCACGGATTTATGAGTTACTGGTTTCTGATCTTAGTATATATTGCGATTATTTGGGCAAATGCGACAGCACTTGGGCTCCTCAGTAAAAATCTGTTGGGAAGTACACTTCAATTTGGATTTCACTATCAGATCATGGGATATGATGTATATGCCGGTGAGGTGCTTTTGTCTGTGGCAGCAATTTTGCTCTGCGGTTTTGTCTATATTGCCGGAAAGCGGTTGGCGGCCGGCCTGCAGATTTTGTTTGCCGTTGTGCTGGTCGTCTGCGTCTGTGTGTGTGCCGGTATGGTGATTTTTTTGCCAAAAGTCACCGGTATATTCGATTCGGGAACTATGTTTTCCGGGGAAATGGAACATCCGGTCAAGCAGATTTTAACGATTGTCGCATTGTCTCCTTGGGCTTTTGTTGGATTTGAGTCAGTATCGAATTCAGCGTCCGGATTTCGCTTTTCCGTAAAAAAAGTCCTGACGATTCTGACGGTTTCCCTGATAACGGGTGCGTTCGTCTATCTTGCACTGTCTCAGATGGCTGTGTCTGTTGTACCACAGGAATATCCGGATTGGAATTCCTATATCAAAGATCTTCCTGATTTACAGGGAATCAAGGGTCTGCCCACTTTTTATTCCGTCAGTCAGGTCATGGGAAAAACAGGTGTCCTCATTCTTGGTTTGGCGGCAATTGCCGGGATTTTAACCGGATTGATCGGAAACTTTATCGCTGCGAGCCGATTGCTCTATACGATGTCGGAACAGAATATTTTACCCAAGTGGTTTGGAAAGCTGAATGGAGATGCCAACCCGGGAAATGCGTTCTTTTTTTTAATGGCAATTTCGGTCTTTATTCCATTTCTTGGGCGGGCAGCGATTGGATGGATTGTTGATGTCAATACGGTGGGGGCGACCATCGCCTATGCTTATACTTCTTCAGCTGCCTTTATGTCAGCCTGCCGGGAAAACAACAAAAAGATTCAGATAACCGGGATGACAGGCATTGTCATGTCTGTCATATTCTTTTTTTACTTTATGTCATGGTCCGCAGGGGCGCTTGCAACAGAATCTTATCTGATTCTTGCCGCATGGAGTATCCTGGGATTTGTCTACTTCCGCTATGTTTTTGGCAGGGACAATGAGAAGCGGTTTGGAAAGTCGACCATTGTATGGATCGGACTGCTCTTTTTGATTTTCTTTACCTCGCTCATGTGGGTAAAGCAGGCGACAGATGAGATGACACAGACCGTGATTCGGAACGTCAGCGGATATTATGAAGAACAGGATGTCTTTTTGGATGAACAAAAAGTCGTTGAGACGGAACAATATCTGGAAGATCAGTTGCACTATGCCGACAGGACACTGATGCGTGACAGTATCATTCAGATGGTTTTGATCGTCGTGAGCCTGTTGATCATGTTCAGTATTTATACCACGATATCCAAAAGAGAAAAAGAGATGGAAGTGGAAAAAATTGCGGCAGAGGAGAGCAACAAGGCAAAGACAGTGTTCTTATCCAATATGTCACATGATATCCGGACTCCGATGAATGCTATCATTGGTTACATCAATCTGGCGGAGAGAGAAGATATTACTTTGGATGAGATCAAGGATTATCTGGGCAAGATCAAGGGCTCCGGCCATCATCTGCTTGCGCTCATCAATGATGTGTTGGAGATGAGCCGGATTGAGAGCGGTAAAATGGAACTGGAATTGATCGCCATTGATCTGAAGAAAACCCTGATGGAAGTGAAAGATTTGTTTGCCACCCAGATGGAAGAAAAAAAGATCCATTTTACTGTGGATGTC
>ONNE01000178.1 GCA_900319095.1 uncultured Eubacteriales bacterium | reverse complement strand
TCTTCAACTGTGATTGAAAACATCGACTGGGGTTTCTCTTTCGAACTGGTAGATGACTTATACAGTACCGTTCTGCAGCCGGGCAACGATGTGATCTGCGCCAAGGCAATTCTCGTAGAAAAAGGCCACGAGCCATACACTTACCGGATTCAGACCGGAAAGAACTCTTACACTTGGTTTACCACCGAATAAAGGAAATTGATATAGCAAAATATAAAGAAAGCATTCCACTGCGAATGCTTTCTTTTTTATCCCATATGGATTAAGCTTTTCACCAAAATCTCCACACCGATGATCATCAGAATACTTCCGCCCAGAACGGTCGCATACTTCGAAAAACGAATGCCAAACCGCTTTCCCATATACAGTCCGATCAGACTGATACAAAAAGTGGTCACGGCAATGATGAACGAACATGTCAGTGCCATCCAAAAACCGTAGGACGCAATGGTAAAACCAACGGATAACGCATCAATGGAAGTGGCAATGCCCTGCATCAATAAAACCAGAGCGCCCAATTCTTTTTGTTCTGTGCTGTCCTGTCGTTCTCCTATCCCCTCAATAATCATGCTGCCACCAATATAGAACAGAAGTAGCATCGCAATCCATGGGATCCATTTTTCAATTGTGCGAAAATGCTCAAGTGCTGCATGCACACAGCTCCATCCAATCATCGGCATCAGTGCCTGAAAAAAACCATAATCCCCTGCCACGATGCACATTTTTTTTCTGCTCATCTTCGGCTCCGTAAGACCATTGGCAAGTGAGACCGAAAAAGCATCCATCGCTAATCCGATCCCTAAAAGAAAACTATTTAAGAAAAACACAAGGCTTACCTCTTTTGAACAATCTCTCCCTGATTTTTATAGATACTGTCAGAGGCCACATACCCCCGGACACTGGAGAGCGGATAAATATTGGTGTGGGAGCCAATGACGGAACCCGGATTTAAGATACTGCCACATCCAACTTCCACTTCATCTCCTAAAATCGCTCCCATTTTTTTGAGACCGGTTTTAACAACTTCACCGTTTCCCTTAATCTCGACCAGCGTTTTATCTGACTTTACATTCGAGGTGATTGAACCCGCTCCCATATGTGATTTATAGCCAAGGATCGAGTCACCTACATAATTATAGTGTGGTACTTGGACACCGTCAAATAAAATGACATTTTTTAACTCCGTTGAATTTCCCACAACAGCGTTTTTTCCCACAATCGCACTTCCCCGGATAAAAGCACAGTGACGCACTTGCGCCCCCTCATCAATAATCAACGGGCCATTCAGTGAAGCGGTCGGTGCGACCGTTGCCGTTTTTGCGACCCAGATATTTTCTCCTCTCTTTTCAAAAACATCCTCCGGCAAAGTATTCCCCAGTGCTATGATATAGTCCGATATGAGTGGCAATACTTCGTAGGGATAGGTATGTTTTTGAAACAATTCTGCCGCCAACGTATGCGACAGATCGAATAATTCAAGATTTTGGATTTCTTTCATTTTTTCCATCCTTTCTGCTGTTTTTTTTCGCATTCCTTTTTGCGGTTGTTTTCTTTTGATAATGAACCGATACGGTTCTGTAAAAGGAATTGAGTCGTCCCCTGTGGTCTTCATCCTTTGCCTGATTTACCAATTTGCTGACAAAATCAGATAATTTTTTCATATACTCTTCTTTTGTTATGATGCCCTCTGCCACACCGGTCAAGCCCATCTCCCAGCTGGCTGTCAGTTCCGGGGACAACATCGCGGGCATCGAATACCGGACAATCCCACAGACCAATTCTCCTTTGAGCGCAGGAGTGATGATCTGCGTTTTTTTATTGAGATTCAAATAACCGATATTACAAAGTTTCTTTAGAATCTCAGCCCGGGTCGCACTGGTTCCAATGCCACTGCCCTTAATCTGGGCACGCAGCTCCTCATCTTCAATCAACTGACCGGCATTCTCCATCGCCAGAATCATTGACCCGGAATTGTATCGCTTGGGCGGAGAAGACTCGCCTTCTTTTATTTTGCACCCGTGCAGTTCTACCGACATACCTTTCTTTAACCGGTCCATGATCTGTTTTATCTCTTCGCTATCTGCTTCGTTGCTATCTGCTTCGTTGTTCTCATCCTCGTCCGCATCCTTTTTTTTCGCAAAGGAGAACCGGGACACCGGAAGAAATCCCTCTTCGATCAACACTTTTGCCGATGTAAAAAACTTCTCAGTTCCGGCAGATACCGTCACATTCAGTTTTTGAAATACGGCAGGCGGATAAAAGATGCTGAGGAATCTTCGAACGATCACCTCATACATTTTTTTATGCGTTGATGCCAGTGACTGCAGGGCACCAAGTCCCTGTCCGGTAGGAATAATGGCATAGTGATCGGTAATCTGCTTGTCATTGACATAACGGGTCTTCTCTAAGTTAAGATATGTGCGCTCATTCGCAATGTAGGAGAGATAGGGACGTGCGTATTCGTATCCCTGCAATCCTTTTAAATTCTTGATGATCTCTTTTGCCACAGCACTGGAGAGCACGCGCGCATCCGTGCGGGGATATGTGACCAGTTTTTTTTCGTACAGCTCCTGAACAATCGCTAGTGTCTCATCCGGACTGATCTTAAATAATTTTGAAGCGAGGTTCTGAAGCTCTGCAAGATTAAATAGAAGCGGTGGATTTTTCTTTTCCTTCTTCTTTTCGACTGCCTCAATCCGGGCTGAGACAGGTTGCGGTCTGGTCAAAAGATCAATCAATTCATTTGCCTTTTCCTTTTCCTTAAACCCATTCTCTTTATATAGAGCCTGACATGGCGGTGCATATTGGGATCCCTCAACCGCTTTCCACTCCCCCTGAAATTTTGTTCCATCCAGAGAAAACGTACCAAACACCCGATAAAACGGAGTCTTGACAAAATTTCGAATTTCCCACTCTCTCCTGACAACCATTCCCAAAACACAGGTCATCACGCGTCCGACAGAAACGGATGTCCACTTATCATCCTCGCAATTATTGTTTAACCAATAGCCATATTTGAGTGAAAGCGCACGAGAAAAATTAATTCCCATTAAGTAATCTTCCTTAGCACGCAAATAAGCCGAGTCACTGAGATGATCATATTCCGACATCGGCTTTGCCTCACGGATTCCTCTCTTTATCTCGTCCTCCGTCTGGGAATCAATCCAAACACGCAGTTTTTTCTTTGTGTCCGGCACCTTTGCCATCTGATCGACCAGGCGGTAGATGTACTCTCCCTCCCGTCCGGAGTCCGTACAAATATAGATCGTATCCACATCTTCGCGATTGAGAAGCCCGTTCACGGTATTAAATTGTTTTTTTACATTGGGAATTACCTCATATAAAAAATGATCCGGCAAAAAGGGAAGTGTCGCAAAATCCCATTTTTTGAGCGCATCATCGTATGCTTCCGGATAACTCATGGTGACAAGGTGTCCCACGCACCATGTCACCACCGTATCCTCTGATTCAAGAAAGCCATCCCCACGCCTGCCATTCACACCGAGAATGCGCGCAAATTCCTGCGCGACACTCGGTTTTTCGGCAATAAATAATTGCTTAGCCATAATTTATTTAGTACAATGGATATTTATCCGTCAGATCCTTTACAATTTCTTTTGCCTGATTCAGATTCGCCTCATGATCGTCAATCAGCATGGCAATCGCCTCAGCAACCCGATCCATATCATCGGTACCAAAACCGCGAGTCGTAACCGCTGCCGTTCCCAGACGAATACCACTTGTCACAAACGGTGACTGTGGGTCATTCGGAATGGTATTTTTATTTGCTGTGATATTGGCATCATCCAGCCATGCCTCGACTTCTTTTCCGGTAAGTCCTTTTTTCACAAGATCAACTAACATCAGATGATTGTCTGTGCCACCGGACACAATATCCACTCCCCGGTTCATCAATCCCTGGCTCAGAGCCTGTGCATTGGCAATGATATTTTTACCGTATTCTTTAAATTCCGGAGCCAGCGCTTCTTTCAGACACAATGCCTTGGCCGCAATGACATGCATCAAAGGTCCTCCCTGTGTCCCCGGGAAAATCGATTTATTTAATTTGTGTTCCGTCGCAAATTCCTCCGATGAAAGAATCAATCCGCCTCTCGGTCCTCTCAACGTTTTGTGTGTCGTTGTCGTTACCACATGGGCATATGGAATCGGGCTCTCATGCTGTCCGGACGCTACCAGTCCTGCGATATGCGCCATATCTACCATCAGAAAAGCGCCAACTTCATCTGCAATCTCACGAAATCTCTTGAAATCAATCTTCCGGCAGTATGCACTGGCACCGGCAATAATCATCTTCGGTTTACACTCTTTGGCGATGCGCTCTACCGCATCATAATCAATAAATCCGGTGTCATCGACTCCATAGGGAACAATTTTATAATATGTTCCGGAAATATTCGCCGGGCTTCCGTGAGACAGATGTCCACCGTGATCCAGGTTCATTCCCATGACGGTTTCACCTGGTTTTACCAAAGCAAAAAACACGGCCATATTTGCCTGTGCACCAGAGTGCGGCTGAACATTGGCATAGGTGCATCCAAACAGCTTTTTGGCGCGCTCACGTGCCAGTTCCTCAACCATATCAACATACTGACATCCACCATAATAACGTTTTCCCGGATATCCTTCTGCATATTTATTGGTCAGGGTACTTCCCATTGCAGCCATTACCGCTTTGCTGACAAAATTCTCCGAAGCAATCAGTTCGATGTGATCGTTCTGTCTTCCGGTCTCCAGTTCCATTGCTTTGGCCAACTCCGGGTCAGCCTGTTTGACTTCCTCAAAAGAATACATAATCTATCTCCTTTTCATTTAATAACATTTTGTATCCAAAGCTTCTATGCCTCATCAATCGCTTTGCCAATATCATGTCGCATGTATTTATTATCGAATTGAATCCACTCTGTTGCCTCATAGGCATTCGCCCGCGCCTGCTGTAATGTCTTGCCCTTTGCCGTGACACCGAGAACGCGTCCTCCATTTGTCACAATTCCACTCTCTGTCTTTTTCGTCCCGGCATGGAAGACATAGTAACCTTCTTTGTTTTCAAAGTTTTCAAAACCGGTGATTACTTTTCCCTTTTCATAGTGTTCCGGATATCCGTCAGAGGCCAGAACAACGCATACAGCGGCATTGTCTTCAAATTGCAGATCCACTTCATCCAACGTTCCGTCAATGCAGGCATTCATGACATCTACGATATCATTTTTCATTCGCACCAGAACCACCTGCGCCTCCGGATCTCCAAAACGGGCATTGTATTCTAAGACTTTCGGACCATCTTCGGTCAGCATCAGCCCAACAAACAGAATTCCCACAAAGTCTCTTCCCTCTTTTTTCATGGCATCCATGGTCGGCTGATAGATCTTTTCTTCACAAAATTTCTCAATTTCTTTTGTATAGAACGGACTCGGTGAAAAAGTTCCCATCCCACCGGTATTCAACCCCTGATCACCATCTTTGGCACGCTTATGATCCTGGGCACTGGTCATCGGTTTTATGTGTGTTCCGTCACAGTAACAGAGCACAGAAACCTCTCTTCCGGTCATGAACTCTTCAATCACGATCTCATTTCCGGCATCTCCAAATTGTTTGTCCAGCATCAGGGTTTTAACACCCTCTTTTGCCTCCTCTAAATTCTGACAGATCAGGACGCCCTTTCCGAGAGCCAGTCCATCTGCTTTGAGAACGATCGGCATCCTGGCACTCTCAAGATATGCGATCGCTTTCTCAGGATCCGTAAAATTCTCATAGGATGCCGTAGGAATATGATATTTTTTCATCAGATCTTTGGAAAATGCCTTTGACCCCTCAATGATAGCCGCATTTTTTCGCGGACCAAATACACGAAGCCCTCTTTTTTCAAACTCATCGACAATGCCTCCCACTAAAGGGTCGTCCATCCCAATGATCGTCAGATCAATCTCTTTTTCCTGCGCAAAGTCGGCCAGTTTTTCAAATTCCATGGGTCCAATATCGACACATTCAGCGACAAAGCCAATCCCGGCATTTCCCGGAGCACAATAAATCTTATCCACTTGGCTGCTCTTTGCTACACTCACTGCAATGGCATGTTCTCTTCCACCGCTTCCAACAATCAGAACTTTCACTTTTCTTTTCCTTTCCGCCGACGATTCATTCGGCTGCCTGATATTTATTTCAGCCGGACAATCTTCTTTACAATTTCAATCCGGTCATTGGCAATCCAGTCAAT
>ONNE01000177.1 GCA_900319095.1 uncultured Eubacteriales bacterium | reverse complement strand
GGCATCAGCTGGATGATATAACCGCCTGCCTGTGCCACTGTGTTCTCTTTATTCATCAAAACCCCAAGTGCCACCGAAGAAGGAGTCTGTTCCGATACTGCAAAGTAGTATGTGAGATCCTCCGCAATTTCACCCGACACCAGCTCTACCTGTCCCGAATACGGTTCTTTCAAGCCGATATCCCGAATCACCGTGAGCACCCCAAGATCCAATGCCCTGCCAACATCCAGTTTTCCCACCGGACTTGCCGGCAGATGAACCACCGGATTGACCGGATATCCTTTCACATGTCCGTGGGAGTCCGCGGTCACTGTCAGACCTTTTACCGGACCGTTGCACTGAATCTGAAGAGTGAGCAGATCCTTCTCCCCCTTCATCATCGCTCCCATCATCGCCCCGCCCGACAGCAGGCGCCCAAGCGCTGCCGTGATGACCGGACTGGTCCCATGTCGCTGTCTTGCCTGCTCGACAAGATTTCTGGATGTTATGGCAAAACAACGGATTTGTCCATCAGCTGCCACTCCTCTCACAATATAATCCTGGTCCATCTGCACAAAACCTCCCAATTATTTTTAAAGAATCTGAATTTTCCTCTTTACAAATGTTTCCCTCTTGATATATAATACTGGGGTAGCGCACCTGTAGCTCAGCTGGATAGAGTAGAGGTTTCCGAAGCCTTTGGTCGTGGGTTCAAATCCCGTCAGGTGCACTCCATATGAATAAGGCGGTATTTTGTACCGTCTTATTTTTTAATAAAAAAAGCGTTTCTTTTTTCTGTCATAAAAATAGGGATGATCCGATAGCACTTCATCCGAATCGACATGATGATTGACCTTCTGAATCATATCTGACAGATTCTCCACATCGTTCAAGTCGTCAACCGCAACCAGGATAACTTCATGAATACTGCTTGGCAAAATGCAAAAATCTGTCTGAATCTGACCTGCCATCTTCTCCATCAATCCGGGGTATAAGATCACCGATGCCCCATGCACTCCGCATTCATTTGTCAGACATTGCGGTGTCGTGTCGGGCACATCCTCCGGCATCCAATCCGGGAGATCCTTTTTCCCAAGATAGTCGAGGATCATCTGATAGAGAGCCCTCTTTTTGTAGGGAAATAACACCGGTGTATTTTCCTTTGCACAGCGATATAGTTCTGCCGTCGTCAACTCCCACGTCCTGGCAAGCTCCTCCGTGATCAGAGAACTCTCAATGCCATTTTCTGATTGATGCCACAGAACACCGAAAACAATCGCAAGATCCAAAAATGGAATATAGGGAACTTTCGTCAGCAATTCCCGGTTTAATTTACGGGAAATCAGACGATAAAAAATTCTGTCCCTGCACTCATCGGGATCCACACAGAAGTCTTCATAGTAGTTGAGGTTTTCTCTGACTTTCTCCAAAATCTCTAAAATCCGATCCACAATTTCATCCATGGTAATCTTCTTAGCCAGATATGATTGATAAAACCGGTCAACATAAATTGCCGGGCACACCGTGTCATGCCCCTGTTTTTTTACAAGAAGTCCATACCGCCTGGTATCATTATTCTTTGTGAATACTTCCGCGGATATCTGAACTCCATCGTTCTGGATCTTTGACTGCAATGTTTGTGACAGTTGATTGATAAATGTCTCTTTTGTCATAGTGCTCCTTTCCCACTGGAGCAAATGCTATATCATGTAAAAAATTGTATCAGAACCCTTACCCAAATGCAAGGGTCGTTTTTCGCTAAATTCAGCGCAAAACGACCCTCACTCTTTTACTCATTCAGTTCTTTCATGATCTTTTTTATCAGATAAAATGACAGGATGGCTGCCAAAAAGTCAGATACCGGCATGGAAACAAGAACGCCATCCAGACCCCAAAATACCGGCAAAACCAATGCGAATCCCACACCGAACAGAATTTCCCGTGCCATGGACAAGATCGTGGACTCCTTCGCTTTCCCGATGGATTGAAGAAAGATAAACGTTCCCTTATTGACCGTGGCAAGAACCACCATACACAGATAAACACGAAAAGATTTAACGGCAAATTGCGTATAATACACACTTTCATTGGACGCGCCAAAGATACGGATTAAGAAGTGTGGGAATCCCTCTACGATGACGAGAGCGACCGCCCCCAGAATTGTCTCGTATTTGAGCAGGAGCAGGAATAAACTTTTTACCCGGTCTTTTCTGCCTGCTCCTATATTGTAACCCACTACCGGAATGCAGCCCGCTGCCATTCCCACGGCAATCGAGATTACAATTTGAAAGAATTTCATCACAATGCCGACCACCGCCATAGGGACCTGCGCATATTGTTCCTGACCAAAAATCAGATCCATGGCACCATATTTTCTCAACATATTATTAATTGCCGCCATGGCCGCTACCAGCGAAATCTGTGACAAGAGCGAAGTGATTCCCAGCGGAAGAAACCTCTTTATGAGCGGGATGCGAAAACCAAAGCACGATCTGTCCACCGAAATCTCTTTCATGTTTTTTAGATAATAAATGGCGAGCACTGCCGTCACAACCTGACCAAGATCCGTTGCAATCGCGGCTCCCATCATGCCCCATTTGACAACAAAGATCAAAATCGGATCCAGGATAATATTGACAACTGCTCCGATCACCGTAGATGCCATCGCAAACCGCGGGCTTCCATCTGACCGGATAACCGGATTCATCGCCTGTCCGAACACATAGAAGGGAATTCCCAGTGTGATCCAGAAAAAATATTCTTTTGCGTGCTCAAATGTCTGCGCGTTGACATTCCCCCCAAACATAGTCAGAATCGGATTTTGGAACACAAGATACAGCAATGCAATCACCACACCGATTATAACACTCAATAAAATAGCATTTCCCACACAGTTTTTGGCATCCTCCCGACATTTTTGCCCCAGGCTGATGGAAATAAAAGCACAGGCGCCATCTCCGATCATGACGGCAAATGCAAGTGCTACGACCGTGAGCGGAAATACAACCGTATTCGCCGCATTTCCATAAGATCCAAGATAGGACGCATTGGCAATAAACAATTGATCCACGATGTTGTACAGCGCTGCCACGAGCAGCGATAAGATACAGGGAACAGAATACATCCTCATCAATTTTGAGATACTTTCCCTCTCTAAAAAATCATTTTTTTGATCCATTTTTCTTCTCCTTTTCTTGTAAATCAAAGCATAAAAAAAACACGATGGAGATGTCTGCCAACGGAGTTCTTTGTCTGCCAACCCGTGAAACCTCTCAATCGTGTTTTCACTTTCTATTATTCATTTTAACGAATGGTATTCTACCAGATTTTGATAAAAATGTCAATCGAATCAGGGAAAGCTAATCGTGGATTGATACTGTGGGAATGCCATGCGTCCACTTCGCTTACTTAACCTTCACCTTAATTGTAAACTTCACTCCATTTACCGTTATGCTGATCTTTGCCCTGCCCTTCTTGAGTCCCTTGATTTTTACTGTGTCTGCCGTATTTTTAGAAGTAACCTTTGCCACTTTCTTTTTCGATGATTTCCATTCCTTAACCGTGCCGTTCTCCACTGTCAGTGTCTCAGTTTTGCCCGCTTTCAACGAAATATTCGCCCCTTCTTTGAAAGAGGCAGCCGTCTGTGAAGCCGGTGTGCCGGATGGCACCGGTGTGCCAGACTGCCCGGTTATGTCTTGCGGTTCTGATGGTTTGGACGAAGCCGCCACTTTTCGTGCTATTTTCCGATAAAGGCTCTGTTTTCAGCTTTGCAAGTAATCCATCGTCCACATATACATCGGCTAACGCTTCTTCCAGATCCCATGCTCCGGCCACATAGAACCGCATGGATACTGTCCCGGATGCCTCATCCTTTTCCATGATATAGCAATCACTCGATGCTTTCTCAAACTGTACAGCGGTAACAAACCCATTCACCAAATCCTGATCCATTCCAAGATAATCGGCTACGGCATCAACCATTTTACTCTTAATTTTTAGGCATTTGAAAAATGCCATAAGCCCTATATTTTGTTATCATGGTGGCAACTTTCTTTTATTTTTTACCTTTTCAACCTTGTTCTATATAAAAGAAACAGATAAATTCCAAAAAGGCATACTGCAAAAATGATTCCCACCGGATAGCCGACCGCCCCCGGTAGTCCCAGCCCTTCATTTGCCATAAGAATATATGTCATGCTCACCGCCGACATAAAGGCGGCAGGAAGTGCTGTCACCAGTGATGCGCACGCCGCCTTGCCCTCCTTGATGAGATAAGCAGTCGCGACCCAGAGCGACACCATGGCAAGTGTCTGATTTGACCACGAAAAATATCTCCACAGGACATTGAAGTTCAACTGTGTCAATACTGCCCCCACACCAAGAACAGGGATTGTGATCAATAATCTGTTTTTTATTATTTTCTGATCCAGATGTGTGATCTCTGCCAGAATCAGCCTTGCGCTTCTAAAAGCCGTATCCCCGGAAGTAATCGGGCATACAACCACTCCTACTACGGCAAGAACTCCGCCGACCGTTCCCAGCATCGTGTTTGCAATCTCGTAAACAGTTCCCGACTGTCCCAGACCGGAAAGTGATTCATTCAGCATTTCGGTCGTTCCGAAAAAGGCCACACCTGCAGCCGCCCAGATCAGAGCAATCACCGACTCCGCAATCATCGCACCGTAGAATATCGACCTGCCCTGTTTTTCACTGGTAATACATTTAGCAATCATTGGAGACTGCGTTGCATGAAAACCTGAAATTGCGCCACAGGCAACGGTGATGAACATGTAGGGCCAGATCGGAAGCCCTTCCGGATGAAGATTGGTAAAAGTGATCTCAGGGATAACATATCCTCCCACAAATATCCCACCGAGCACACTGACCGCCATAATGATTAGAATGACTCCAAATATCGGATAGAGTTTTCCAATCAACTTATTAATAGGCAAAAGCGTTGCCAGGACATAGTACAGAAGAATAACAACAATCCAGAAGTTTTCATTCAAAAAATCAGGGGTCAGACGCGCAATCAATGCGGCAGGGCTGTTGACAAAAACAGTTCCCGTAAGTATGAGCAGGACGATAGAAAAGATTCTCATGATCCATTTTGCCGCTCCGCCCAGATACTTGCCGGAAAGTTCTGCTATGGAAGCACCCTGATTCCTGCAGGATATCATGCCGCTCATATAATCATGCACAGCGCCTCCAAGAATGGCCCCGAAAATAATCCAAAGAAAGACCACCGGTCCAAAACACGCGCCCATAAGCGCACCAAAGATCGGACCGGTACCCGCAATATTTAACAGCTGTACCAGAAAGGCTTTCCACGGCACCATCGGGACACAGTCGACTCCGTCATTAATCTCAATCGCCGGCGTTTTCCGGTCATCCGGTGCAAATATCCTCTCAACAATTTTTCCGTATACAATAAATCCTATAACTAATACTACCAGTGAAATAATCAGTGAAATCATATGTTTTTCTCCCCCTTGTATCACTCAGTCCTGCTTGAACTTGACAAGAAACGAACTGCGGTTAAAACTCATGGTGGTCAGGTGACGGTTACCGAAATCTCTCTTTTCCAGATAAGATGCCACGGTATAGGCGGAAAGAGACTTGGTGCTTTCAGCAAAGAAATTGTGTTGAACAAAAAGGATAGCATGCGGAATACGGTTTGAAAAGGGTTGCCTATTGTTTTACTCTTCCATCCACGGACAACCTGCCCACAAGAGATTGGACAGCCATGTCGTACCATTCCCGCGGCGCACATCCAGTGTGTTGATGCAGACACTAAATTTTTTCTGCACATCCAATTCAGGCTCTGCTTCCTCCGTCTCAGCCATGCTTCCCGTATCACTGATCACATACTGCTTTCCGTTCACGGAACCGATATACATTGTGATGTGTCCTTTGAACATAAGAAGTGTCCCCGGCTCACAGGAATCAATTGCCTCTCTCTTTTCCTTATCATCCATTCCCTCAAGGTCAATATTGCCCACCGGCATCGCTCTCTGCCAACTTGTGTTTCTTGCCAGTTCAAATCCAAAACACTTGTAAATATCTCTCGTATAGAGCGAGCAGTCCATCAAACCATACATACCGCCCCATCCGTAACGGTTGCCGAGACATGAGAACGCAACTTCAAGTACATTTCTCTTTGTAAACGGAAGATAGCCGATGCTCACTTTATTGTTCATGCTGATAAGCGCCATTTTGCGGACAAATTTTCCGTTTTCATCTCTTGTCGGAATGTAGACAACATAATTGTACCAGGTGCCCCGGTCATCCACAGTACCTGGCATCTCATCCTCCGGAACGAGAGGAAGAACTGTCGCAAAAGAAAGTTCTATCTTAGAAACTGTCTCATCATAAACCGACGGCGCAAGTGTAATGGAATCTGAGGTCACCACAAGAATATCCTCTCCTGTTTTCGTCCACATATCTTTCCACTCTTCTTTGCTGTCACAGATTGCAACACAGTCTGACCGGATCCAGCCGGAGCAGTTTGTTGTCTTTCCCCAGTAAAACTTGCCGTCTCCTGTCACTGCCTCGATAATAACCGGCTCATTGACATTGAGCCTTGAATCCGTGAACTCCTCATCTGTGTCCGTCGCGCTAAATCCCACAAATCCGGATACCGGAGCCATCTTAAGTTCGGACGCCTTTGTGCAGAGTCCGTATTTGACTGTTGCCTCTTCCTCCGTATTCGCTGCGAGGATATTGGCCTTTAATTCCTCGCAGAATGCCTCGATATCATTATCATTCAACTTCTCGCCATCCAAAAAAACTTCCTTGTAATTGCCATTAGCAGCTTTTAATCGGGAATTTTTTATGTCATCATCAATCGCTTTTGCCAGATTCTGCTTTCTTGTCGTCGCATTATAGGTCTCTTCCTGATTTAGAAGATCACACATATAGGTCTCCGGCGTTTTCACAATCCGCTGATTTGCTTTCTCAATCCCCTCTGCGTCAATCAGTACTTTATCCGGCTCATCGCACAATTCAGCCCAGTAGGACGCCTTTGTCATCTCTGCTGTCACATCACTCTGATAGGTCAGATTCCCGGTCGGGACAGTGGCAGCAGGACTCACAGAAGGCGTCTCTGTCGGTTCCGGTGTCACCTCCACATAGATAATCTGTGGCGTCGGTGTCGGTTTTTCCGACGGTGCAGCTGTCGGCTTCTCTGTTTGCGCTGCTGTGGGCGTGGCAGTCGTCTTTGTCGCATTACCACTATTTTTCACCGTCACTTTGCACTTATATTTCTTTCCGGAAAGCTTTGCTGTAATCGTTGCTTTCCCCTTTTTCTTTGCTTTTAAAGTTACTATGGATTTATTTTTCTTATTTACCACGATGGAAACAACTTTTTTGTTTGAAGTCGTCCATTTGATTTTGACCCGCTTTTTCTCACTGACATTCTTTAACTGTAGTTTAGCGCTTTTCCCTGTTTTTAGGGATAACGTGCTCTTGCTGAGTCTGATCTTCTTTGCTGCCGCCTGCGTGGAAGGAGTGGTAAAAGATGATAATGATAATGCAAGGATAAGCCCTGCAGACAAAAATCTTTTTTCCCTCTCTGTTTGTTTCATTTCAATGCTCCTTTACTTTTATTTTTCAGTGCTGCGTATGCAGATTCTCTATTACCTGTTTTATACGAAATACCGCCACTCCCGGTCTCTCGTCTTTTTCGTGCTTCAAAATATTTTTTAAAATAGTTTCTGATAATTCATCATTTGTCACGGATTCAAATGGATTTTTTTCACGGAGCGCCGTGTAATCCACCTCAAGAATCATTTCTGTCCCCGCTTCAGCTGCGGCAACTTTTATTCCAACAGACGCATTCGGACACTCTTTTAAAGCCGGAAGAAGATAACCTGTCGTCATCTCCTCCACGGCAAGCTGACAGTTCGTGGCCACTTTCTTCCCCATGAACTGACGGTAACAGAATTCTTCCAACGAACCCATCATCTCATAAATATCCAATGTCTCCATAGAAATAATATATTCCCAGCTTCGGATACGGAAGATAAATTCTCTCGTCCTGTCCCGTTTTGGATGTTCAAAAATCTGTTCCGGTGTTCCCTCCTCATAAATGCCTCCCTGATCCATGAAAAAAATCCGGTCAGACACATCTTTTGCCAGCCGCATTTCATGGGTAACAATCAGCATAGTGAGACCTGTCCCCGCTAAATCCCGGATAACAGACAACACCTCTGATACCATAGTCGGATCCAAAGCACTTGTCGGCTCATCAAACAAAATAATCTTCGGGTGCATGGCAAGCGCTCTGGCAATCGCAACACGCTGCTTCTGTCCGCCGGATAGTTCATCCGGATATTTTCTCGCCTTGCTCTCAAGTCCCACCCGCTTCAACTGCGACATAGCCTCCCGGTAAGCATCCTGTGGAGAATCTCCCAGAAGCTGCTGTCTCGGCATCATAATATTTTCCACCACCATCTTATGTGAGAAAAGATTAAAAGACTGGAACACCATTCCCATCCTCCGGCGCACTCCCGCAAGATCAATATCCGGTTCGCACACATTGACACCGTCTACCAGAATGGAACCGGAAGTCGGAGTCTCCAGCCGGTTGATACATCGGAGAAGTGTAGATTTTCCGGTGCCGGAAGGACCGATAATACTGATTACCTCTCCCTCCTTGACCGCTGTGCTCACATCTTTCAGTGGAACAATATCCGGGTACTCTTTTCTCAGATTCTTTATCTCAATCAGACTCATTTAATCCACCCCCTTAATCCGGCGCGCATTGCGCTTCTTTTCAAATTGCAGATCAATCTGCCCCACCATTTTAGTGAGGAGCCATGTCAGAACAAAGTAAATGGCCGCTATGGCAAGCAACGGAAAAAACGCCTCCATTGTCCGGCTTCGAATCAAATCTCCCGCCCTTGTCAAATCCAGTACGGTGATATACCCCGCCACACTCGTCTCCTTTAAAAGCAGCACAAACTGGGACTGCAGTACCGGCAAATAAATCCCCCGCGCCTGTGGAAGAATAATCTCCCGAAACGCCAGCGACTCGCTGTAGCCAAGAGCCAATGCAGCCTCTGTCTGCCCTTTGTCAACCGCTCCCACCGCATTCCAGATGACACCGTATGCCCGGGAGCCGTAAATCAGCGCAAACCCAATAATTGCAATAACAATCGCCGACACTTGAAACGCCCCGAATACAATATAGTACAGCACCATCAATATGACGACAACCGGTATTCCCGCTATGAGACTTCCGTAGATGGCAATTATGCCATTTATGATTTTATTATTTTTCTGTCGCAGAAAAACAAGGCAGAACGCCAGAACAAGTCCAAAAACACCCGATGCAACAGCCATCAGCACCGTCATTCCGAGACCGGAAAAAATCATCTTATAACGATTATCCGTGATAAAGGTTCTTCGAAAACTATCGGACAAACCCGCAAAAAAGCCCGGATTCCCTTCTGTTTCCGTCCCTTTTGCGCGAACGATGAGAACATAAGATGCCGGATAGTACTCGACAAAATCCACAACCTCTTTTCTGTCATCCGTCACGACAATCGAGCCCGTTCCAAGCAGTGCTTTTCCCGACTGAACCTCGGTCATGACAGCAGAAAATTCCATACCGGTAAATTCTACATGGACATCCAGATTTTTGGCAACGAGAAGAATCATCTCAATATCAAATCCAATCAACTGCCCGTCTTCTCCGGCATAACTCATCGGCTGTAACGTGTCACACGCCGCCACCTTAACCGTTCCGTTTGCCCCCGGCCAGTCCTGCTCAGGCAGTACCTTAGCGCTCTCATCTGCACCTGTCCATTTTGTCCAGAGTTTACCCTTGGTCTCCTCATCGATGCGGTCATAGGCCTCCTGCCACTTATCCCTCGTTCCATCACCCTTTGCAAAGGCAAATCCGAACGCCGCATCGCCGAGACTCTCCGGAAAAACAGCAATCCCACTGTCCTGATTCACTGACAAATCCGCCACTGCATTGTTCATAAAATAGGCATCTATTTTCCCCGCCTTAAGAGCCATCAACATATCCGGCATAGACGCAAAATACTGAATCTCACTCACATCCGGTGCCTTGCTTTTTACCAGTTCTTCAAAGGGTGCGCCGGTAATCATTCCGACCTTTTTTCCACCCAGTTCCTTAAAATCAGTGTATTCCGGTTCAGAAGCCGCCAGCACCGTCCACTCCGATGAGAGACCGAGCAGCAGACTGCTGAGCAGCATAAAAAACACAAGAAAAGTGCTTTTATTAAATTTAACCTTTCTAGGGCGCTTTTTTATATCAATTTTATTTTCAAATATTGATATGATAAGTATCAGCAGATTGGCAAGCACAAAATACATGATTGCTGTCGATATCAACGGGAAAAAAGCATCCATCGTCCGCGCCCTTATGATATCCGATATTTTCGTCAAATCTTCCACAGCGATGTATCCCACTACAGAAGTCATCTTTACCATGGATATAAACTCACCTTTGAGTACCGGGATGAAATGAGTCGCAGCCTGAGGGAACACGACTCCAAAAAAACTCTGCGCCGGAGTAAATCCAAGGGCCAAAGCCGCCTCTCTCTGCCCCGGATCCACAGCCTCAATTCCACTCCTCATCATCTCGGATGAGTAGGCAGCAAAATTAATCGAAAATCCAATGATTGCTATGACAACTCCCGAAATATTTGAACTTCCAAATATGATATAGTATAAAATCATCAGAATCACTACAATCGGCATACCCTGTATTATCCTCACAAAGATCGCTACGAGTTTTGACGCCGCCCTGCTATTACTTCTTCTGATCATACACAAACCAAAACCTGCCAGGATACCAATGATTGCCGAGGCGAGAGAAATAACAATCGTTATAAGCAGACCGCTCAGGATAAGCTTCCATCTCTCTTCAACGACAAATGTTTTCTTGAAACTCTCTGAGACAGACGCAAAAAATCCCTCATTCTCACTGCTGGCAGAACTCGTTTTTCTCACCAGAGCTACTATGCCGCCTTCAAAATCAGGCTCTGAGAAATCCACCATCTCCTTACGTTCTTCCGTGATGGATATACAGCCTGCTGCGACATCACATTTACCGCCCTGCAGCGCAGATAAGAGCCCATCAAAATCAGCCGTGGTTATCTGCAGATCGTAGCCCGCCTCCCTGGCTATCCTGTAAAGAAGGTCGATCTCATAACCTACTACATCCCCGGAATCATCAAGATATGACATAGTTAGCTGTTCGTTCGCCGCAAAAACCCGGATTGTGCCATTTTCACCGGAAAGATTTGATTTATCAATCACCTTTTTGCTCTCATCCGATCCCATCCAGATGCTTTTCAGTTCATCTAAAGTTCCGTCTTCTCTGTATTTTTTTATATAGTCATCAATTATTTTCTTATATTTGCCCCCCTTGGCCAATGCAAAACCTATATTATCTTCGGCAATTTTTTCCTCTACCATCCCAAGCTCAGGGTTTAGACTTGCATAAAGCAGTGCATTGGGCTCGGAAGAATACATGACATCGACCTTACCCGCTTTTAGCGCAGCCACACAGTCAGCAGCAGTGTTAAAAACCATAGGCTCAGCCCCCGGAATAAGTTCAGGAATAAGCTGCTCCATAATCGTCCCCTTGACTGCAGCAAATGTCTTTCCCTCAAGTTCACTTGGTGTGCTGAATTCCAACTCACCAGTCACGCCTGTGCCGGATGCCAGGTCACTATCCTTTTTGACGATCAGCGCAGTCGCACCGATATACTCAGGCACAGTAAAATCCATCGTCTTTTTTCTCTCATCCGTGATGGCAAGTCCACCTCCGAGGATGTCTGTCTTTCCGGATGCAAGTGCCGGAAGCATGCCGTCAAAGTTCAATCCCACAAACTTGACATGATAGTCCAGCTCCTTTGCGGCCAGCAGCATTAGTTCCACATCATATCCGAGAATCTGTCCTCCCTCACCCATATAGTACACAGGCTCATAGTCAGGAGACGATGTAAACACAATCTCCCCCTTACTTCCCGGCCATGTCTGTTCAGGCAGCGTTTTTTTTGTTTCATCTCCCGAAGTCCACTTATCCATCAGGTTCTGCAGCGTTCCGTCCTTGTCAAATTTTTCCAGAACAGCACTGAACTCATCTCTTCTCTTATCTCCCTTTTGAAAAGCCCACCCATTTTCGTATGTATTCAGATTATTCTCATATAATGCCAGTTCTTTGTGATTGCCCACTGCAAGCTTGGCTACGGGATAGTCCATGGCAGCGGCATCTGCCTTGCCGGTCACCACTGCCTCAGCAGCATCCGTCGTAGTCTTGAATTGAAGTATATCGATGTCCCCGGGGATGTTTTCCCTGAGTATGTCCTCAAAAGCTGTCCCCTCACATATGGCAATCTTTTTTCCGACTAAATCTGAAAAATCAGCATCTTCCTCCTGCTCTTCTGCGGCAGCCCTGACACTTTTATAGCCAAAAACCTGACCTGCAAATCCCATCATTATCACAACAAGAAATGTGCACGCCAATATAATATTTATTTTTTTAGAAAAATACTTACCTATTCTCATGATGTTCCCCTCCATATCTGATGTCCAAAAGACATAACTTTATGTCACGACTTAATCGCATATACAAATCGCAATTCGCCATCTGTCTTAATCTCTGATGAATAATTCTCTATAATGCTCTGCGATATCTCATCATAAGTCATATTCTTTAGTTCATCACGGTATGCCTCACATCCACTTAAATCAAAGGTAACCTCAACATTCTTTCCCTCTTCGCCACCTGACACGGAAAGCCTCACATTCCACCCATCGCTCTTAGCAGCAGTTTGTATCGCCGGAAAGATCCTGCCAGTAAGAACTTCCTCAACGACATGTTGGAGAGCGTTAACCTCTTTTTCTCCGAAATACTGTCTCTGACAAAAAGCCGTCATAGAGGCATTCATCTCATAAAAATCAAACGATAGGCTGTCTATCTTCCACTCCCATGACCGGATACGGAAT
>ONNE01000176.1 GCA_900319095.1 uncultured Eubacteriales bacterium | reverse complement strand
TCTCTCTCGCTTTCCAAAAGTTCTTTGATCTCATCTTTTTTATAATCACCGCGCATGAGCTGTTCTCTTTTGCCCCGGTACAGCCATGCCAGTTTAAGACAGGTATATGCCTTCTCGCTGTTTTTCCCATTCTTGACAACAGTGTTCAGAAGCGCCATCTTGTGTCGGGCAATCGCATCGTCATATGTATACACCTTTCCCTGCTCCGGTGTGTACTCAAAATTCGCAGAAATCTGTTCCTGAATTCGTTTGGACTGGTTCGCCATCACAAAATTAAAATACCGGTTCAGTGCGGCATAACCGCATTTCGGACACAGAACCGCATCATACTTCAGCGAGTCCACATCCTGATATCTTGGACGGAGATCCGAATCAGCACCAATCAGCCTTACTTTTCCGGTTCGGATCATCTTGCTCTTAAATTCATAATCACAGACCGGACACTTATAGCTCTTGTCGAAGATCAGCTCCTCTTCCGTCAGTTCTTTCTTGACCTGCTTTTTTTCTTCCTTTTTTTTGCTCTCGTTCTTTGGTTTCTGAAAAATATCCACTTTCCCAATATTCTTTAGTCCAAAACTCTCCAGCCCGGCAAAAATATTTCCCATAACTTAGTTTCTCCTCCTTTTGCTCTATTTTGGTCGATAAGAGCTCTTCAACGACACGATGCGGTTAAAAACAGGGGCATCCTGTTTCGAGTCCTTGGTATCAACACAGAAAAAGCCATTTCGCATAAACTGAAATTTGTCTCCCGGATTCGCCTCTGCCAATTCCGGTTCAACATAACAGTTATCACAGACCACCAATGAGTTTGGATTTACATTTACCGATCCGTCCTCATTATATACTCCCTTTTCCTCATCTACGATATTTTCATACAGTCTCACCTGTACTTTTTTGGCTGTCGGGACTGCCACCCAGTGAATGGTCCCCTTGACTTTTCTCCCCGTAAATCCCGAACCGCTCTTGGTCTCCGGATCATACGTACAGTGGATCTGTGTCACATTTCCCGCCTCATCCGTCTCATAGCCGACACACTTGACAAAGTAAGCACTCATCAGTCTCACTTCATTGCCGGGAAACAGTCGAAAATATTTCTTTGGCGGATCGATCATGAAATCGTCCCGCTCAATATACAGCTCTCTTCCAAACGGAACTTTTCTGGTCCCCAGCTCCGGATTTTCCTGATTGTTGGGAACATCCAGATACTCAATCGCTCCCTCGTCGTAATTGTCGATAATCAGCTTCACCGGATCCAGTACCGCCATCATGCGGGACTGACTCATCTTGAGATCCTCGCGGATACAGTACTCTAACATCGCATAATCAACGGAACTGTTGGATTTTGACACACCGCACAATTCCATGAATCTGCGAATCGAAGAGGCCGTATATCCTCGACGACGGAGTGCTGCAATCGTCACCAGCCGCGGATCATCCCAACCGTCAACAATGCCATCTTCCACTAATTTTTTTATATATCTCTTTCCTGTCACCACATTGGTGAGATACATCTTGGCAAATTCAATCTGTCTTGGAGGGTTCTCAAACTCACACTCTCTGACCACCCAGTCATAGAGAGGACGGTGATCCTCAAACTCAAGTGTACAGATCGAGTGCGTCACTCCCTCGACCGCATCCTCAATCGGATGTGCGAAATCATACATCGGGTAAATACACCACTGATCCGCTGTATTGTGATGCTCTAAGTGTGCCACACGGTAAAGAATCGGATCTCTCATATTAATGTTCGGGGATGCCATATCGATCTTGGCTCGAAGAACTCTGGTTCCGTCTTCGCATTTTCCCTCTTTCATCTCCTGAAACAAGGCGAGGTTTTCTTCTACCGTCCGATCACGGTAGGGACTGTTTTTGCCCGGTTCCTTCAGCGTCCCCCGATACTCACGGATCTGTTCCGGTGAAAGATCACAGACAAAGGCCTTTCCCTTGCGGATCAGACGGAGCGCACACTCATACATCTGTTCAAAGTAATCCGATGCAAAATATATCGGAGGTTTTTCCCCACAAATCCACTCCACGTCATCTGTAATGGATTCTACATACTCCACTCTCTCTTTTTGCGGGTTGGTATCATCAAATCGAAGATTGAACTTGCCGCCATATTCTCTGGCAAGCCCCTGGTTCAAAAGAATCGACTTGGCGTGTCCAATGTGGAGATAACCATTTGGCTCGGGAGGAAATCTTGTTACCACATGATCATATACTCCCTCTTTTAAATCCTTATCTATCTCATTCTCAATAAAATTCCGAGCAGTCTTCTCATTTTCTGTTTTCATTTCCTCTGCCATGAAAAAAAGCCTCCTTCACATATCTTATTTAATGATACCATAAAGAGGCTTATTAGAAAAGGAAAATTTTTATAACATTGTCAAATCGTTCCTGTCATCTCAATACTTCACCTTAAAATCATGTCCGCCAATCCTAAGCTTTGCATTTCTGAGGTGCTGACTGAAAAACAGATACTTGCTCATATCAATCTTTTTTCCTTTGTATTTGACGTAATCTCTTCCCTCGAGCGCCTTAATTGCAGCTTCTTTACACGTTTTTCTCACGCCCTTGTCATAGGAACCTTTTGCATATTTTTTTAACTCTCTGGCGAATTTTCCCTGGCGAACCGGAGAGAACTGGCTCTTTTGACGAATCACACCCTCTACCGTATTCGGAAAATCATCTGAATTCACGCGGTTCATAACAACAATTCCCACCGCAATCTTGCCGGCATTACTCTGATTGTTTGCCTCGCAATAAATGATGCAGGACATCACTTTTAAGTCTCTGGCTGAATAACTCGCCTCCTCTTCTTCGTCCTCATCCTCTTCCTCTTCCTGTTCTGCCTGCTCTGAGTCTGTCTGCTGCTCAGCACTGTCATCTTCTGCCGCTCTTACCATGATGGCCGGATTCACAGTCACAGTCATTAACACCACTGCCATGACCCAGATCAGCATCTTATGTAAAATGTTCAACTTCAAATCCATTTTTTACTCCTTACTACCGGCTGCCCGGTCCGGCAGCCTCTGTTACACATTTCACGTAACATTTTTGCATTTATTTTGTAATATTTTTGTAACAATTGTAACATATATTTCAAAAATGTCAACACAAAAAATGGATTTTTTAATATTTGGAAATAATTTCCTCTAATTTCAGGCTGCCGCCAAACAGATCCAAGGCACTTCCCACTGTGTAATTGATCCTCTTTTCACCGATTGCGGCAATGGTCTCTATATCCCTCAATGAACCAATTCCTCCGGCATATGTCACCGGCCGGTTCCTGTGCTTTGCCAGACACTGCAGGACCGTTTTGTCCACACCCATCCCCGTCCCCTCAACGTTGACGGCATGTACCAAAAATTCATCACAGTACCCGCTCAGACGCTCCAAGAGTTCCTCATTGAATGGCTGTCTGGTAAATTTTTGCCAGCGATCGGTCACGACATAATACTGTCCCTCTTTTTCCCGACAGCTCAAATCCAGAACCAGATGTTCTCTCCCCACCTCTGCCACCAGGCTGTCCAACCGGTCAAAACGGATTTTTCCATCCGCGAACACGTAGGATGTCACAATGACATGGGATGCTCCCATATCCAGAAAGGAAGCCGCATTCTCCACGGTTATTCCCCCACCGATCTCCAGGGCACCGGACCAGACGGCCAGTGCTTCCTTTGCCTGTGCAAGATCTGCCTGATAATATTCACTGTCTCTGGCATTGAGCAATATGATGTGTCCGCCTCTGAGTCCCAGACGCTTATAGAGGCCGGCATAATCACCGGCCCCCATCTCTGATACAAAATTTTCCCTGGCAAAATTGTTCTCATCGCTCAGACTTCCCCCGACGATCTGTTTTACTCTGCCATTATGTATGTCAATACATGGTCGAAATTCCATCGTTTCCTCCCATCTGCAATCACAATCCCAAAATTTTCTCAACCGCTTCCTGCATCTGACTCTTGTCGCAGACCGTATCATGCAGCACCGGTGCCGTGCGAATCTCCTCAATGGCCTTTGGAATTTTTACTCCGGATAAATGGTTCAGTTCATCGACCAATTCAAAATCACTCATTGCATCGTATTTGTCCTTGTCAATCGCATCCATCACACTTCTGGTAAACTTATACGGACTTGCGGTCGATGCGATCACGGTCTTTCGTCCGGTCTCTTTTGCCTTCGAATCATAGACATAAGAAGCCACCGCGGTGTGTGTGTCCATAATGTAACCGGCTGCCTGATATACCTTGCGGATCGTCTGTGCTGTCTGCTCTTCACTGGCATAACCGCCCACAAAACAATCCAACTCCGCTCTCATCTTGTCGGTGATCTTATACTCGCCCTCGCTCGTCAGCGCATCCATCAATTCTTTTGTCTTATTCGAATCCTCTCCGGCAATGCGATAGATCAGGCGCTCTAAATTGCTCGAAATGAGAATGTCCATGGACGGAGATGATGTCAGGATAAATTCTCTCTTTCTGTCATAGGTTCCCGTCTGGAAAAAGTCATATAAAACTTTGTTCTCATTGGAGGCACAAAACAATGTCTCCAGAGGAATTCCCATATTTTTAGCATAGTATGCCGCTAAAATATTTCCAAAGTTTCCGGTCGGAACAACAACATTGATCGTTTCCTCAGGCTCTATCTCTCCTTTTTTCAGCAATTGTCCATAGGCATAGACATAATATACGATCTGAGGCACCAGCCGGCCGATATTGATCGAATTTGCCGAGGAGAACTGGTATCCCTTTGCATTCATTTTCTCTGCGAGCTCTTTGGAATTGAACATCTTTTTCACACCGGTCTGTGCGTCGTCAAAGTTGCCGACAATCCCAATTACATTTGTATTTTTTCCCTCCTGCGTCACCATCTGTCGCTCCTGGATCGGACTCACTCCGTTCTTTGGATAGAACACAATGATGCTTGTCCCCGGTACATCGGCAAATCCGGCAAGAGCAGCTTTGCCGGTATCTCCGGAGGTAGCTGTCAAGATGACAATCTCGTTGGTGACACCGTTCTTTTTGGCAGATGTCGTCATAAGGTAAGGCAGAATCGAGAGCGCCATATCTTTGAACGCAATCGTTTTGCCGTGGAAAAGTTCCAGATAAAAGGCACCATCCTTCTTTACCAGAGGGGCAATCTCCTTCGTATCAAATTTTTCATCATAAGCGCCCCGGATACACGCCTTTAACTCTTCCTCTGTAAAATCACTCAAAAAAAATTTCATGACCTCATAGGCGGTCTCCTGATAACTCATCTCTTTTAACTGTTCCAAAGGTACTTCCCACTTCGGAATCGCATCCGGCACGAACAGTCCTCCATCGTCTGCCAGTCCCTTTAAAATCGCCTGTGAAGCGGTCACTTTTTCTCCGTCGCTCCGGGTACTTTTATACATAATATTCATGGCTTGATCCATCCTTTTCTCGAATTTATAATATTCTTTTAACGGTAGTATCATACCATGATTTGTGAAATTTTACAATAGAGTTTTGACTCAACAAAAAAATTCATGACATCCATGTGAAAACAAATATTTCAGATCTCTGTCAAACCATGCCACATTGGATGAGGAAGAGGCACTCCGGCACATAAAATACAGCGCTCCCCTGGAATAATCAACTCCATTCACTGCTTTTTGCACTGCCTTTTTGGTCAAAGAGGATACGTGAACGGAATAATAGCTTCCATTCGATACCGGTGAAAACTGCCGCGGAGAAAAGACGACCTCCTTAATTGTATTGGGGAATTCTTTGGATTTTACCCGGTTCAGAATCACATTGGCAACTAAGATTCTCCCTCTCAGATCCTGATCTCCCGCCTCCGCCTCGACAATTCTCTCTAACACTTTCTGATAAGGACTGCGTCTTATCTTGACCTTTGCCGTTCTTCTGTCCTGTTCATCATTCTGTTCTGCCTGACATCTTTGGAGCTCATCCGTCTCAAGAATCGTCTCATCAAAAAGTGCCCGGTTTTCTGCCATCACACATAAGGTATTGGTGCGGTCACCGACATTCTCAAGATTTTCCTTTATATTGGAAGCCGGGATGGTATACCATGCACCGGCAAACACTGTCACGATGGCAATACAACCGATCATCCCGATTTTCTTTGCATATTTTCTCAATATCTTTCTTCCTTTCTTTTATGCTTTTATCAAGAGTATATGCAAATTTGATTCATTTATTACAAATTTATTACAAAAAAATTAATTTTATTGCATTTCTATTTAAAATCTACTACAATATGGACAGAATGAGCAAGCAGGAGGAATCGATCATGTTACCAGGTGTGTACCGCGCCACAAAAAAAGATGGAACGCAATACTTTCGCGGCTCCATCACGCATAAATCAAAACACATCAGTCTGGGCAGTTTTTCTTCGGAACAGGAGGCATCGGATGCCTATCAGCTCGCTCACAGGATTCTGCATGACTCCTCTCTCACCCTGGAGAGTTATCTTGACTGCCCTTCCCGACTGCCTTTTCAAAAATGGGTGATTCTCATCAACTTCCGGGACAATGGAATGTATATCAAGACACCCATCTATCTGAGAAAAAATTTTTTTCAGTATTATTTTGCCATCGATGATTTTCTGACCTTTGACATCGATGATCTGTTTTACTATTCTACCCGTTCCATCAGCCGGCGGGGTGGTCATCTGTTTGTCGCTGACTATGGAATGCAGGTCAATATTCTGTCACGGTACGGCATAAAAAACTATGCCGTTGTCGGACGTGACTACCGCTTTGTCAACGGGGACACAAGGGATTTTCGGTATGCCAATATTGAGATCATCAACCGGTTCCACGGTGTCTCCCACATGGAACAGGACGGAAAAGAGTATTTTGAGGTAAAAATTCACTGGAACGGAGATTTTCTGGTCGGCCGCTATGCCGACGAAACAGAGGCCGCCGTTGCATATAACAAGGCAGCCTCTACTTTAATTCAAAAGGGATATATCAAGGAATATCCGATCAATTATATTGAAGAACTGGATGGGGATGAATATCACCGGATTTATAAATCCGTCTCCATCTCTGAGCGCATCCGCTCTCTCACACCGCTCCCAGCACATACAGAATCACGCAAATGATAATCATGGTGCTGTTCAGGGCACAGCCGATGACCGGTGTGATCACATAAATATCCTCTTTCTTATAGCACTTCACGGCAAACACAAATCCCACAATCGCTGCGGCAAATGTCAAAATGCCAAGAACCCCCAGCACAATGCCGGCAGACCCACCGGCTGCATACGAATACAGACAAAGTGCGATCATTGAGAGCCACACTGCCACCCCGATCAAAAGAGAAAGAATTCCCATAAGGGGATGTGATTTATCCGTAAAATGAATCTGTCTTCTTCTCCCGTAGTGAACCAGCATTGCGCTTACTCCTTTCCCGACTCTTTACTCTTCCCAAAGATGCGGATTAATTTTTTGCTTACATAATATAGAATAAATCCCACCATTACTCCCATGGTATTCAACATCAGATCATCGACATCAAAACATCCTACTTTCGAAAAGAGCTGAATTGTCTCTACTGACAGACTCAACAAAAAACCCAGTATCGTCACAAACAGAAAACTGCGAAAATAGTGACCCAAATGTGTCTTATCTCCCCTCTGCTCCCGATACAGAACCGGCACCAGATATCCAAACGGCATAAAGGCGACCACATTTCCAACCACATTGATCATAAAAAGTTCAAAGCCAATTTGATCCCGATAGAATAAATACCGGCGAAGTTCCCGGAAGAATACCAAATTGTACTGATACGTAGAGTACATCTGGTTTCTTCCGTATCTCTCGCTGAAAAACAAATAGTATATGAGTAAAATCATATAACAGATAAAACAAACCGTCAACAAATTACGGATGATTTTTTTCAACCACACTCACTCCTGAATATCATCAATTAACCGCGCAATACCACTCCTAAGGATTCCAGTTTCTTTAGGATTTTATCCATCGCTGCCGTCACATCCTTGTCCTCTAAAGTTCGATCGGAGGCACGAAAACGTATTGTATAGGCAAGTGACTTCTCATCCTCACCAACGTTTTTGCCCTCATAGATGTCAAACAGTTGAAAATCCTCCAGGATTTTTCCGCCATTGGAACGAATCACCTGTTCCACCTCGCCAGCCAGGACACTCTTTTTCATGACCAGGGAAATGTCTCTTGTAACTGCAGGGAATTTGGCAATGCCTTTGTATTTTACATCAAAAGAGGCTTTCTTTGCAAGTACTTCCACATCTAAAACCGCCACATAGGTCTTGGTTCCCAGATGATAGTTATCGGCAACTTCCGGATGGATCTCACCGAGAAAACCAACCGTCTGATCACCAATTTGTATATCCGCACGTCTTCCCGGATGCAGGTATGCCCTCTCCTCATTGGAGTAATATGTCACAACCTCGCGGATGCCGAGTTTCTCAAGAATTGACTCGATGCAGCCCTTGATGTCAAAGAAATCTCCCTCTCCGTACATACCGAGCGAGAGCATCATTTTTTCATCCGGCAGTTCCGTCAGCGGTAAGGATTTTGGAAGATACACGTTTGCCAGTTCATACAGACGAACATCTAAATTGCGATGATTGTAATTCGTCGACAGAGAAGTCAGCATTCCGTTGAGCGGTGACGTTCTCATAATACTGTAGTCGACACCGAGCGGATTGGAGATCTCAATTGCTTTGCGCAGGGAACTATCCTGTGGCACAAGCAATTTATCAAAGACTTTCGGGCTCTCAAACGAGTACGTCATTCCCTCCGAAAATCCATATTGTTCCACTACATTTCTCGCAATGTTCTGTATCATCGTCTGATAGGAGACACCGCCCTGTGTCGCCTCTCCGCTTGGAAGGGTCGTCGGAATCTTATCATAGCCATAAAAACGGGCCACTTCCTCTGCAAGATCCGCCATGCGCAGGATATCCTGTCTCCATGTCGGAACGTGCACACAATGGTTCTCCTTGTCCGGAGTGAGCTCCACCATATTCCAATACTCGCACATCTGATCCTCTGAGACCTCAATTCCCAAAAGATCGTTGATCTTATCCACATCATAGGCAACCGTCGTCGGCTCTTTTTTCGTCGGATAGACATCCACACATCCACCGACCACTTCACCGGCACCCAGTTCTTCGATCAACTGGCAGGCACGATTCATGGCCTCCATGGCAGTGTTCGGATCCAGCCCTTTTTCGAATTTTGCCTGTGCATCCGTTCTCATGCCGAGTTTCTTGCCGGACAGACGAATGTTCGTCCCGTCAAAGCAGGCTGCCTCAAGCAGCATTGTCTTGACATCGTCTGTGATCTTGGAGTTTTCCCCTCCCATGATACCGGCCAGTCCGACGGATTTCTCTCCATCACAGATCATCAGCACGGAGGAATCCAACTCGTGATCCTGTCCGTCCAGCGTCTGGAATACCTCGCCCTCGTCCGCTCTCTTTACCACAATTTTTTTCCCGGCAATTGTGTCCAGATCATACGCGTGCATTGGCTGTGAATACTCTTCCATCACATAATTTGTAATATCGACCAGATTGTTGATCGGACGAATGCCACTCGCTGCCAGACGCCTCTGCATCCACTCCGGTGACGGAGCCAAGTGAATGTTTTTCACTACCCGCGCCACATACCGGGTACACAGATCGTCTGCCTGTACCTCGACATCAATATAATCTGCGGCATTCTCTTCATTTCCCACAGGAGTCACGACCGGTGGTACAAATGGCTTGCGAAAAGTTGCCGCAGCCTCCCTCGCTATTCCGATCACGCCAAAACAATCGACACGGTTGGATGTCACTTCGTACTCAAAATTCGCATCTCTGAGTCCGAGCAGTTCAATGGCATCACTCCCCACCGGTGCCTTGGCATATTCCGGGTTATCACTCAGAATATAAATGCCATCTTCCGCTGCATCGGGATAAAAATCTTTGGAAGAACCCAGTTCCTCAATGGAACACATCATGCCATTGCTCACGACACCGCGCAGTTTTCCCTTCTTGATTTTAATGCCCCCGGACACTTTTTTTCCGTCATGTCCTCCGGCAACACGTCCTCCATCCAGAACAACCGGTACTTTTTGTCCTTCTTTTACATTGGGAGCACCTGTGACAATCTGTGTTGTGGTTCCCTCTTCATCGATGGCAACCTGACAGACCACCAGTTTGTCTGCATCCGGGTGCTTCTCAATCGACTCAATTTTTCCCACAATGATTTTATCCAGATCCGCATCAAACTTTTCAAATCCCTCAACCTTGGTTCCGGACATTGTCATTGCATCCATATATTCCTGCTCTGTGCACGAAAGTTCCGGCACATATGCTTTAATCCATGATAGTGGTGTATTCATATAATTATTCCTCCCATTCTGCTGATTCTATTAAAACTGACTCAAAAAACGCTTGTCGTTTTCGTATAAAAGACGCATATCATCAATCTCATACTTCAACAGAGCGATTCTCTCCAGTCCCACACCAAATGCAAATCCACTGTATTCATCCGGATCAATGTCCCGCATTTCCAGTACATGGGGATGAACCATGCCACAGCCCAGAATCTCAATCCAGCCCTCTCCCTTACAGAAACGGCAGCCCTTTCCACCACATTTAAAGCAGCTGACATCCATCTCAGCACTCGGCTCCGTAAATGGAAAATGATGCGGGCGAAACTTAACTTTGGTATCTTCTCCGAATAACTGTTTCGCAAACTGCTCCAGGGTACCTTTTAAATCGGCAAAGGTAATGTGCTGATCGATGACAAGACCCTCGACCTGATGAAAGGACGGGGAATGTGTGGCATCCACATCATCGCTTCGAAAGACGCGTCCGGGACTGATCATACGAATCGGAAGCTTGCCCTTCTCCATCACATGAACCTGAACCGATGATGTCTGTGTTCTCAACAAAATCTTGTCATTGATATAAAAGGTGTCCTGTTCATCCTTTGCCGGATGATTGGCAGGGATGTTGAGCGCCTCAAAATTGTAATAATCAAACTCGATTTCCGGTCCCTCAACCACTTCATATCCCATACCGATAAAAATCTTCTCAACCTCTTCCAGCGCCAGTGTATTGGGATGTCTGTGACCGATCTCTTTTTTCCGCCCCGGCAATGTCACATCAATGACCTCTGCCTTCATCTTCTCCTCGCGAACGGCTTTTTCAAATGCCGACTTTTTCTCCTCCAGCTTTCCCTCAATCCGTGCTCTTGCCTCGTTCACCATCTGGCCGACCTTCGGACGATCCTCCGGAGCTACGTCTTTCATTGATTTTAAAACGCTGGTCAGTTCCCCTTTTTTTCCGAGAAATGCGACCCGGATATCATTTAGCTTATCCAGATTAGCGGATTCTTCAATCTGACTCAAAGCGTTACCCATAATTTCATTTAACTTATCTTTCATCTTTTTGATTCCTTTCTTGACGGATGTGTTCCCCCCTCCGACATACGTGTGACCGGTCTCTCCCAACAAAAAAAGTCCCCTGCACAATTCATGTGCAAGGGACGAAAATTCCGCGGTACCACCCAAGTTCCCATCACAAGCGGACAGGCTCTCATGCACGTAACGAGTGCTGCACGTCACTTCCTACTGACTCTGGGCGTTCAAAAGTGAAACTCCGGTGGGAAAATCAATCATAATCTGAACCCGACAGGACTTTCAGCCGACGATCCTGTCTCTCTGATGGAAGATTATAATCTACGGGCAATGCCCACACCATCCATGTCTTTTACTGAATATTACTGTATCATAAGCCTCGGACGGTGTCAAGCCAATTCTTATTTTTCAACCATCGCTGCCTTGAGCTGTTCTGTGAGCTGTGGAACGATTTTATTCAGATCGCCAACCAGGCCGTAATCTGCCACATCAAAAATCGGAGCATCCTCATCTTTGTTGATTGCCACGATCAGATCTGCATCTTCCATTCCGGCTACGTGCTGAATGGCACCGGAAATACCAATGGCAAAGTAAATGCTCGGACGAACGGTCTTACCGGTCTGTCCAACCTGACGGTCAACCGGAAGCCATCCATTCTCTACAACGGCACGTGAGCAGCTTACAGTCGCACCGAGAACTTCAGCCAGATCCTCCAAAAGTTT
This sequence comes from uncultured Eubacteriales bacterium, assembly GCA_900319095.1. Classification (GTDB taxonomy): domain Bacteria; phylum Bacillota; class Clostridia; order Lachnospirales; family Lachnospiraceae; genus Eubacterium_F. Next base: position 6,584 of record ONNE01000176.1, on the reverse strand, counting down.
GAAGTTTTCTTTGCTTCCGACACCACGGCCACCGGATACCAGAATCTTGGCATCGGCAATATCAACCGTCTCAGCCTTGCTCTTTATGATATCAACGATCTCAACATACTTGTTGTCCGGTGTGAATCCCGGATTATACTCGATCACTTCTGCTTTTGCTCCTGAAATCGGTGCAATTTTCTGCATAACACCCGGACGAACCGTAGCCATCTGCGGACGGTTGTAAGGACATGCAATCGTTGCGATTGTATTTCCGCCAAATGCCGGACGTGTCATCAGCAACTGATTCGGAAGCTCTTTTTTCTCCATCAGGTCATTGAAGTCGCCAATCTCAAGAACGGTACAGTCCGCAGTCAGACCAGTCGCAACACGCGCAGATACGCGAGGGCCAAGATCACGGCCGATTGCCGTTGCACCCACCAGCATAATCTCCGGCTTGTACTCATTGATCACCGATGCAAGACCGTGGGCATATGGCTCTGTGCGGTATACTTCCAATTCCTTGTCATCCACAACGATGACTTTGTCTGCACCGTACTCAGCAAGTGAATCTGCCAGATCTTTTACATTGTAACCAAGCAGTACGGCAGTGACATCTGTATTCAAATCTTTTGCAAGATCTTTTGCTTTGCCAAGCAGCTCATACGCAATGTTGTTGATCTTGTTATCAACCTGCTGAGCAAAGACATAAACACCTTTATATTCTTCTAAACTCATGTTATTCCTCCATCTCTTTCAGATATTTAGATTATATGTTTTTCTTTAAACTTGCCAACGATATAAGCTGCCGCCTCGGCCGGATCCAGAGTCACTTTTTCTCCTTCTCCCTTTCGAACTTTATCCGACGCTTTTGCAATCTTAGTAGGAGATCCCTTCAGACCCAGATTCGCATCATCGACATCTTTGAGGTCATTTCTTCCCCATACTGTAATCTCTTTATCAAAAGCCTCACGAATACCACCCGGAGTCATGTAACGTGGCTCATTCAACTCAGAGAGTGCGGTAACAAGACATGGCATCTTTGCTTTGAGAACATGAACTCTGTCCTCATACTGACGCTCAACAATTACGCTGTCTCCCTCAATCTTAATATTCTGTGCATAAGAGATGACCGGCAAATCCAAGTGCTCTGCAATCTGTGGTCCTACCTGTGCCGTATCACCATCAATCGCCTGACGACCAGTGATAATCAAATCATAGTCAATATTTCTGAGCGCACCGGCAATCGTGGTAGAAGTTGCCCATGTATCTGCTCCACCGAGAACACGGTCAGTAACCAGGATTCCCTTATCTGCTCCCATCGCCATCGCCTCACGAAGAACCTCTTCTGCTTTTGGAAGTCCCATGGTCAGAACGGTTACTTCTGCACCAAGTTCATCTTTCAATCTCAGTGCTGCCTCCAATCCGGCTTTATCATCCGGATTCATGATGGTAAGCATCGCACCTCTATTCAATGTGCCGTCCGGGTTGAACACAACGCCGCCCTTTGTATCCGGCACCTGTTTAATACATACTACAATTTTCACAAGAGCACCTCCTATTTCAATAAGCTTCCCGAGATCACCATACGCTGAACTTCTGAAGTTCCCTCGTAAATCTCTGTAATCTTAGCATCACGCATCATACGCTCTACATCATATTCTCTGATATAGCCATAACCACCATGTAACTGAACTGCCTTGGTCGTTACCTCCATCGCAGTCTCTGCCGCAAATAATTTTGCCATCGCAGCCTCTACGCTGTATACTTTCTGTGTCTCTTTTGCCTTTGCTGCCTTGTATACCAAAAGTTTTGCAGCCTCTACTTTGGCAGCCATATCAGCCAACTGGAACTGTGTATTCTGGAACTGTGCGATGGAACGGCCAAACTGTTTTCTCTCTTTTACATACTCGATGGTTGCTTCCAGTGCACCCTCTGCCAGACCAAGTGCCTGAGCAGCGATACCGATACGTCCACCATCCAGTGTATGCATGGCGATTCCGAATCCCTTTCCTTTCGCACCGAGAAGGTTCTCTTTTGGAATACGGCAATCCTCAAAGATCAATTCATAAGTAGAAGAGCCACGGATACCCATCTTCTTTTCTTTTGTTCCAAACGAAAATCCCGGAGTGTCTTTCTCGACAATAAATGCTGAGATCTCTTTTACCTTTCTCCCCCGCTTCTCTACCACACCGGTAACGGCAATGATAATATAAATATCTGCCTCCTTACCATTTGTGATAAAGCACTTGGAACCGTTCAGTACCCACTCATCACCATCTAAGACTGCTTTGGTCTGCTGTCCCTGAGCATCCGTACCGGCACCCGGCTCTGTCAGTCCGAACGCGCCTAATTTCTCACCACTGGCAAGTGGAACGAGATATTTTTGCTTCTGCTCCTCTGTACCATACATCATAATCGGGTCAGCACCAAGAGAGGAATGTGCCGATACAATAACGCTTGTTGTACCGCACACTTTTGCCAATTCCTCTACACACATTGTATAGGTCAGTGGATCACATCCCTGTCCACCATACTCCTTTGGAATTGCAATTCCCATAAAACCGTATTTCTGCATTTTTGTTACGGTCTCACGAGGAAAAGTCTCTGTTTCATCAACTTCCTGAGCAAGTGGCTTTACTTCGTTCTGTGCAAAATCACGGAACAGTTTTTGAGCCATTTCATGCTGCTGATCAAGTTTAAAATCCATGTTCAATTGAACTCCTTTCCAATCTTATATTATTTCGAATAATCGTAGAAACCAACACCGGTCTTCATACCAAGCTTTCCGGCACGAACCATCTTGCGAAGCAATGGGTGCGGACGATATTTCGGATCTCCGGTCTCTGCCTGCAAAACTTCCATGATAGCGAGACAGATATCCAGACCAACCAGATCACCAAGTGCCAGAGGTCCCATCGGATGGTTGGCACCAAGTTTCATGGCAGCGTCAATTCCCTCTACGGATGCTACGCCTTCTGCGTAGATGCCAACTGCCTCATTGATCATCGGAATCAGAATGCGGTTTACAACAAATCCGGCAGCTTCTTTTACTTCAACCGGAGTTTTGCCGATCTGTTTTGCGATCTCAACAACTTTGTCATTTACTTCATCGGTTGTGTTCTCTCCCCGGATAACTTCCACCAGTTTCATGATTGGAGCCGGATTGAAGAAATGCATACCGATGACCGGATGAGAGATGCCCTGACCGATCTCTGTGATGGAAAGAGAGGATGTATTTGTCGCAAAAATACAATCATCATTCTTCACGATATCCTGCAATTCTTTAAATGTCTGTTTCTTGACATCCATCACCTCAAGAGCTGCCTCAACAATCAGATCACAATCTGTACAAATATCTTTTACTCCGGTTGTAATCTTTGCGAGAATGGCATCCGCATCTGCCTGCTCCATCTTTCCCTTGGCAATGCGTTTTTCAAAGCCCTTTGCAATCTTGTTTTTTCCGTTTGCTGCAAACTCCTCATTAATATCACACAGATATACCTCAAATCCCTCTGTCTGTGCAAATGCCTGCGCAATTCCGGAACCCATGGTTCCGGCACCAATAACACCAACTTTCATTCCTTTTTACCTCCATTTATTTTCTTTTTTTAATATCAATCTTTAAAAAGGATCCTAGCAGTTCTTGAATGGAACAACCTTTAATTTCTTTTCCTTATCTTTCTCAAGGAAGTTGCCCATTCCTGCTTTCTGATCTTCTGTCTCAAAGCAGTCGCCAAACAATTTTTCTTCAATGACAATGGCTTCATCCATATTTACCTGCAGGCCATCATTGATTGCCTTTTTACAGTTGCGGACAGCAATCGGTGCCTGCATCGCAATACCACTGGCCATCTTCTTGGCAGCATCCAAAAGCTCCTCCTGTGGATATACGGCATTCACAAGACCAATGCGATATGCCTCATCCGCCTTAATGTTTCTCGCTGTATAGATCAGCTGTTTTGCCATCCCCGGGCTGACCAGACGTGCAAGTCTCTGTGTGCCGCCAAATCCCGGTGTGATGCCAAGTCCGACCTCCGGCTGTCCAAATACAGCATTTTCAGAGCAAATGCGAATGTCACAGCTCATTGAGATCTCACATCCGCCACCCAGCGCAAATCCATTGACTGCGGCAATCACCGGAAGAGGGAATGTCTCCAGTTTGCGGAACACATCATTTCCCTTCTTTCCGAATGCCTCTCCCTCTGCCTTTGTCAAAGTGCTCATCTCACCGATATCCGCACCGGCCACGAAAGATTTTTCTCCTGCACCTGTGAGAATCAGGCAGCGAACCGCATTCTGATCCACGTTGTCCAATGTCTCATTCAGCTCATCCAATACAGTGCTGTTGAGCGCATTCAATGCCTTTGGACGATTGATGGTAATGATTCCTACCATCCCCTCAACTTCATATGTTATGAACTCCATACTAACCTCCTAATATGTGAGAATTGACCGGTGCCAGACCGGCCAATTCCTAATTTTATTAATCTCTCTCAACAATGGTAGAGCATCCCATTCCACCACCGATACAAAGAGTAGCAAGACCTTTCTTCGCATCGCGTTTTTGCATCTCATGGAGAAGTGTAACGAGAATACGGCATCCACTTGCTCCAACCGGATGTCCGAGTGCAATCGCACCACCGTTTACATTCAGTTTGTCCGGATTAAATCCGAGATCCTTTCCAACCGCTACGGACTGTGCGGCAAATGCCTCGTTCGCCTCGATCAGGTCGAAGTCATCAATCGACATTCCTGTCTTTGCCAGAACTTTCTTAGTAGAAGCTACCGGACCGACACCCATGATCTTTGGATCAACACCGCCAAGTGCTCCGGCAACGAATGTAGCCATCGGTGTAACACCGAGTTCTTTTGCTTTCTCTTCGCTCATCACTACGATGGCAGCAGCACCGTCATTGATACCGGAAGCATTACCTGCTGTAACAACACCGTCCTGAACACCACTACAGCACTTAAGCGCGCTAAGGCTCTCTGCTGTTGTGCCGGCACGAGGTCCCTCATCGGTATCCACGATAATCGTCTTCTTTCTCTGTTTTACTTCTACCGGTACAATCTCATCCTTGAACTTGCCCTCAGCCATTGCCTTCTCGCATTTCTGCTGGCTGTTCGCAGCAAACTCATCCAGTTCCTCACGTGTGAGACCATACTGCTCTGCCACATTCTCTGCGGTCACCATCATATGATACTGGTTAAACGCATCCCACAGAGCGTCATTTACCATCGTATCAACCAGTGTACCGTTGTTCATACGATAACCGAAACGACCGTTCATCGCAGCATATGGAGCCATGGACATATTCTCCATACCACCGGCAACTACGATATCTGCTTCACCGGCCTGAATCATCTGTGCAGCCATATTTCCGCAGTTCACACCGGAACCACACACAACATTTACCGTAACGGCTGTTGTCTCGATCGGAAGTCCTGCATTGATGGATGCCTGACGAGCAACGTTCTGTCCCAGTCCTGCCTGGATAACACATCCCATATAGACATGGTCAACCTGATCCTTTGGAACCCCTGCTCTCTTAAGCGCCTCCTCAATAACAATCGAACCAAGCTTTGGTGCCGGAACTGTGCTGAGCGCACCACCCATTTTACCAATTGCAGTACGACAAGCACCTGCTAATACAACCTTTTTTGACATGAAACAATTCCTCCTTATAAATATTTGAAGTGGTAATGACCACTTTATTTCACAAATTTTTCCCCAAATGCCGCCTCCACCACCGGTGGAACCAGCTTGGATACATCAGAGCCATAGAAGGCAACCTCCTTGGCAATCGTTGAACTCAGGAATGAATAGGGCAGACTGGTCGCAAAAAACATCGTCTCAATATCCGGTGCAATGCTGTGATTGGTCTGTGCAATCTGCATCTCCGACTCAAAATCGGTAACTGCCCGCAGTCCACGGATCATGACCTTCGCATCGCACTGTCTGGCAAACTCTACCGTGAGCCCCTCAAAATGCCGGACACTCACATTCGGAAATTCCTCCGTTGTCTTTTCCAGCAGCTGAATCCTCTCCTCTACGGAAAACAGGGGATTTTTACTGCTGTTTGTGAGCACCCCGATAATCAGGTTGTCCACCACACCGGCCGCTCTCTCTATGATATCTAAATGACCATACGTCACCGGATCGAAACTGCCAGGATAAATTGCATTTAACATGATTCCTTCCATTCTACAGAGAAAACTCTGTGTCAGACACCGGCATATGACACCTGTGCCTGAATGATATATTTCAACTCTTTCATCATAACAAATAGCGCATACATTGTCAACATTTTAACAAAGTTTTTTGTTAATTTTTAGTGAATATTTTGCAAATTTTTGCCGATATATGTTCAATGTGTATAAAAACAGACCATGTGGCTTTGACACGCAAATCAAGCAATAACAAAAAGGGAATACAGATATAATTCGTTCTCTGTATCCCCTTTTTTTATCAATGTAACTGTTCAGCAACTAATACACTTCCCACTTCCAGCCACTGCTTTACTTTTCCCGCACTGACTTCCAAAATTTCTGCGATTGTGCTGATATCATATCCTTTTCCGGACATATTTAGTGCCGTCTGG
>ONNE01000174.1 GCA_900319095.1 uncultured Eubacteriales bacterium | reverse complement strand
CCTGGATTTTTGTTGCCAGTTCCAGCTCTGCCCCGATCCGCTCCTTCTCTTTGGTCACTGTCTGCAGATTTGTTATGTAATCACGTATGCTCTCTGCCATCTGCTGTACATCCCGGGCAAGCATATGAATCTCATCCTTCGACTTCACAGTTACGTTCTGATATACAAGCTTCTCCGGTTCTTCCTCTCTCTTCATAAGATCGACAAACTGGCTGACACTTCCGGCAATCTTTGTGATCGGGCCGGTAATCGCTTTCGTGATCAGGCTGAGAGACACCGTAATAAAAATCAGCATGAAAATAAATGCGTTAATAATCATCTGAAGGGCATAATTTCTCATGTTTTTCTGTATTTGATTGACATCCTCATCGACACTCAGAATTCCGACCGGTGTGCTGCCATCATAAATGACACGGTAACATGTCAGCATATGACCATATTCGGGAGTCACATTGTCATAGTAGACTTTTCCTTTTTCCCCGGAGGCAATGCTCTCAAGAAATGCTTTTCTCATAGCCTCATCGAAATCGTCCTCACCGCATTTCTCCCCCATGTAACTGTATACTTCTTCCTCGCTGCCACCCTCCGCAAGTTCCTCCCCGGTAGCTCCATTAATCACATAGCACATACTGTACGGATCCGACATATCCTCAAAATACACAGCGAATACATAGGCGATGTCCGCCCTCTCCTTAATGGCATTCAGACTTTTTCGGGTCTCCTCATAGCCGCCCTCCATGGAACGCTCCCGTATCAATTCCGCCATATGATTCTGCTCAAAAATATAGTCCGCAAAATCGTTGACCGTTCCGGCATAATCCCTGTACTTCTGCGTGATATTGTTCTTGTACTGCACATAGCCCCCCACACCGACAGCCACCGTCAATAACACGACAAAAATAATACAGCCAAACATTACCTTTCTCTTGAGTCCAATATTCTTCATTGTAGTTCCTCCCTGTCATAATCTAAAACAAGCTTATTCCCCATATTTTCCATAAATCTTGCTCGCCGACAGATAAATCTCCAGCGGCAGTTTTAATTTGGAACGTTGCACGGTATCTATGTTCAATACAAAAAACGGCGTCGTCTCATATTGCTGGGATAGTCGGCTAAGTTCCTCTCCCTGGCGGTATTTTCCCATCGTATCAGCCGCAAATCTTCCGATATTCTCATAATCAAACATCTCCACCGCCGCCGTCGCGCCATACCTTACATCCTCTGTGCTGTTCACAGAGAAAACCGGTATACCCTTTTCTACAATCGGCCCAAGAACACTCTCAAAATCCTCCGGCTCCAAAAGAGATGTCGTCAAAATATACAAATCAATATTTTCATCGGCAAGCTTCTGGTGAGCCTGTTCCATCTGTTCTCTGTATTTCTCATAAGCAGCATCGGTGTCGTCAATATCATCCGAAACGGACTCTTTGAACACCTCTGCCCCCTGTCCTTTCGCAAATTCGTCTACTGATTTTGCCGAGCTGTATATGTACGCGTCGGGGTCATCCATATTGTAGACAATTCCTATTTTTTTCGGGGTAAAAATCCCCTCCATGACATGTAATGCTTTGACATCTACCCCATTATTTACATGAGCCCATCCCCTGTCTGTGCCGGAAAATTCTGCCTTCTCAACAATTCCGGACTCCACGGGGTCGCTCGCGATAAAATTCATATAAGCAGTATTCCCGCACTCCTTGACCATAAGACCGGCCGATGTTCCCATCGTGAGCATCAAATCGATATGATTTTCCTGAATCTGCTCTGTCACAAGTTTTTTTATCTCTTTATCTGACAGCCCGGAGTATTCTCCTCCGGAAAAATCAATAAATCCCTCCGGATTGAACTCATATGTCCCGCTTCCCACTCTCACAAGGGCATCCCATGTCTCTTTCGCACTGCTTTTCTCTGACAGGCTGTCAGGAAGAGCGCTGTTCAGACTTCCCTGCTCAGACAATCCCTTTGCTATATAATAAATCTGTTCATCAAATTCATAATAGGATTCTGCCTGACAGTACCCGACAGTGAGCACTCCACGCTCCTTTTTCTGCACAGCATCCGTCTGTCCGCTGTCAACCCCCGCACCTGACACAGCACTTGACATTGCTTCGGTTCCTGCCATCACAATTCGTTCATCATCTGTCCCGGAAACCGTTAAAAGCAGCACTATAACAAGTAAGGTGGAAATCACCTTTTTCTTGTTCTTTTTGTTGTTCTTTCTCTTTTTCTTCCAATATCTTGCGTTTATAATCAAAAACAGAACTCCGCAAATCAAAATAACGAAGGAGACCACTGCGAGCCCTATGTTTCCACGCATCATCACCACACCGAACACAATCGGGGCAACTGCCCCGATCAGACTGCTGAAAAATCCCTCTATGCCGAGTGTCTTTGAAAATCCAATCTTGTGTGCGATCGGCAGATGGTACAGATAATAAAACTGTACGCTCGGCATGATTCCGTCCGCAATTCCGATAAAAATCACAACAAGAGCCGCTAAAATCACAAAATTCCTGACAGAGAAAATCAAAATCAACGCCGCGAGAAGAAACATAATCGATGTCATCAATATGGCCGGCGGAATCTTCTTCATCAACCGGTCGCAGACCAGTACACCAATGTAAGCTGTCGCCATACCGTACAAAAGCATCACATAACCAATCACATCCATCGTGACTCCCTGCCCTACTGCATAGACAGGGAAATAATAATCCACAAACATCATGATAAAGAAATAAGGAATAATCATAAAGAGCAGATAAGCACCAAACCGCAGATCGAACCGGTCTGCCTCTCCGACCGCAGCGGCCTCTTCTTTTTCCTCATCCTTTTTATCCCCCTTCTTCTGCTGAACATCCATACCAAAAAAGTAGATAAGAACGAAGACAAACACACCGAGCAGCGACATGACAAGATAAGCTCCCGAATATCCGAAAATTTCTGCGAGAAGTGCGCCAATCAGAGCAGAACAGGAGAATCCAACAATGATAGAAGCATTTGCATTTGCTGTATAGTTGGACATATCTGCCTCAGACGCAACCGCCACCGCATAGATATCAATACCCATTTTGGCAAAGCCGAGTCCGATCCCTACAATCATCTGGGCAATAATAAAAGAAACCGGCTCTTTGGCAAAAGCAGAGGCCAATGTCCCCAACGCCATCACAGCCACGCCAAACAGTGTAACTTTTTTCCAGCCCCTCTTTTCTGTAATGGCTCCTGAAATATAAGAGGTTATCATGGAAATAAGCACCTGTGCCGAAAGCGGAATACTCATCACAATTTCATAGGGAACAGAAAAACCGAAAATCGTAATCGGACGATAGATTTCCGCTAAGACAACTGCCATAAACGCCACAGACATATAGCGGAATGTCGCGAAGAAAAAAGATAATCCCCGCACGACCTCCAAGTGCTCTAATGTTGTCTTAGAGTCCGCAATAACCTTTTTCATGCGCACTTTCTTCTCTTCCACAATGATACCAATCAAAAACAGAAGAAGTTCTGACGCAATCATAACTGCCGTGACGGCTGATACAATGACATTTAAAATTGTGGAATTTACTTTCCGAAAAACATATTGGTCGGATAGTGCGAGCGACAAATATTTGGGCTCTCCTTTTTGATCAGTAGAAAGAGCTATTGACATCCCCATCTCCTTTTGATCTGACACAAGTTCCATCTTCTGAATCTGTGGCACTTTTTCCACAATACGGTTGTAATACTGTTCGGTATCGCTCATATCATCGTAGCACACACCTTCCTCCACCAACCGGTTGATGTCATCTGCGTTCTTCTCCAAAAGTTTCTGAGCGACCTCACCAGAGATTGCCTGATATCCATTTCGGAACACAAAATAAGAATTTCCCACTGCCAATACATTCACGGCAATAAGTACCAGAAGCACAATCATCATCAGGCGCTTCACCTGAAAATTATGTTTCACAAAATGGAACAGCAATAGAAAGGCAATCATACCCGCTATCGACACAATCAATGCAAATATGTACATCCGTTTCAGATATGTCCCAGTCACATCGTTCAGATAATTTGCCTCATAAAAAATACCCGCGTAGCCAACAATCTCATCATCCTGTATGATTTTGGTCAGAATGCCGGTTTTACTGCTTTCGTTCACAATCGAATAATCGCTGTCATCAATCGAGAGTCTCTCCCACTCTCCCGAAAACCAGCCAGGCAGTTCTTTTCCGTAGAGATGGTTTCCCTCCGCATCGGCAATAAAATAATACTCTGTTCCACAGTATTTTTCCACATCCAAAAAAATACTGTCAATATCATAGTAATTATCCAGTTTTTTCCCATAATTCAGCCCATACTCAACTCTGTCAACAATCGAGTCAAGAATGTTGTAATTGTTGTCCGCGTTCGCCTCGGCATAGTTTTTCACAAATGCTGAGGTATTCAGCACCGTAGTAAAGTAGACAACGGCCAGAATGAACACACAGATTACAATCTGAAAAATAAGTATTCTCTTTTTACTGATCTTCATATATGCCTCACATCAATTGATATCGTTCGCGTGCGCTGTCAATAATCTCACCGAGCACCTCATCATATGTCTTTCCCACTGCCCTAGCACAATTTTCATATGGTCCACCCTCAGTCAGCCCCGGTCTCGGATTCATCTCAATCAGCACCACTCTTCCATCTTCCGTCAATTTGTAGTCGCATCGTCCAAAATCCCTACATCCCATATGACGGTACAACAGAAGGGAATTGTCCTTTATTTTTTTCTCTGTATCCCTTCCCAAATCCGGTATCTCATCGCGGATAACCTTAAAACACTTGTCATCCAGAGAAAAAATATCAATGTCAGATCCGTCCTCATAACGGCATATTCCGATTCCGAGCACATATGCCCGGTCATCGCTGCCGATCATCGGCGCGTACAGTTCTTTTCCGCGAATATATTCCTCAATCAGAACTGCCTCTTTATAATTATCAAAATTAAAGGTAATCGCCTGTTTCAGTTCCTCATCATCCTTGACAAGAAACACGCCCATACTGTATCCCTCTTCATTGGGCTTAACTACAAGCGGATATTTTAAGCCACTCTCTCCCAGACGGGCAATTACCTCTGAAATCATCTTTCTTTCCATATTTGAGTCAGCATCCCAGCCTTCGCAATAGGGAAAAAAAATTCCGTCCGGGCAGTCGATCCCAAGATTCTTTGCAACCAGTTTTGTGTGATATTTGTTCTGCGAGAGTCCCATACAGTACGCATCACTCCCGATGTACGGAATGTGATTCAGCTCCAACAGGGCAGGTACGATAGCTTCTCTGTTCCGGGATTTTATTCCCTCATCACATACGAGTACAAGATCACAGTCAAACGTTCCACTTTTAATTCTTTCATTCAATTGATACATATTGCCAAGCTTCACCGGATTATAACCGAGCCTTCTTACCGCCTCTGCCATATATCCGATTTCGTCCGGATGACAAAAGTCAGCAAACACATGACTGTCCCGCTCTATTCCATAATCTTCTCGCAGATCATAGGTAATACCAAGTTTCATAATTCTCCTCACTCCTGATATGGGTCAAAAAATCTTTTGACACCATTTCCTATTCTCCTAATTATATATAAAATTTTGTAACTTTATCCTCACTGCTGCCCTGAAGCAGGATGTACTTTTCTGTCTCTTTTAATATATGATTCTGCTCCACCGTAACCTTGCCGCCATTTTCTCCGTCAGCATCAATGATAAACTTCGGCACGGCATAGCCCGGAAGACGATAGCGAAGTTTCTCGGATACATCCATCCCCTTTTTATAATCCGCATAAAAATGAGCGGTTCCTTTCACCCTGTCACAGAGGTAAAGATAGTAGGGGCGCACCCGTATGCCAATCAGCTTCGTGTAGAGTTTCACAAGCAGATCCGCGTCATCATTGATTCCCCGCAGAAATACACTCTGATTTCCCAGAGGAATCCCCCTGTCCAAGAGACGCTCGCACGCCGCACGCGCCTCTGACGTAACCTCACGCGGGTGATTAAATTGTGTGAATACCCAGAGGGGGTGATATTTTGCCAGCATATCGGCAAGTTCTTCTGTCACACTGTCCGGTTCTGTGACCGGAGCTCTCGTTCCAATTCGTATCGTGTTCACAGAAGGGATACTGCGAAATCCCTGAATATAAAATTCCAGCAGCTCAACAGGTAATGTAAACGGGTCGCCACCCGTAATCAGAATGTCATTGATCTCCGTGTGTTCTCTCACGTAATCCAGAGCTGCGGGCAGCACATCCTTCGTCGCAATCTCACTGCTCATAACTGTATTTTTTCTCGTGCAGTGACGACAGTGCATATAACAAAAATTAGAACACATAAATGCCGCTCTCGAATAATATTTGTGAATCAAAAAAGGAACTTTTTCATACCGGCCCTCATTCAACGGATCATCGCTGTATCCCGAATACTCTTTCAATTCCAGTCCGTCAGGACAGCACTGCTTTCGAATCGGACAGTTCTCATCTGTCCAGTCAGCAAGAGAGAAATAATAATCCGAAATTCGCAGAGGGTATTTTTTATCGACTTCCCGAATCTTTTCCATCTGATCCTCAGAAAGAAACACTTTTTCTTCGGCCAGTCTCTCAAACAGAGAGTCTGCTGAATCAATCATTTTACAAAGCCTCCCTAAATTTCCTTTTTTATGGTTAGAATATTCTTTCCATCTTTATAATCATACGTGACATCGTCCATACTCTTCATCCCGCATTCATGCTTTTCTAGTTCCTCGTCCACAAAAGCGAGAACCTCATCCAGATTTTCTGCCCTCGCCTCGATTACTAACTCTTTCATCCCGATCCTCCCTCATGCTCAACCGGACATTTATAAAAAATGATAGATATTATTTGTCACTCGCTTTTCTCCCCAAAATGGGGTGTGTAATTCGGTACACCATAGAAGCAGGGACAGATAAAAACCGTGATAGAAAGCCTCATCACTGTCAAACGTGCTTATGCTCTTTTCGAGCAGTCCGCTTACATAATCCTCGATTCCGTCCGTATCGCCCTCTAATACTGCTTTATAGAGTACCCCTCTGTCTGTTTCTTTGACCTGCGCCTCAAACCAATCCCTGATCTGATTCTTATATATACTTCTTATCTCAACATTAGGAATTTTCATTGTCAGATAAATATCTTCCCCCTCTTTGCGCTCCGATACCTTTTTCATATATCCGGTAAAAAACAAAAAAATCCACAGATTATCCTCTGACTCATGGATATCATCATAGGTGATATCTTCGTGTATCTTCTTCTCTATCGTCCCACCCTGTATCAGGATATCCAGTT
>ONNE01000159.1 GCA_900319095.1 uncultured Eubacteriales bacterium | reverse complement strand
CTTCATATCCCAATGCCTCAAATGTCTTACCCATCTGCACGCTAAAATACCAGAGTGTCTCAATTCCCTTTGTAAATAATACCAGTTTTTTTATCATCGTATTCCCCCATAATATTCCAATTTCCACATATTTATTTCTAATAATAAAAAAGCGCGACTAAAACCGCGCCATCCTAAACTTTCTCTATATCACACCTACCGGCTTCCGTCTAAATGGAGCCATCGTTCCAATGACTGTGATGCAAATGTCCCTCTGTATTCAATCCATCAAAGCCTCTCTGCCGCATCGCCTCGTAGAGAACAATTGCTACAGAATTCCCCAAATTCAACGAGCGAACATCACCATACATCGGGATTCTCACGGTTGTCGATTCGTTCTCGACTAAAATCTCTTCCGGAATCCCGGCACTCTCTTTGCCAAACATAATATAGCACCCATCTTCGTATGTAACTTCACTATAGATATGTTTTGCCTTGGTCGTCGCCATATAAATCTTAGCTCCCGGATTCCTGCTCAAAAAATCGGAATAACTGTCGTAAATCTCATAATCTAAATACTGCCAATAATCTAATCCGGCTCTTCTGACCTGTTTTTCGTTGATCTGAAATCCCATCGGCTCAATCAAATGGAGTTTTGTACCTGTCGCCACACAGGTTCTCCCTATGTTACCCGTATTGGCCGGAATCTCCGGCTCAAGCAAAACAATATTTAACACGAATGCCTCCACTACTCTTCCTGACGAAGTGCCAAAAACAGCTCCACACCACCGCCATCCGCAAAGGTAAGCGGCACACACAAACTCTTTGCAAACGGACTGGTAAAACTCACCTTTCCATGCGAAAGAGATGGTGGAGTGATATCAATTCCCACACCATTCGACGAAAATACTGTCGCTGCATTCCCCATAATCATATTACCTAATTCACTCAGCGCACTGGAGGCAAAATCATCAATCTCTTTCACCTCCATCATACACATCTTGGACGCAATACCACATGCCTCTGTCCGGGACATGGCAATCAAAACCTGACCTCGCATCTCCCCAGTCACGCCAACGATGATAACCCAACTATCTTCTCCAAAAGAAGCCTCTTTCAGGGTAGGCTTCTGAATTCCTACTTCAACAAAGCACATATCCTGCAAGACTTTCTTTGCTGCCATAAGAAACGGGTTAATATGTTCTGCATTTAACGTTGCCATATTTTTTCTCCCCTCTTCGTCTCTTATTCTCTATCATATCATGTTTCCAAAATTGTGTCCATAAATTTTTGAATCTTTTCCAATGCCTTTTTAAGATTGTCAATGGAATAGGCATACGAAATCCGCAAAAATCCCTCTCCACATTCTCCAAAAGCAGTCCCCGGAACAACCGCAACCCTCTCCTGATTGAGCAGGCGTGTGGCAAATTCTTCGGAAGTCATACCAAACCGGCTGATGTTCGGAAATATGTAAAATGCACCTTTGGGCTCAAAACAGGGAATCTGCATATCATTCAGTTCTTTTACGAGAAAACGTCTGCGCTCATCATAGCTCTCCCGCATCTTCTCCACATCCGAATCACCGTATTTCAGCGCCTCGATCGCAGCGTATTGACTTGTCGTAGGTGCACACATGATCACATATTGATGAATTTTGATCATCTGACGGATGATCTCCACCGGTCCCACCGCATAGCCCAGACGCCATCCGGTCATCGCAAAAGATTTCGAAAATCCATTGATCACAATCGTCCTCTCCTCCATTCCCGGCAGAGAGGCAATCGAGACATGTTCTCCCTCATAGGTAAGCTCAGAATAAATCTCGTCTGAGAGCACAAACAGATCTCTCTCTTTGATAATTTCTGCAATTTCTTCCAGATCCTCTTTTTTCATAACTGCCCCGGTCGGATTGTTCGGAAATGGCAGAACCACGATTTTGGTCTTATCCGTCAATGCCGAGCGCAGTTTTTCGCCTGTCAATTTGAACCCATCCTTTTCTTCCAGTGGCAGACGCACCGGCACACCGGATGCCAGCTTTACACAGGGAAGATAGGAAACATAACACGGCTCCGGAATAATCACTTCGTCGCCCGGATCCAGCATGGCACGAAGGCCAATATCAATTGCCTCGCTGCCCCCCACGGTCACTAATACCTGTTTTTCATCATAGCGCAAATGATATCGTCTCTCCAAATAGGTCGCGATTTCTCGTTTTAACTCAGACAGCCCCGAATTGGAGGTATAAAACGTTTTTCCTTTTTCCAGAGAGTAAATTCCCTCCTCCCGGATATGCCATGGCGTGTCAAAATCCGGTTCACCCACACCGAGCGAGATGACGTTTTCCATGGTATTTGCCAGGTCAAAAAACTTTCGAATGCCTGACGGCTCAATTTCACGTACAATCTGAGATAATGGGTTTCTCACGGTCGAATCAACTGCCTTTCATCAACATGGTCATCCGTTTCGATGGATAGCCCATATTCTTTATATTTCTTTAGTACGAAGTGCGTTGCCGTACTCATGATGGACTCCATCGGAGCCAGTTTGGTCGCCACAAACCAGGCAACTTCTTTCATTGTCTTTCCTACGATAATCACGGTAAAATCAAATCCACCACTCATCAGATAGAGACTTTCGACCTCTTCGAATTGATAAATTCTCTCAGCCACTTTATCAAATCCCCGTCCCCGCTCCGGTGAAACCTTTACCTCGATGAGCGCTGTCACGTGTTCGCAGTCGGTCTTGTCCCAATTAATCAGTGTCGGATAGCCGCAGATCACACCCTCTTTTTGCATTGATGCGATTGCCTCTTCAATTTCTTCGGATGTGGCTGACAGCATGGCCGCCAAATCTTCCGTGGACAGAGTCCCGTTTTTGGCTATTATTTTTAATATTTTATCTCTCATTCTCTCTTCCTCTCATTCCTTGACATGGAATAGTTCATCTGACTTTGGCGGCTCCAAAAAACGTCTTTCCTCTCCATTGATGATCACCCGGTCATTCCCCTGCGTGGCAAATCCCACAACGGCTGCCGGAATGCCCGCTGCCTCCAATTCTTTTACCAGACGGCTCCCATGACCGGTTCCTATCAGCATGGAACCACTGGATATCAACAGATATGGATTAATCTCCAAAACTTCACACAATTCAATCGTTTCCTGACGGATCGGTATCTTTTTTAAATCCACCTCGATGCCGACACCGGATGCCGCTGCCATCTCCCAGAGAGCACCAAAAATGCCGCCCTCTGTCACATCGTGCATGGCACTGACACCCACTTGCATCGCCACGCGCGCATCCTGAATCACGCTGAGGTACTGATCCATTTCTTTGGCTGTCTGGATGATCGCATCCGGCAGTCTCTTTTGCAGCCTCTCTTCATACTGTTTTGCGAGAATCGACGTCCCCTCTAAGCCAACCCACTTTGTGATGACCAGATCCTGTCCGGGCTTAAGGCCGCCCGTCTGAATCGCTTTTCCCCTCTCAATTCTGCCAACACCCGTCACGGACACAAGCGTCTGCCGGACTGCTTCGGACACCTCGGTATGACCGCCCAGAATCTCAACGTTGTATGTTTCGGCCAGCTCCGTCATATCGTCCATGATCTTCTTTAATTCTTCCTCTTTGCTGTTCGGTGGGAAAATGATTGTGAGAAGCATCCCGATCAATTCTGCACCCGATGATGCAATGTCGTTTGCCGTCACATAAAATGCCAGCTTTCCAATATCCGTAGCCGTTCCTGTGATGGGATCTGTGGACAGGACGATGTCATAGTCTCCACCCTCCAACACACTGCAGTCTTCTCCCACACCGGAGTGAACCAGCACTTCCGGTCTTTTTACTGTCAGTTTTTTTAGTATCGACCGCTTTAGAACGGTTTCTGGAATTTTTCCAATCTCCATCCGGCATCCTTCCCTTCTATCATTTCCGAATCACATCTTACGAGACCGGCACCGCAGTGGCTGCTGCCGGCTCTTCGGTTGCCTGTGTGGAAGCATTGTCATCCTCACTTTCCTGTGATTCCTCTTTTTCTGTCGTCGTGTCATTCTTTGTCTTCGGGCGGGGCGTTGCGGTCGCCTTTGGTTTAGCCGTCACTTTCGGTGTCGGTGTTGCCGTTGCTTTTGTCCCCGAATCCGGGGTCGCTGTTGCCCCGGAAGTATTTTGTGCCCCCTTGGTGATATACCTCGGTTCCGCTTTATAAGTACTGCTGTTTACCTGCGTCTTTGTCGTCTTTCCATTTTGCGTGACAATCTTCCACAATACTGCTTTGTAACCGGTGTGCGCCTCCTGGGTAACGGCTACGTAGGATGCCGGTTTTGTATCATCGTATATTATTTTGTCCGCTCCCGGTTCAATCGTCTCGATGACTTCGGATTCATATTGAACCGTGCGCTCAGAACTTCTGGTCTCTTCTCCGTAAATATTAAAATAAACATTTCCGCTGCCCGTTCCCCCCTCAATATAGATGGGAACTTCTGTGTTATTTCGAAATTTTAAATCTTTATAATCTCCGGCAATGGCAGCATCCATGGACGGTTTCACATACGTGACCACCATCGAATGCGGACTCCTCTCGACAATCTCCAATTCCGCACGGAGCACGGCATTGTACAGAGTTGTCGCCACCTGACAGACCCCGCCGCCGATCGAATCCACCACTTGTCCATTGTTATAGGACGGAGCGGCATAATATCCATTTTCCTCGGTCATCGGAGAGATCGCATCATGAACCGAAAAAGTCTCTCCGGGATAGATCACCGAATCGTTGATCAGACGCGCGGCATTTGCCACATTTTTAGACCGGCTGACATTTCCCGCATTGAACTCCGTCGTAAAACTGCCCAGCTTATCCCTGCACCGGCTTGCCAGATCGATATTGACCGTAGGATGCTGAACCGACACCGTCGCCTGTACCTTGACAACATCCGTCTCTTCCTGTTCATCCAGCGCTTTTTTGATCGCATTTATCGTCGTATCAACATCCAGTGTAACGCCATCCTTCGCATCCGAGTAGGACAGGGTTCCGTTTTTCATCTGTATCCCTGCATTTGCCGCCTCTGTACATTTTTTCCCACATTTATTTTTTACGAATTTTTTTACTTTTTTATCCGAGTAGGAAGCTTTAAGAGGATATACAATGTGTTCCACACCTACCTGCTTGATCACAGCATAATTGTGAAACAGATTGCCGTCTTTCCCCACATATAAGGCCTGATCGATCGCATCTCCCGCACTGTACTCATAACCCAGTTCCTCCAACGTCGTGCTCACGGTCTTTCCATTGACATCTACTTCCAGCGTTCGCTGTACCAGTTTTTGTATATGAGTATCCAGTGAATTCTGTGCTTCTTCACGCGTCATTCCGCTGATATCAATATCGTCAATATAAATGCCCGAACAAATCTTGTCATCGTCCGGTCTTATCATTCGATATGCTCCGATCACGTAGGCTGCAATCAGCACAAACATAATGGCCAAAACAAGAAACGCTGCACCAAATCGCTGTCTCTTCAAATTGTTGCCTCCTTCATCTTCTACTCTTGCACATTTTCCTAACCTGTATTACACTATGAATGTAACAAACCGATTAGGCGATAGATGCTAAAAGACCGATAATCATTGCAATGATAACGATTCCACAGATGATCGCTGCGATTAGTCTCTGATTTTTACGGTTAAACATACTTCTCTCCCCTTTCTGAAAGGATGGTTGCTAAAAAATGAATTTTATTTCTGTGTATTTATTCTGCTTTCTTGTATTTATTGTCTGGCTCCGCTATGAACAGCGCAAGAGCAACAAGTACGAGCAGAAAGTCTCAGATGAGTTCTGGGCGCGCGAAGAACAGGCGAACCGCACCAGAAAAAAAGATATCTCTCATCTTCCTCTTCTTCATATTGATGAATCCGAAATCCCTCTTACATCTGTGACAACAGAGGAAATCGAACACAATCTGAAACAAATACGGCAAATCATAAAAAAACCAATGCTGGATTTATCTGAGTACTCCAATACTGACTTAAAGCTGGCATATGGGGTGGCAAATTTCAATACCCTGTCGGAATACGATGAAACCTACAACCTGTTTTTAGTTTCTCTCACAAATCTTGCCCGTTCCTATCGACGCGAAAAGCTGTGGGAGGCCGCCGAAAAGACCTACCGTCTTGCTCTGTCCTATGGTTCCAAAAAGCTGTGTGACTACACTGAGCTCGCATCCGTCCTCCTAGAACTGGATGCACCGGAACAGGTAAGTGAACTCATCCAACAAGTGGAACAGAGTGATTACCCGCGTCGCGAAAGTCTTGCCCAGGCGCTGCGTGAGACCTTGTCCACCTATCAATAGTCATTTCCTTTTTTGCCGCCATACATTCGCACATTCACGAAAAAAACAAGCAGCAGGGCATAATCCCCGCTGCTATGCAGCGGGTGATGGGAATCGAACCCACGTATCTAGCTTGGAAGGCTAGTGTTCTACCATTGAACTACACCCGCATGGAAAATCTATTAAATTTTCTCAACGCACATAATTATACCAGTGAATCATGAAAATGTCAAGAAAGTTCTAATTATTTTTTATTCAGATTTTTCCACACCACGCCACCATTTGGCTTCAGATGAACCGTAATCACGCCATCTCTGACAATCTGCATTCTGGCCTCCGGTGCAAAGCCATCCTGACCGGTCTGCATCATCTGGACCATCGTCTCGCCATCCTTCATGCCGAGCCTCCATAC
This sequence comes from uncultured Eubacteriales bacterium, assembly GCA_900319095.1. Classification (GTDB taxonomy): domain Bacteria; phylum Bacillota; class Clostridia; order Lachnospirales; family Lachnospiraceae; genus Eubacterium_F. The sequence goes on along the minus strand of ONNE01000159.1, from coordinate 2,014 downwards.
CATTACCTGTATGTCACGCTCTTCTCCCTCTACCTGAAGAATCGTAAAAGCGCGCTCATGTTCGTTGAATCTGCCAAACCCAATGAGATTCGGCTCGTTGATCATATAGATCAGGCTGCCGGTACGAAAAACCTCATAGTCCCTGCGAATGCGGATCATCTCTTTGTGAAAGCGGATCATGTCCTTGTCTTCATTGCCCCACGGATAAGTTCTCCGATTATCCGGATCCGTCCAACCGCACACACCCGCCTCATCACCATAATACACGGTCGGAGCCCCCTCCCATGTCATCTGGAACAGAACCGCCTGACGCATGACGGCAGGATTGATTCCCATGCCCGCTGCCATCGGTCCCGCAAAAGCAGTTCTCCCCACCATCCGGTTGGTTCTTGTCAGAAATCGGGAATGATCATGATTTGACAGCTCGTTCATCGCCACCTGTCCTGCCGGAGTTGTAAAGCGGGCACGAAAATTCGTCATACTCGCCCAAAAAGCATCAGCATTTCCGAGTAAATCCTGCTTATAGACATCGCTGTGCTTTTCCATTCCCGTGAGAAACCATCCGAGCGGTTCCATAAAAGCATCGTAGTTCATCACGGTATCCCACTGCGTTCCATCCAGCCACGAAGACGGATCCCCATAGTGCTCTGCTAGAATAATGGCATCCGGATTGGCAGCTTTTACGGTGTCGCGGAACTTTTTCCAAAATCTGTGATTGTATTCACTGGAATGTCCCAGATCAGCGGCAACATCCAGTCGCCATCCATCCACATTATACGGTGGTGACACCCACTTTTTCGCAATCCGCAGTATATAGTTTTCCAATTCAGCGGAATCCTCATAATTCAACTTGGGAAGTGTGTCATTGCTCCACCACGAATCATAACACGTATTGTCCGGCCATTCTCCGCCCTCATAGAAATGGAAAAAATCCCGGTAAGGGCTCTTATCGGTCAAAAAGGCGCCTTTTTTATAAGAGGGATCCCGGTCATAAATCTTCTCACGATCCAGCCATTTATTAAAAGAGCCGCAATGATTGAACACACCATCCAGGATGATCTTCATTCCCCTTCGATGGAGTTCCTCTACAAAACGGGCGAAAAATTCATTGCTCGCCTCCAAATTTTTCTTGTTGACAACCCTCTGGATATATTTAGTCGCATGCGCATTCTCTTTATCGTCCTCCGCAAGCACCTCTCCTCCATCTTCCACAATAACTCCGTAATGAGGGTCGATATGATCATAATCCTGCGTGTCGTATTTATGGTTGGACGGAGACACAAAAATCGGATTGAGATAGAGCACTTCAATCCCCAGATCCTGAAGGTAATCCAGTTTATCCCACACACCCTGCAGATCACCGCCATAAAACTCTCGCACTCCCATCGAGGCAGGCATCTTATTCCAGTCACGAACCCGTGTGACATGCTCATCTATGTAGGTATATTCCCGATCGACAACATCGTTGCTTTTATCTCCATTACAAAAGCGATCAACAAAGATCTGATACATAATCGCTCCCTTTGCCCAGTCCGGGGTGCGATTATCCGGAATAATACAATAATCAAAATACGGATCTATCTCGTCCACAACTCCCCGACGACACCAGAATACAGTCTCATCACCTTTTTTTATTTCAAAATGATACGATATTCTCTCTGTCTTTAACATATAGCGAACGGCATACCAGTCACATCTCTCTTCACGATAAAGAAAATACATCGGGTAGCGCACTCCATTTATAATCGCATTGACGGATTCCACGTCGTCTTTTCCCACGCGACAGCGAATTGTCACCATTTCATATTTTCTTGGCTGGGAAGGGCTCACAAAATTGGCCGTTCCGTCACTAAATATTGCATCCTTATTAATACTGCCTTCTGTCATCGACTTCCTCCATCTGTTTGTTGGTGGCTTCTAAAAAAGTAAAAGGACAGCTTCACGATGCTGTCCTTTTGGGAGAAGGTATTTTTGTTACTTATGGGGTGTAGCAAAAACTATATAATGTATTGGG
>ONNE01000173.1 GCA_900319095.1 uncultured Eubacteriales bacterium | reverse complement strand
GAGTGTCTTGGTGGGAGATATTTATGTCGGCAGAGTCAAAAACATTGTTCAGAATATCCGGGCAGCTTTTGTGGAAGTAAAAAAAGGTGTGCTTTGCTATCTTCCCCTGTCGGATGTGAAGGATCGGAATAATGCATCCATTCAGTGCGGGGATGAATTGCTTATCCAGATCAAAAAGGCCGGTGTCAAGACAAAACAGCCGGTCGCCACGCTCGATTTGGAACTTGTGGGACGATCGGTTGTCGTTTCTTTCGGCCGCAGCGAACGGGGAATCTCAAAAAAAATCACAGACCGTGAACAGAGCGACCGGCTAAGACAGATTCTTGACGAATTTCAAGGAGAGCCTTATGGAATGACGATGCGGACCAATGCAGCCAACATGGATACCGGCCTCATCCGGGAGGAATGCCGCAGACTCCTTGACACGCTTCATGAAATCATAGAAAAAGGTAAATATCGTCCCGGCTGTTCCCTGCTATATCAAGAGGGATGTTTTTATTTAAAGCATCTCAACGATTATTTACCTGAGGAATGGGAGAGAATCGTTACCGATGATCCGGAAATCTACCGGGAACTTGACAATCGATACCGGGACCAGGTAGTGTTTTATGAAGATGCGACCTATACGTTGGATCAATTATATGGGCTGACAAACAAATTATATAAGGCATTAGAAAAAAAAGTCTGGTTAAAAAGCGGTGGAAATCTTGTGATCGAACCAACCGAAGCACTGACCGTAATCGATGTCAATACCGGAAAAGCAATTGAGGGAAAAAGGAACCGGGAAACAACCTTTTATAAAATCAATTGCGAAGCTGCCATCGAGGCGGCAAGGCAGATTCGGATACGCGGTATATCCGGAATCATTCTGATCGACTTTATCGATATGCAAAAACAGGAAAACAAAAAAATGCTTCTTGATCTGCTGAGGGAAGAGTTAAAAAAAGATAAAGTGCGCGCCTCTTTGATCGATATCACAAAACTGGGGCTGGTTGAGATCACCCGTATGAAGAAATATCCCTCCCTCAAAGAGACACTGCGGGAGCCAAAGGACTAATAAAGTTGCGATAGTGTCGTCATTTGTGCTATAATTCTCACATAGGGGGATCAAGCGATTATGAAAACCGAAGTATCCGTAATTGTTCCGATTTATAATTCAAAGACATTTTTGAGAGAATGCATTGACAGTATTTTAGCTCAAAAAAAGGTTGAGATCGAGGTTCTTTTAGTTGATTCATCCACGGAAAAGAGTTGCTCAGCCATTTGTGATGAATATGAAAAAAAAGATGCGAGAATTCAGGTTATCCGTCAAAAAAATGACGGAATTTCGAATGCCAGAAATTCAGGAATGGAGTCGGCGACCGGAACCTATCTTATGTTTGTTGACTCAGACGATTATCTTCCACAATCCGACTGTATCAAGAAGCTGTTTGACTGTATCGAAGCTGCCGGGACAGATCTTGTCGTGGGCGAGTATGCGCGCCTGTGGAATGGAAATTTACTTCCCGCTGCCAGCCATGATGCCTTCTCACAGGATGAACCATCCGGGATGGATTTTCGCTTCAAGGGGTTTTTTACCGTGGGTTCACTGTCCTATGTCTGGAACAAATTATACCGGCGGGATTTTTTGATTCAGCATTCGATTACGTTTGCCCGATATGATTATGCCGAGGATAAACTATTTAATCTGGTGTGTTATCTGAATGATGCCAGATACAGCTTTTTGTCCGAGACAATTTATGTGTACCGCAAAAACGATGCCTCTGTGTCTTTTCAGTACCGGCCGAATTCCGAACAGGGATGGATTCGTCTGGCAAGTCAGCTAAAGGACGAACTCATGTGTGCGAAAAAACAGGAACAGATGGATCTGGTGGGAAATATCTTGTTTTTTGCCTGTTTTTTTGATGCCAAGATGGAATATGTTTTTGGTGATCGAAAGCAAAAAAAAGTCCGTATGATGCTCAGGCGATATGCCTCTTATCCGTTGGTGAGGCAACAATTTATTGAATGTGTCAAAGGGAATACAACCAGAGGGGTTTCCTCTCTCATGTGGCGGGTGATGATTCGGGGATTTTGTCTTGGAATGACTCTTCATATGTACACCTTGATAGCTTTTGGAATTCGCTGCCTGATTGAGTGGAAGATTGATGAGAGATTGTCCGACACAGGAAAGAGAGATCGAAAACATGACAAAGCGATATCAGATTAGAACAGTTGCCGGGATTCACTGGCTATTAGATATGCAGCAACCGGGGTATCCGGAATATGTCCGGCCGATTCCGTTGAACCAGTCTGCCAAAGAAATCTGGGATAAAATCGAAAAGGGAGATTCGCGACAAAAAATTGCAGAAGATCTTTGTAAAGAGAAAGGGATTTCAAAAGAAATGGCGCTAAGGGATTTGGATGATTGGATCATGCAATTAAAAGCACGTGGGGTAATTATCGAGTGATTCGATTGCGGGTGCATGGCGTGAGGATTTGAGATACACGTATGGAGGAGCAATATGAACGTACTGCTGATCGGTGGTCCCGGTCAATTTATGAATCAATTAATCACAAAATATAAAAAAGAGGGATATCGCGTTCATCTTCTTACCGGAGGATATCACACAAAAAGGGAGTATGAACGGGTTTTTGAGTGTTACCCATTTTCCTTAGAGAGTGAGGATCTGTATGAAGTTTTTGAGAGTGTGAATCCGGATATCACCATTTGGCTGGGAGCCTACGACACAAACTATTCATGGCTCGAAGAGGAGAACGAGTTTGTAAAATATGTGGCACACGTCAATAATCTTTTAGTATCCTATGTCCGGGCAGCCAGAGGGCGGTTTTATTATCTTTCTTCCGAAGAAGTATTTGCCGATTCGCAAACGCCCATTGCGGAAGAAGATCCTGCGACCGCCTGTGATTATAAGGGAAGTGCGTTAATTCAGGCAGAAACTATCTGTGAGCAATTCAGAGCCACGAGGGAGTCGGATATCTGTGTGATACGCTTAGAACATCTGTATTATCTTCCCAAAAGCCGGGAGGATGTTCAGGACGTGAGCGCAAGGATGTGTGTGCATGCCTTGGAATACGGTGATATGGTGGCCGGTCGGAATCGTTTTTTTTCTCTTTTGTATATCAAGGATGCCATTCAGTTTCTCTATATGATCACAGCCAAAAAAGACCGGAAATATTCGCTGTATCATCTCTCATCCGGAGAGACCATCAGCGAGTACGCACTCGCAACAGGAATCCAAAAAAATCTAAAAAGCACTATTAATATTGTGGAAAGCCACCAAAAAGAGTCTATTTTGTTAGATAATGCCAGATTTGACTCGGAATTTGGCATTCATATATACAATGAATGTGAACAGACGATACCGGATCTGGCAAAGTATATGGAACGGCACAGAGATCGATTTGTACAAACGGAGGACACTTCCCTTCCTCTTTGGAAAAAAATACTGCGCCGCATTGGGAAATGGATGGATCTTTGTCTTCCTTTTTTGGAGAATATGATCTGTTTTATTCCATTTTTTATGTTAAACAATCGAACGGTGGACAGCCAGTATTTCGCGAGAATTGATTTTTATCTGTTTTATGTTCTTTTATTTGCCATCGTATACGGTCAGCACCAGGCTATTTTTTCTGCGGTTCTTGCTATCTCAGGATATTTGTTTCGACAGATGTATACAAGAACGGGATTTGAGGTGGCGCTGGATTATACGACCTATGTGTGGATGGCCCAGCTCTTTATCCTGGGTCTCGCAGTGGGATATATGAGAGATCAGATTCGAAGCATTAAGCGGGAGAGCAAAGAGATTGAAAATCATTTGGAGAGACAGCTGCGGGATATCAAAGATATCAATAACAGCAATGTCCGGGTAAAAGATGTACTGGAAAATCAGGTGATTGATCAAAGAGACAGCATCGGAAAAGTGTACCAGATCACATCGGCATTGGATCGCTACACTCCGTCCGAGGTTATCTTTTATGCGGTAGAGATGCTGTGCAAACTCTTATACAGCAAGGATGTAGCCATTTATACGGTATCCAACTCATCCTTTGCCAGATTGTTTTCCGCCAGTTCCGAGACGGCAAGACAGCTTGGCAATTCTTTTCGCTATCAGGAACTTGGAGAAATGTATCAGGAGCTTAAAGAGAGAAAAGTATACATCAATCGAAGTCTGAAACCGGAGTATCCCCTGATGGCAAATGCCATTTATGAAAACGATGAAATCCGTATGATTGTTATGGTCTGGGGAATTCCATGGGAGAGAATGACGCTCTCTCAAGCCAATTTGTTAGTGGTCGTCAGTTATCTGATTCAGAATGCTATGCTGCGAGCTAATCGATATCTGGATGCATTGAGAGAGGAGCGCTATATTAAAGATAGTATGATTTTGGAGCCGGAGGCCTTTGAATCTTTAGTACGGGCCTATGTGAAGGCGCGAAAGAAGAATCTGACACAGTCTACGCTCCTTCGGATTGAGGATAGTGATGCGTATGAAACTACTGTGATTAGCGATGAGTTAAATACAAAGCTGCGTCAATCGGACTATCTGGGAATGACAAAAAATGGAAATATCTATGTACTTCTTACCAATACAAACGAGACAGAGGCTTCCATTGTCATTCAACGTTTTTTGGAAAGTGGTTTTCGCAGCCATATTGTTGAGCGATTAGAGGGATAACCATATGATTACTGCCATAATTGTTGTCGTACTGAACACAGCCATTGCCTGTGGATATTTGATAATAAGCAAAAGGAAGAAAAAAGAAGATCCCCTGTTTGCCAGACTCAAGACCCTGCTCATGATCGTTTGTCCGGTCATCGGTCCACTGTATATCGGGATCAGCTATCTCTGTTTTCGATATTTGTTTTCCAAGGAAGTGGATTTGGCCGATGTGATTTTTAAAAAGGACAGAGTAAAGACATTTCTTCATGCCGATGAGGAGAGAGGACGAACAATGGTCTCGATGGAAGAGGCGCTGACCGTCACGGATAAAGGAAATCTTCGGAATCTGATGATGAATGTAGTGCGTGGAGATATTCAAAATTCTCTCGCCTCAATTTCCATGGCGCTGAATAGTGATGATTCGGAAACTTCCCACTATGCCGCCTCGGTTCTTCAGGATGCACTGAATGATTTTCGTACCAATGTTCAAAAATGTATGAGACAGATCGAAAAAGAAGATGAAAACCGCACCGAATACATTCTCATGATTTTACCTTATCTGAATCAGGTTTTGCAGCAGCAGGTTTTTACCGAGCTGGAACAAAAAACATTCGTAAATCAGATGGATCAGATCTGTGAGATTCTCTATGAGACGGATCCGGAACAAATCACAAGCCGTCTCATCGAGAATGTATGCATGAGACTGCTGGAGATCCGGTCTTTTGACCGATGCGAACGATGGTGCGAGAGAGCAGTCCAAAAATTTCCGGGAGCCCTGTCTTCCTATACCTGCCGGTTAAAACTCTATTTTACAACCGGAGACCGGGATTCTTTTTTGCAGGTGCTGGATGCCCTTCGGGAATCCAATGTCGTGATTGATAACGAGACACTTGAGATGATACGTGTATTTTTATAGGACAAAGAAGGTAAATAATATGTCAATGCAGACGCTGACAATTTTACAATTTATTGAAATATTTCTGGCATATCTTCTTATGACAGTTGGTCTGCCTTATTTTGTGATACGCGTAAAAATATCACATCGGAGACTTTCGGAACAGTTTTTGATCTGCCTTGTCCTGGGGAATTTTTATATCATCAATCTCGTTTTTTTGCTCCAGTTCATGAAAATCTCAAACCGCTTCACACTTCTGTTTATGACACTGATTCCGGCATGTATTTTCTTTGTCAGGATCCGTGGCATACACTTGTTGGAGATTGCGGGAAGCATCCACAAAACAGCTCATCGCATCGCAAACGGACATCTCGGAGTCAAAACACTGGTGGGAAATATGTGTCATTGTCTTTTCCGGTGGGTCAGTTCTCTGGCTTTGGCTGTTTTAAAGTGTCTGAAAAAACATTGGATCGAATGCATTCTTTTGTGCGGCATTCTGTTTTTGCTCGGTTGGTTTTATGGAATACATCTCCTTTCTACTTATGGATACACCGCCTCGGACACACCGGTTCATCTGTGGTGGATCAATGGATTGTCTGACAACGATGTATTTGTGGATGGTGTCTATCCGTTTGGCTTTCACTGTGTGATTTATTATCTTCATGAAGTATTTGCCATTGACAGCTATGTCTTTATGAGAGTTTTTGGATTTGTGCAGACAATTATGCTCCATCTGGTCTTGCTTTTGTATATTCGTTTGACCTGTAAGAGTAAATACATCGGATATGCCGTGACCGGTTTATACATTCTGGGGAAATTTTTGCAGCCGAGTACCTACCTGCGGTTTTTTTCCGTTTTGCCACAGGAGTATGGCATGATCTTTATTCTTCCGGCCATTTATTTTGCTTTTCAATTCTTCCGTGAAAAAGAAAAAGAATTAAAAAAAGATCAAAAGCCAAAAGAGTCCGGACGGCAGCTGACATTTCTGGCTCTGAGTTTTGCGCTGACTCTGGCGGTTCATTTTTATGATACGATGATAGCCGGTCTGTTCATTGCGGGGGTTGCCTGTGGTTATGTTTTTTTCCTTTTGAAAAAATCCTATCTGCTTCCGGTTTTGGCAACCGGGATCATCAGCGTTATGCTGGCTGTGGCACCGATGGCCTTTGCCTTTGTGACCGGGACTCCTCTTCAGGGATCGCTCGGATGGGGAATGAGCGTCATCAACGGAACCGATGATTTAGACAAGGATGCCGGTACAGAGGACGAAGAGGTAAATCTGGTCGATGATTATGGCAATGTGATCACGGTTTTTGATTCAAACGGCAATGCGGTTCCCATCTCAGAGCTGGATGATGAGCAGTTAGAACAACTACAGCTCCAATCCAAAGAGCAGGCACTTTCATCCGGGACAACCGGCAGTGCCATCACGGGAAGTGCCGTGTCCCAGACATCGGTGCTGGGGACTTCACTCTCTGATCTCACGCAGAGCCGGAAAAAGAGTTTAAAAGAGAGGGCAGTGGACACATGGAAATTGTTTCGTGAGACAATCTCGGGTGCACTGTTTCTTGAACCTCAGCCTTGGCAGGACCTTGTGGTCCTTGGTGCCATGGGTGGTCTGTATTTGTTTGGCATTTTGTTTTTCTTCATTCGAACACAGCGCCATTATGGAGCCATGCTGCTATCAACCGGTGTCTTTATGACTCTGATGCTTTGCTTACAGGCCGCCGGTGGTTTGCACTTGCCGGAACTGATGGATTCAAGCCGGTGCCGGATCTATTTTGCCTATGTCTTGCCGGTGCTGTTTGCGATGGTTTTGGATGCCGTATTTACGCTGGTTTCATTCAGAAAAGAATGGCACATTGCAAGGAGCTGTCTGTCATTTTCCTGTGTCGTTCTCGTTGTCATTCTTTTGAGTGATGAATCCATCCGCAAGACTCCGGTAGAGAGCGTCTCCTTGGTGACGAACGAAGCGATTACCTGTCTGACGAACATCATTCACAATGAGAAGGATTTCACGTGGACGATCTGTTCTGCCAACGATGAGCTGCAGATGGGAGTGGATCACGGATATCACTACGAGCTGATCTCTTTTCTAAAAGAGATGGAATACAACAATATGGATTCGAAAGATGCCAATCCGGTCATCCACATACCAACCGAGAGCGTATTTGTTTTTATTGAAAAAGTTCCTCTGGACTATACCGTAGTCTATGAAAACAGCGGACAAAAAATTTCCACACAGGGGGCAATCCGTGATCTGCCGAATGTCGGTGGAATCGGAATGTATATGGGCGAGAACCGATGGATTTTAATGTCCCGCATTTACTACTGGGCAAAGGAGTTTCAGAGAAAATTTCCAAATGAAGTAAAGGTATACTGCGAGACCGACCGGTTTATTTGCTATAAGATTACACAAAACACCTATCGTCTATATAATTTTGCCATTGATTATGGATATAACACAAGGAAAGTCGGGGTGAACAAAGAGTGATAACAAAGAGAAAATATCTAAGTATCCTTATGATGTTTGCCGTTTTATTTTTCATGTTTATGTTCTTACAGGTAATGAAAGAATCCGGCAATGAGTATGAAGAAAATCCCTATGCCAAAGGATCTACTCTTTTTTCAAAGGATGTTCATGTGCCAACCGATTCGGATCGGGATCAAGTGTTTTTTTTGGGAGATACGGATGGGGCAATTGGGACAACCGTTTCGGAATGGTGTCTCTATTCGAAGCGGGAATTTCATCCGGTCGGACGGGTAAACGATTCCAAAGATTTGATGCTCACACCGACATCTTTATCCAAAAATATATTTGTCATTGAACCGGATCAGGTGTCCGATGAAAAAGAATATGAGCGATTGTATCAGCTGGCAGCCGATGGGAATATCCTGATTTTTTGTGACATACCGGAACTATCTTTGTTGAGAGAGAACAAAACCCTCCGCACTCTGATGGGAATTCAAAGGATTCAGAGAGAATCGATCACCGTGCAGGGAATCAAATTGTTTGGCGGTTTTTTGCTGGGAGGAGAGAGTATCTATCAGGCTGGGACAGAGGAAGATGAGAAAGAAAAGCAGGACTTGGAATTAACGATGCCATGGTTTCTTTTAGACAATGGATGTCAGACCTATATGGTGGGACTGATGGATGATATATCCGTGAAAAATGAGCAGCTGCCGGCTGTTATTTGGCGTTCTTCTGTGGAGAATGGCAAGGTTTTTTCCGTCAATGGCCCCTACATGCAGGAGTGTACGGGAATCGGTATCCTGAGTGCTATGATGACACAGTCCGATACGTATTCCCTGGAACCGGTCGTGAATGCCCAGTCACTTTCCGTTGCCAATTTCCCCGGATTTTCCAATGAAAATCAAGAGGAAATGATGCGGTTATACAGCAGGGACCAGATGTCTTTGTTTCGTGACATTATCTGGCCGGGACTGTGTTCTATGGCAATGAAGAGCGATGCCAAGCTGACTTGTTTTATGTCGGCCCAATACAACTGCTCGGACACGGCATCTCCGGATGCGGAGCCTTATCCTTTCTTTTTGAAGCAAATGAGAGAGCAAAGAGCCGAGGCGGGGCTCTCACTGGATTATGTCAGTGCGATCAATTTATCGCAAAAATTAGCAGAAGATGATGCGTTTTTTTCGGGGACAGATCTTGACTACCAATACCGGGCCGCGTATCTGCCCTATGATCAATTAAAGAATTTTGAACAGAGTAAGAACTTTTCATATACCAAAAAGCTTCAGACCGTGATTTCGAATTTGCCCTATGACAGCCAGATCATTTCCTACCGGAATGACGATGTGACGACACAAATGATAACAAGTACGGGGATTTTTCATACCTTTTCCGATGATCTTCGCATGAAGTCGCTTGAGACAGCAATTGGATATTCGAATATTGTAATGGATATGAGCCGGATTTCATGGCCCAAAAGTGAAACGGATCGTTGGGAGCTTCT
>ONNE01000126.1 GCA_900319095.1 uncultured Eubacteriales bacterium | reverse complement strand
CAGGGTGTCTGGGGTTCGAGCCCCCAATGGCGTACTCCCGAGTCCTTGTTTGGCAGACCTGCAACTGCTGGGTGAGGGCTTTTTTTTGCCCTTTTTTTGATAACTGCGGAAATTACATTCCGCAGTTTTTTGCCTCTTCCAAGGATTGTCTCTCTTCTTCTGATAATGTGACAAACACCTCACCGGACTTTACTTCTTTCACGTAGGTATAACATCCTTCGCTGTTGCTGTGCATAGAATTCAGGATAAAGCCGTCGTTATCCTTTGTGAGAAGAGTCAGGACAAAGCTTAAGGTTCCACCCACCTCTTTAAATGCATCATATTTTACAACGCCCATCTTTTGATATGTCTTTAAGAGATTTTTATCAATTCCGTCCAGTCTTGTATCAATTTCCTGTAACTTCATGTTTATATAATCCATATTTTCAAATTTCTTTTGAAAGGAATGCTCAAGACTCTTTCCATCCGCCTCTGACATAAACGTTTCATATCTTTTGCGTATATTACTCAGCTTATTAATCTGTACGATCATCAAAATTAATACGACCACTAAAACAGCCAGACATCCAAGTACAATAAGATCTGTCTGCAAACCAATATTTTCAAATTTAAACATCGCTTTTTACCTCTCTTATACAAACATATGTTCTAATTAAAGTAGGAAATGATTTTTTCTAAATCTTCTTGGGAATAATACTCAATCTCAATCTTTCCCTGCTTTTCCGTCTTTCGATTAATCTTAACCTTTGTTCCGATCTTTTGTTTTAGTTTTTCTTCCAGATCTTTGTATACAAAATCATTTGCCAATTCTTTTTTTACAGGTTTTTTGGATGGCTGATTGATATTTTTTACAAGCTTTTCTGTATCTCTCACACTCAGTTGATCTTTCTCAACTTTCATGGCCGCCTCATACTGTTTTTCCTTATCTTCAATACTGAGCAGTGCTCTGGCATGTCCACTGGATAATCTCTCCTCTGTTAGCATATCCAATATCCGGTCATCTAATTTCAAAAGACGCAGAGAATTTGTAATCGTAGTCCTGCTCTTGGATACTTTTTCTGCCACCTCTTCCTGTTTTAAATCATATTCCTGTATCAATCTCTGATAAGCCCTTGCCTCTTCGACCGGATTTAAATCCTCTCTCTGAATATTCTCAATGAGAGCAACTTCCATGATCTCCTGTTCCGAGTAGTCCTTGATTACAACAGGAACCTCTTTTAAGCCTGCCATCTTTGCAGCACGCCATCTTCTTTCACCTGCTATGATTTCATAGTAATCTTTTTCCTTGCTCACAACAAGTGGCTGGACGATTCCATGCAGTTTTATTGATTCACTTAATTCTTTTAATGCATCTTCATTAAAATATTTTCTCGGCTGTTTTTTATTTGGCTCAACTTCATTAATTTTTAAAATCGTTTCCCCGGTCTTTGACACCGGTTTTTCTTTTTCACTTTTGACAGACTTTTGCGTTGCCTTGGGTGGAATCATAGAATCCAATCCTTTTCCCAGAGCTATTTTCTTTGTTGCCATACTTTCCTCCAATTTTTTTATCGATTTTTACTTTTTTCAATTACTTCATCTGCCAATGCCAAATATGCCTTTGCTCCGGTTGACCGGCTATCATATTTTGTAATTGGCAGACCGTGGCTCGGTGCCTCCGCTAAACGAACCCCTCTCGGTATGATCGTATCATAAATTGTCTGATTCAAATTATTCCTTACATTTTCAATTACCTGCATGGACAAATTTGTTCTTCCATCATACATAGTAAACACAACACCATTAATATATAGTCTCTCATTTAATCGATCTTTTACCAAATTAATTGTATAAATCAACTGGCTCAGGCCCTCCAATGCATAGTACTCACATTGAATTGGTACTAGTACAGAATCCGCAGTTGTCATTGAATTGATTGTCAATGTATTCAAGGATGGTGGACAGTCAATAAGAATGAAATCATATTCATCTCTAATTTCTGAAATTATATGGTCTAATATATAATTTCGATCTTCCATGTCCATTGTTTCAATTTCAATTCCTGCCAAATTAACATTTGCAGCCAGAACATCCAAATTTTCAAATACATCTTTTTGAACACATTCCTCAAATGTATTTTCCCCAATCATCAATTGATATACCGTTGTATCCAATTCATCTTTATCAATGCCCAGACCACTGGATGTATTTCCCTGTGGATCCATATCAATTATTAAAACCTTTTTCCCTCTCTCTGCCAGTGCGGCAGCGAGATTAATCGATGTTGTTGTTTTTCCAACACCACCTTTTTGATTTGCAATAGCCATAATTTCGCTCATTGACTTTTTCCTCCTCGTTGTATCCCTAGTTTTAAAGTCCATTTAAAAGTATATCACGTCTTACTTTATATTGCCATATGTTTCTCACTTTTTTTTAGAATGTTTCACGTGAAACATGATTTCTTTTCTTTAATAAATGTTTCACGTGAAACGTAATGATTACAATGGATTTTTTTTTGGCTTTCCGGATTTTCTTGGATACTTTTCATCCGTCATGCTAAGATTCTTAAAAAACAAAAGATATCTTTCTTCCTTATCTTCAATACGAAATTCTTCTACTTTTTCTAACTGAATGTTTAGTTTCTGACAAGCATTTTCAGAAAGCTTGATCTCATCATTATATTTTTTCCCTTTATATGAAACAAAGTATCCATCTTTTTTTACAAAAGGAACACAATATTCCATTAAGACCGGGAGCTGTGCAACGGCACGAGAAATAACAAAATCAAATTGGTTTCTAAAATCTTTTCTACGACCGCATTCTTCCGCTCTTCCATGAAATAACTGAACATTCTCTATTTGTAATTCTTCACAGACAATGGATAAAAAATCAATTCTCTTTTTCAGAGAATCCACCAAATAAAACTCGCACTCAGGACAGAGAATGGCTAATACCAATCCGGGAAATCCGGCACCAGTTCCCAAATCAAGAATTCGATTTCTTTTTGTTTGCTGAAAAACGGAACATTTTAAAAGAAGAGCAGAATCTAAAAAATGTTTCCAAATCACTTCTTCATAATCTGTTATCGCTGTTAAATTAATTTTTTCGTTCCACTCAACCAATAATTCATAATAGCGATTCAATTGATTACATTGATATTCCGATAATAAAATATCATACGAATCAAATACTTTTTTTATCAAAATAATTCTCCTCTCAAATCACCGATTCATTTGTTCCAAATATACCAGAAGCACAGAAATGTCGGATGGAGATACACCACTGATTCTGGCAGCCTGTCCAATCGATTCAGGCTGTACATCTTTTAATTTCTGAATTGCCTCTAAGCGAAGACTTCCCACTTCATCATAATTGATATTCGATGGAATTTTCTTTTTTTCTAGCTTATGAAATTGTTCTACCTGTTTTTTTTGACGCCTGATATACCCCTCATATTTCAATATGATATTAACTTCTTCTTTGACTTCTTCACTTAAGGAAGGTCGGTTCTCATCAATTGGCTCAACAAAATCATAAGACAATTCCGGTCGCTTTATCAGTTCGGCCAAAGCGATTCCACTGGAGAGTGGTGTGCTCTCATACTTTTTTAACAGATTTTGTACTTTCTGAGTATTTCCCACAAAGGTCTGACGGATGCGGTTTACTTCGCTCTGAATCAATTCATATTTCTTTACAAAACTGTCATATCGCTCTTTATCAATCAGTCCTACTTCATATCCGATTTTTGTCAGTCTCTCATCTGCATTGTCCTGACGAAGAAGTAGACGATACTCAGCGCGGGATGTCATCATGCGGTATGGTTCATTGGTTCCCTTGGTTACTAAGTCATCAATTAAAACACCAATATAACCCTGAGACCGATCAATTATGATTGGTTCCTTCTCTTGTAGTTTTCTGGCAGCATTAATTCCTGCGACCAATCCCTGGGCAGCCGCTTCTTCATAACCAGAACTTCCATTGGTCTGACCGGCACTGAATAATCCTTTTATTTTCTTAAATTCCAAAGATGGCAATAATTCCAATGAATTGATACAATCATATTCAATAGCATAAGCATTTCTGACAATCTTTGCATTTTCTAATCCGGGAACAGTTCGATACATTTTTTCCTGAACATCCTCCGGAAGAGAACTCGACATGCCACCGACATACATTTCATTTGTATAATTTCCCTCCGGCTCAATAAAAACCTGATGTCTTGATTTATCAGCAAACCGAACGACTTTATCTTCAATGGACGGACAGTATCTGGGACCGGTCCCCTTGATCGACCCGGAGTAGAGAGGTGACCGGTCAATATTATCCATAATAATTTCATGTGTTTTTTCATTGGTATAAGTCAACCAGCACTTTACCTGTTCTCTCTGCAAATCCTCCGGACGATTAGAAAATGAAAAAGGAACAATTTTTTCATCTCCATACTGCGGTTCCATTTTCGAATAATCAATCGTGCTGCCATCCATTCTGGCAGGAGTTCCCGTTTTAAATCTTCGAATTTCAATTCCAAATTTTTCAAGTGAGTCCGATAAATGCGTAGCTGATTGCAGACCATTTGGACCTGTATTGGTAGATACATTTCCTGTAATACATCTGGCATTGAGATAAGTTCCCGTACAAAGTATACATACCTTACATTGATAAATAGCTCCCGTGTTCGTTTTTATTCCCGTTACTTTATTTTCTTCCACGATTAGTTCTGTCACTTCACCCTGACGAATTGTGAGATGATCTGTCTGTTCTAATATCTTTCTCATAGAACTGCTGTATTCTTTTTTATCTGCCTGGGCTCTTAACGAATGGACAGCCGGACCCTTTGAACGATTTAACATTTTTGACTGAATAAATGTGCGATCAATATTTTTTCCCATCTCACCACCCAACGCATCAATTTCTCTGACAAGATGTCCTTTTGAAGTTCCTCCCACATTTGGATTGCAAGGCATCATGGCAATACTATCCACACTAACGGTAAATAAAATCGTATCAAAAGATAGACGTGCCAGAGCAAGAGCTGCCTCACAACCCGCATGTCCGGCACCAACAACAACCGCATCATATTTTTCTATTAAAACCGATTCTGTCATAAGAATGTCCTCCATCCTGTTCGATCTTTCTTATTTTCCCATACAAAAATCTTTAAAAACTTTATTGATAATATCTTCTTCTACCGTCTCACCTATAATCTTTCCCAGTGATTCATAAGCATTCGTTAAATCGATGGTATAAAGATCTTCCGGCATACCATCCCGGATACTCTGGAACAATTGTTCAATACTTGTTTTTGTCTCAATAAGAGCTTCTTTTTGTCTCAGATTTGTTATATATATTTCATCATCATACGAAACTGTCTCACTCATAAACAGTTCATTCAAATACTTTTCTAACTCTCTCAGACCCTCTCCTGTCTTAGCAGAAAAATAAAAACATTTCTTATCCGTGAGAGAAGCAATCATCTTTGGAGTCAAAACTACCTTCTTATCACTTTTATTTAAAAGGACAACTCCTTTCTTTTCGCGACTCTGCTCCAAGATAAATCTATCTTCTTCTTCGATGGGTTTTTCACCATCAAAAATACAAATAACAAAATCCGCCCTTTCAATAGACCTCTTCGCCTTTTCAATTCCGATGGATTCGATTTTATCTTCTGTATTTCGAATACCGGCCGTATCAATTAAATGCAATAGAGCAGATCCAATATGAACATCCTCTTCGAGAGTATCTCTGGTTGTTCCGGGAATATCGGTCACAATTGCCCGATCCTCTCTCAGGATACAATTTAAAAAGGAAGATTTTCCGACATTTGGCTTACCGATAATTGCAGTATAAATCCCCTCCCGGATGATTCTTCCATTTTGACTATTTTTCAATAAGTGATCCACTTCTTTTTTTAAATAGACCGTATGTTCTTTTATTTGATCTGAAAAACCATCCAGAGAAAGATGTTCCGGATCGTCAAGAGCTGCCTCTAAAAAAGCAATATCCTCTAATAACAAATTTCTCAATTCTATGATTTTTTCTTTGATCGATCCTCTCAATTGCATAAGGGAATGATTCAGTGCCAACTCACTTTTTGATTGAATTACATCCATCACCGATTCTGCCTGAGACAAATCCAAGCGGCCATTTAAAAAAGCTCTTTTTGTAAATTCTCCCGGCTCTGCCAATCGGACACCCTTTTTTACCAAAAGTTCTAAAATCAATTGACAGATCAAATAACCACCATGGCATTGAATTTCCACAACATTTTCGGAAGTATAGCTACGCGGCTGTCTCATAATCATAACAAATACTTCATCGATCCATTTTCCTCCATCATCTCGAATAAATCCATAATGAATCGTATGAGTTTCACATAAATTCAGATCAATTTTTTTTCCATCCCTGTTATAAAAAATCATACTGACATAATCCAAAGATTGCTTGCCACTGATTCGAATAACACTGATGCTCCCATTTTGGGAAGAGGTGGCAATCGCTGCAATTGTATCATCATAAAACATAATGCTCTCATACCTTTCTAAACCGAATAAAAAGGCTGAATCCTAGTAGATAAGATTCAGCCTTTCACACCAATCTCTGTTATTCTTTTGAATCTGACTCAAAGGTAGTTTCAGAATATACTAATTTGTCATTGTTGTCATTTTTATTGTTATCATATTGTCTT
>ONNE01000188.1 GCA_900319095.1 uncultured Eubacteriales bacterium | reverse complement strand
TACCTTTTTCTCGTAAAATTTTCGTGAGGGCTCTCGTATCAATCCCCTCAATTCCCGGAATATTCTGCTCGATCAGGAAATCCTGAATACTCTGCTCGTTTCGAAAATTGCTGCCAAGTCTTGACAACTCGCGAACAATAAATCCGTCCGTATGTGACCCCTTTGCCTCCATATCTTCATGACAGATGCCATAATTACCGATCAACGGATACGTCATCACAACCGCCTGTCCGGCATAAGACGGATCAGTCAATACCTCAAGATAACCGGTCATCGAAGTATTGAACACAATCTCACTGATCACTTCTCTGGTACTTCCGATACTCTTTCCGGTAAAGGTTGTTCCATCCTCCAATATAAGAAATGCCTTCATGTCATCCTCCTTTATTCAAATGCCAAAATCATCCGGGCAGTCTCCACAAGGGAATTGCCACTGTCCATACTCAGCTTCTGGATATATCGGTGCGCCTGCTCTTCCGACAGATGGTTTCGTTCCATAAGCAATTCTTTGGCATTATCTATCACTGTCTGCTCACGACTCGATCGTCTCTTTGGTCCTGCCTTCTTTAACCGCTTAAATGTCCGGTCCCACTCAATTCTCATCAACTCCAGGGTATCGATGAGTTCATGTGTTTTAAATGGTATCGAAAGACACATGATATCTCCCTGGGAACACTCATCGAGTTTTGGCGCAGATGCAATCAAAAGCATTCGAAAATCGCGGGGCAGATAGCCGTATAATTCACTGTAGTGCATATCTGTGAGCCGATATCCGCACAGCACAATACCGCCGTCACTCTCATTGGCGGCAGCAATCACCTGATAGGCACTATTACATACTAGTATATCATCATATCCGTTCTGATTCAAAACATTTTTTATTTTTTTTGCATCATCAATTTTGAGAAATGCTGCCACAATACGCATATTAGCTCACACCTCCCCTCATTTTGTCTGCTCTTTTGTGCAGCGTATGAGCTAAAAAACTAAGGATGCACTCTCAGATTCGATCCAGATATTTTTCCACTTCCCATGAAGTTACCTGTTCACAATACTGATTCCACTCTTCCTTCTTTTTTGAAATCAGAATTTGTGATAATTGCTCACCATAGACATTCTGTAAAAACTCATCCTTTTCAAATTCCGATACTGCCTCAAACAATGTGCGTGGCAAAATGTCGAACGTTTTCCCGCCCTCCAGCACATCATCCATGCACACCGGTGGTTCTAACCGGTTTCGGATTCCATCCAGTCCCGCTGCCAGACAGCCTGCCAGTACCAGATAAGGATTGCAGGCCCCATCCGGACTTCGCAGAATCATGCGCGCCCCCAAAATGCCTGTTGTCGTCATTCTCACAAGCGGAGAACGGTTTTTGTGAGACCAGCTGATATTGACCGGGGCATTGTATCCCGGAACCAGTCTCTTATACGAATTGATGATCGGATTATTGATGAGTGTCATACCCTTGATATGATTCATGATTCCTGCCATAAAGTGATAGGCATCCTCACTCAGACCATCCGGGGATGAGGCATCATCAAAGATGTTTTTTCCGTCTTTGCACAAGAACATATTAAAGAACATTCCGGCACCGCGCTTTCCATAATTCGGTTTTGGCATAAAAGTTGCGCACAGGCCATGACGCTTTGCCACCGTGCGGACGGTCAGCTTGTACGTCATCAGATTGTCCGCGGTGCGCTGTGCATCATCGAACTTAAAGTTGATCTGGTGTTGTGCCGCCTCATTGGAGTGATGAGAGGACTCCATCTCAAATCCCATCTCAGAGAGAAACAAGACGATTTCACGTCGCACGTTCTCTCCCGCATCCACCGGACCAATGTCAAAATAATCTCCCTTTTCACTTGTCTTTGTGGTGGCATTCCCCTCTTCATCCAGATCAAAGAGGAAAAATTCGGACTCCGGTCCCACATTGAAGGTATACCCTTCTCTTTCAGCTTCTTTTAAGACCTTTTTTAGAATATGTCTTGGATCTGCCATAAACGGAGTGCCGTCCGGATATTTGATGTCGCAGATAAATCTTGCCACCCTGCCTCTCTGTGGCCGCCACGGAAAAATCGTAAATGTATCCAAATCAGGAATCAGTAAAAGCTCATCCAGATCATCCGTGTTATATCCCCGGATTCCGGCTCCGTCAAACATACATTGATGATCCAGAATCCGATCCAACTGCTCTGCTGCCATCGCCATATTTTTTA
>ONNE01000213.1 GCA_900319095.1 uncultured Eubacteriales bacterium | reverse complement strand
CCGGGTAGAGAAAACCGAGCACCGGTTGGATTGCAGTATGTCAGAGAGTATGGCGTATAATTATCACAGTGTCGGTCATTACAGTTCCACGCTGGAGCAAAATGTGGCAGATACCATATATCAGATGGGATATGTTCAGTCCAACCGCATGCCATTTTACCGGAATCCGATTCTTCCGATGGATTCTCTCATGGGTGTGCAGTATGTCATGAGCAGTTTTCCGATTGCCGGAGAAGAAAAAATTGCTGAGAACATTTACAAAAACCCATATGCGTTATCGCTTGGATTTTTTGCACCGCAGACGGTACGAAAGGCAAAACTGGATGCGAACAATCCGTTTGAATATCAGAATCAGATCTTTTCAGCACTGATAGGAAAGAGAACCGAATTGTATGAGAGAGTGGACTGCCGCACCGTGGAACAGGCAAAATGGGAAGTGGAAGCGAACCCTGAGGATGTGATCTATGGTTATATCCAGATGAAGGGAAAAAGACAGGTAAATCTCAAAATAAATGGGCAGGAGAGAGGCAAGTATTCGGTCTGGAATGCAATCAAGATTTTTGGACTGGATTTTTCCGGGTCAAATGTGGCGACGGTTGAGCTGACCGGAGAATATGAGGACAGCACCGTTTTTGAACCGATGATTTACCGGCTGAAGACAGAGGTGTTCAGACAGGCCATCGAGCAGTTGAGAGCCGGACAGATGGATTTAGAGCAGGTGGAAGACGGAGAGATCAAGGGACATTATACAGCCGGGCAGGATGGCTATGTGCTGATAACGGTTCCTTTTGATGAGGGATGGAAAGTGTCAGTCAATGGCGAGAGGACATCCTATAAGGAGGCGCTCGGCTGTTTTCTTGCCGTTCCGGTAAGTGAGGGAGAAAACAAAATAGAGATGCACTATCAAGTGCGTGGATTAAAAAAATCTGTGATTGTGAGTGTTGTGTCATTGATTCTTACCATTGCTCTGTGGTATGCAGTGCGAAAAAGAGAGGAGAGAAAAGCGGCATGAGTTTATTGTCAGTGGTTCTACCGGCGTATAACGAAGAAAAAATGATCGATAAGGCAGCAGATACCATCGCTTCCCTGTTAGAACAAAATCAGATTGAATATGAAATCCTTTTTGTGGATGACGGTTCAAAAGATGGAACATGGGAGAGAATTGAGGCCGTGACGGAGAGAAAAAAGCATATCGTTGGCATTCATTTTTCCAGAAACTTTGGAAAAGAAGCCGCAATCTTTGCCGGTCTGAAGAGTGCGCAGGGAGACTGCTGTGTTGTGATGGATTGTGATCTGCAGCATCCACCGGAAACGATTCTTCCGATGTATCAATTATGGACACGGGGGTTTGAGATCGTAGAGGGAGTAAAGCGTTCCAGAGGAAAAGAGAGCATCCTGCACAAAGCGAGTGCCGGGCTCTTTTACAAGATGATATCCAAAGCAGTTAAAATCGATATGACTCAGGCATCCGATTTTAAACTCATGGATCGCAAAGTGGTAGATCAGATCGTTTCTTTGAACGAGAAGAATGCGTTTTTTAGAGCACTTTCATCCTGGGTGGGATTTGAGAAGGCAGAGGTTGAATTTGATGTCAGAGAGAGAGAAGAAGGAGAATCCAAGTGGTCGACGTGGTCGCTGATTAAGTATGCGATTACTAATATCGTGGCATTTTCTTCGGCACCGATGCAGTTTGTGACTCTGGCGGGAGTGATCTTCTTTTTTGTTGCCATTGGCATTGGAATACAGACACTGGTAAAATATTTTATGGGACAAGCGGTAGAGGGCTTTACCACCGTGATCTTACTTTTATTGATGACAGGGAGTCTGTTGATGATCAGTTTAGGAATTATCGGATATTATATTTCGAAGATATATGAAGAGGTAAAAGGCAGACCTCGTTATATTGTTTCCAAAGAAATTCGCAAATAAATGAAAATGGAGGTAGAATATGTACGATTATTTAGTTGTGGGAGCCGGATTGTATGGAGCTATTTTTGCACATGAGGCAAAAAAGAAGGGAAAGAGTGTTCTTGTCATCGATAAGAGAAATCATATAGCCGGGAATGTATATACGAAAAAAATTGAGGGAATCCATGTGCATGAATACGGCGCCCATATTTTTCACACAAATAATAAAAAGGTATGGGATTATATTAACCAATTCGCAGAGTTTAACCGCTTTACCAACTCACCGGTGGCCAATTATCAGGGAGAATTGTATTCGCTTCCATTCAATATGTATACGTTCAATGCGATGTGGGGCGTGACGACACCCAAAGAGGCACAGGAAAAGATCAAAGAGCAGAGAGAGGCCGCCGGTATTACGGAGCCTAAAAATCTGGAAGAGCAGGCAATCAGCTTAGTGGGAACGGATATATATGAGAAATTGATCAAGG
The DNA here is from genome assembly GCA_900319095.1 of uncultured Eubacteriales bacterium. GTDB lineage: Bacteria > Bacillota > Clostridia > Lachnospirales > Lachnospiraceae > Eubacterium_F. The sequence continues at coordinate 84 of ONNE01000213.1, read as the reverse complement.
GATATACGCAAAAGCAGTGGGGACGTCCGTGCGATGAGCTTCCGGCTTTTATCATCAAAAGACTTCCGGTTCGTCTGACGTTTG
>ONNE01000172.1 GCA_900319095.1 uncultured Eubacteriales bacterium | reverse complement strand
TTACCATGGTCAACGTGTCCAATGGTACCAATGTTACAATGCGGTTTACTTCTTACATACTTTTCCTTAGCCATTTCTAAACGTCCTCCTAACATTTTTATAATAATTTAGAAATTTCTGAATCCTATAGATTCGAGGAATTTTTCAATTCCCTGGGTTCCGGCCAGAACCCACTTGCGCTACATAAGCACTATTATAGGGGAAACTGGTAAAAAATGCAAGTCCCCTTTTGTGAATTATTTACCATTTCTCTCATTCAGAACTTTTTCCTGAACATTCTTTGGACATTTCTCATATTTTTCAAAGAACATTGAGTAGTTTCCACGTCCCTGAGTAGTGGAACGAAGTTCTGTGGAATAACCAAACATCTCTGCCAACGGTACGAAGGCACGAACAATCTTACCTCCACCGATGTCATCCATACCTTCAATCTGTCCGCGCTTTGCATTCAGACTTCCGATTACATCACCCATGTATTCTTCCGGCATGGTTACTTCGACTTTCATGATCGGCTCAAGGAGAACTGCGTCACCTTTCTGCATTGCCTCTTTGAATGCCATCGAACCGGAAATGTGGAATGCCATCTCGGATGAATCGACCTCATGATAAGAACCGTCATAGCAGTTTGCATGAACACCGAGTACCGGGAATCCTGCAAGAATACCGGACTGTGCTGCCTCCTGAATACCCTGATCAACAGCAGGAATATATTCTTTTGGAATGGCACCACCGACTACTGTAGACTCGAACTCATAGGTTGTCTCGCCATTCGGATCGATCGGTGTAAAGCGAACGCGACAGTGACCATACTGTCCACGACCACCGGACTGCTTTGCATATTTGCTGTCCACTTCAACTTCTTTCGTAAATGTCTCTTTGTATGCTACCTGCGGAGCACCTACATTTGCCTCTACATTGAACTCACGGAGCAGACGATCTACGATAACTTCCAAGTGAAGCTCACCCATACCTGCGATGATCGTCTGACCAGTCTCAGGATCTGTGTGTGCACGGAAGGTCGGATCCTCCTCTGCCAGTTTGGAGAGTGCCTCACCCATCTTGCCCTGATCATTCTTTGTCTTTGGCTCGATTGCGAGCTCGATAACCGGCTCAGGGAATTCCATGGACTCAAGGATTACCGGATGCTGCTCGTCACAGATCGTATCACCAGTCGTTGTCAATTTGAATCCAACGGCTGCTGCGATATCTCCCGAATAAACCTTATCCAACTCACTACGCTTGTTGGCATGCATCTGAAGAATACGTCCAACACGCTCTTTCTTTCCTTTTGTTGCATTCAATACATAAGAACCGGAGTTCAAAGTTCCGGAATAAACACGGAAGAATGCCAGTTTACCAACGAATGGATCCGACATGATCTTGAATGCCAATGCGGAGAATGGCTCGTCATCTGAGGATTTTCTCACTACTTCGTTTCCGTCTTCATCCACACCTGTGATGTCCGGAATGTCTGTTGGAGCCGGCATAAATTCGATTACTCCGTCTAACATCTTCTGAACACCCTTGTTCTTATAAGCAGAACCACAGTATACCGGTACTGCTTCACTGGCGATTGTTCCCTTGCGGAGTGCTTTTTTCAGCTCATCGATGGATGGCTCTTCTCCCTCAAGGTATTTTTCCAATAAATCGTCATCTAATTCACAGACTTTTTCTACCAGGTTCTCATGCCATTCTTCGGCAAGATCCTTTAAGTCATCCGGAATTGATGTGATCTCAATATCTTCGCCCTTATCATCTTTATAATAATATGCTTCCATCTCAAACAGATCGATCAGTCCGACAAAATCATCTTCCTTGCCGATCGGAATCTGAACCGGAATTGCATTTTTGCCCAGACGATCAATGATTGTCTGAACCGACATAAAAAAGTCTGCACCCATCTTATCCATCTTGTTAATGAATGCCATACGCGGTACGTTGTATGTGTCAGCCTGACGCCATACATTCTCTGACTGAGGCTCTACACCTGCCTTAGCATCAAAAACACCTACCGCACCGTCCAATACACGCAGAGAACGCTCTACCTCTACGGTAAAGTCTACGTGTCCCGGAGTATCAATGATATTGATACGATGCTCCAACGCACCCGCTTTTGGTTTGTGATGGTCTTCCAGTGTCCAGTGACAGGTTGTCGCAGCGGATGTGATTGTGATACCACGCTCCTGCTCCTGCTCCATCCAGTCCATGGTAGAAGCTCCATCATGAGTCTCACCAATTTTATAGTTGACACCTGTATAGTAAAGAATACGCTCGGTCAGAGTCGTCTTACCGGCATCAATATGAGCCATAATACCAATATTTCTGGTACGCTCAAGTGGATATTCTCTTCCAGCCAAAACTAGTTCCTCCTTAATTTATTGATCAATGATAACCAGGTTATGCACACTTTATTACCATCTGTAATGCGCAAAAGCCTTGTTGGACTCTGCCATCTTGTGCATATCTTCTTTTCTCTTGACAGATGCGCCCGTGTTATTGGCTGCATCCATAATCTCATTCGCCAATCTCTCTTTCATGGTCTTCTCTCCACGATTTCGTGAAAAAGTAGTCAACCAACGAAGAGCCAGGGCCTGTCTGCGGTCAGGACGAACCTCGATCGGCACCTGATAAGTGGAACCACCGATACGTCTTGCTTTGACCTCTAATTCAGGCATAACATTGTTCAGGGCCTCGTCAAATACTTCCAATGCGTCTTTTCCGGTCTTCTCAGCAACCTCTTCAAACGCTCCATATACGATCTTCTGAGCAACGCCCTTTTTTCCATCCAGCATAATGTTGTTTACCAATTTGGTAACCACTTTACTTTTGTAAACTGGATCTGCTAACACGTCTCTTTTCTGAATATGTCCTTTACGTGGCACGTTACTTCCCTCCTTAATAAATATTAATTCACAGGTACTCACGACTTGTGTCCGCACCAGTTTAAGTCTTGCACATTCAAATATATTCATTCATATATTACCGATACAGCTTTACAACCTGTATCTCTAAGATGCAAAAATTAATCCGGCACTTTTAATTTAGCAATTACTTGGATGCTTTCGGTCTCTTCGCTCCATATTTGGAACGCGCCTGCTTTCTGTCAGCAACACCTGCTGTATCCAATACACCACGGATGATATGGTATCTTGTACCCGGAAGGTCCTTGACACGTCCACCGCGGATCATAACAACGCTATGCTCCTGAAGGTTATGTCCTTCACCCGGAATATAACTTGTTACCTCGATACCATTGGAAAGACGAACTCTGGCAATCTTACGAAGTGCTGAGTTAGGCTTTTTCGGTGTAGCAGTACGAACAACAGTACATACACCACGCTTCTGTGGAGAACTGGTATTAACCGATTTCTTCTTCAAAGAGTTGTAGGATGTCTGAAGGGCTGGAGAATTAGATTTCTTTGCAACCGATTTTCTTCCCTGCTTTACTAATTGGTTAAAAGTTGGCATTAATTTTCACCTCCTGTATTTGGATTTAATGTCATGCTCCGCTTGTATATTCTGTGCAAAAACGCACAAAAAATCCGCACGAACGCATGCTAAATCATTATATCGTGCGGATTCTTCTTTGTCAAGAAATTTGTCAAGAAAATATATTTAATTGTGCCAATTGCGACAGGATGACACTTCCCTGAATGGCAACGGCTCCCTGATTGGCCCACTGCATATCTCCAAACGCCAATATGAACTCGACTGCGAGCCAGTCAATCACAAATCCCACAACAATGCCAACCAAAACGCCGCCAACCTGATCAAGTGTGCTGACCACCGGTATCTTTTTAATCAGCTGCAACATATAATCGGCAAATGCCACAACAATCACCGATACAAGAATCGCAACCGAATAGGCAACACCGCTCTTCCCCGGAAGATATTCCGGCAATCTCGGTCGTATCAGGGTAGACAATAAAAATGTCAACACAACCACCAGTACAATTTTGGCAAGTGAATAGGCTTCTCCAACTAACCCCCTGTTCTTCCCGTCCACTGCGCAGATTACAATAATCGCCAGTGCTACGAGTTCTGCCATTCTCGCTTCCATATCCCTCATCATCCTTTCTTTGTCAATCGAATCTTTTGAATGGTGTCTTTATTTAAAAGCGTATAAACGCTTCCATTCGCGGTCGGATAAATCGTGTCGATTCCTTCTTTGAATTCACATACGAACTTCTCGCTCCCTCTGCTTCTCAAAATCCGGCAATTGAGATTCGATATAAAAAATACTTCTTCATTGTATATCTTCATCTCAGAAAAATCAAACGATAGTTCCCGGCGCAGGATTTCTTTGCCCTTGAGATCGAACAGATAAAAGTTCTTCTTATCCTCTTCACTCTCGCCCGTCACGACACCTATATATTGATCACTATATGCAACACTCCGAATTGTGCTATCAAAAGACTGCTCTGACAATTTTGCCGGCTGTTTCATCTTTCGAAATAAAGTAAAACCCTTTTCGCGGAACACGGCAACCTCATCATCATCCACAAATTCAATATCCGATGCCATCTCGTCCCCGAACGATATCCCTCCTACCAGCATGTTCTGGTCTTGTCCGACTTCTGTAAAATTATAAAAGCTGACTTTGTTCTCTACTTCATTCCCCTCAATCGTCACATAAGAAATGACGACGCTGTTTCCATCCGGTGAGATGTCAAAATCCACGGGATACCCCTCATCACTGACGTTGCTTGGTATTTCGACCAAAAGGCTGTCGGTACTGCTGTATGGGTTATACAGATTCAATACGTTGGAATCCGTATCCTCTAAAAGTACACCAACCACACCATGCGCTCCGACTTTTGCCCTTACAATCGGCAACGCAGTCTCAATGGACTGACCTTCATCTTTGCCATTGTATACATAAAAATTTTTGCCGGTGACATCTGCGACGACAACGTACTCCCCACACGTATCCACCTGAGGCTGTTTCATCTCAAAGCCACCATTCCACAAACTGTTTCCATCGTTATCAATCGCACTGATTCCACTGCGACTGCACTTTAATATATTTCCATTAAAATATGAGTATTTTACATTTTCACTGTCGCTTCGCTCCACTTCGCTCTGTACTTCATATCCGTTGAAGCATCGGTTGTTAAAGTAGTAAGCGATTCCAAACAGGGCAGCAAGAATCACAACCACAATGCCCAGCGCAATCAAAAGCATTTTTAAATCCTTTTTTTTCGACTGCTCTTGTTGTGACTGCGATGTCCCGATCTCCAATACGTCTGCCACGGTACCACCTCTTTTGCCCTCTAGTATAACACAAGGTGGATTTATTTGGCAACTACATTTGATTCCACAGCTTCCCCTGACACGGCCTCCCCGCTCGCCTGTGCCGCTGCAGGGGTGGCCGTCATCTTCGACAACCCACTGCTCATGGTCTCTACCGTCGTCTGTTCACTTCCGGTAATTCCACTGGTAACCTCACTGGCAATCTGTTCCCACTGCTGAAGCTTTTGTAACTGTTCAACCTGCTGTTTCATCTCATTCAGGGTTTTTTGGTTTTTCATTGCTGCCGTACCAAGCACAACTAATATAAGTGCCATAACCGTCGCCATTCCCATCCCCAGATGTGCCTGCGCGCTCTCTCTGTGATGACTGGTCTTTCGCAGCTGTTCCTTTTCTTCCATAATCCCCCGTATGTTTCGGACAACACGGTCATCTTCCTGTTCTACAATATGTACATGACGGTTACTTTCTTTTTCCATATAAGCCAGCATCTCGGGATTTTTTTCATAATAGATATAATATCCTTTTTGCTTTTCGAACCGCCCTCCGCGATACAGATAAAAGGAGTCCTCTCTCTCCTCTCCCGCGCAGACATAGAGTACTTTATCGCGGTGTTGAAAGTTTTGCTTATGAATTTCCAACAGTGCCTGAGAGCTGACCGATACAAATCCTTTCCACGCATAAAACCATCCTACAATCTCCAGATCCGTGAAATTTTCCTTGATCTGTGTATATAGCTTGTCCCACGTCTCTTGCGAAAATGCCGGCTCGCTCCTGGTGGCAAAATCCGGGATTTTTACTATTCCGGAAATCTGATAGATTTTTTCTTCCTGATAGAGATACGTGTTTCCAAGCAGGATTGCTGCCTGCTCTTTTCCCTGACTCTCTTTGGCAAGATTTCTCGCAAAGCGAATCACATAATCTTCTATGTAGACACGATTCTTTCCCGGAACATCTCCAATCTGCCGAACACTCTTTGGTTTTACCCACTGCATCATTTTCGTTACCTCCATGCTATTATTTTGCCAATATGATAGCATGAACGAATCGCTGATTTTGTCGAAAGATCGTTCTAAATTCAAAAATTATTAGGTTTAATTTCCCATGGATTAGAGAATACTTATGTTAGATATCAAAGGTGTACGACACCTGAATGAAGAAAGGCTGATTGAAATGATAAAATATTTTAATCCGGGCGAACGCAGCGCGCTCGTTGATTTCACAAATACATTACAGGATCTCTTGTTAAAACATAATTATCAGGAACGGGATATCATTCTGGTATGCATCGGTTCCGACCGCGCAACCGGAGATTGTCTGGGACCAATCGTGGGGCACAAACTCAGTTTTCACAAGAAGAAAAACCGGGTGTCCGGCCTCCAGCTCTATGGCACACTGGAAAAACCGGTTCACGCCAAAAACTTAAACGCAACGCTCGGATTGATTGGATTGTATCATCCGGACGCTCTGGTGATTGCAGTGGATGCCTCTCTCGGAGTCATGGAACACGTGGGGTATGTGACAATCGGAGAGGGACATCTGTTTCCCGGAGTCGGTGTCGATAAAGATCTTCCGGCTGTCGGAGATATCTTTATTACCGGAATCGTAAATCTATCCGGTTTCAGCAGCCAGACCCTCCTGCAGACAACACACCTGAATGTGGTCATGCAGCTGGCCGACTTTATTTCTCTGGGTCTCTATCGCTGTCTTGTTCGCTCACAGCTCCGTGCGTCCCTCCAGCGCGCGGAATAGTGTCATCTCGTCAATAAACTCAAGTGCTCCGCCAACCGGCACACCACTTGCGATCCGCGTCACTTTGATCCCTGCCTGCTTGACGAATTTGCTGATCCAAAGAGCCGTCGCCTCTCCCTCCACCGTTGAGTTGGTCGCAATGATTACTTCTTTGACATCTTCTCTCTGTAATCGCTGCATCAACTCTTTGAGCTTTAGGTTCTCCGGCTGAACCCCGACCATGGGATTGACGGCACCGTGCAGCACATGATAGACACCCTTGTATTGACCGGTTTTTTCATAAGCCGCCAGATCGCTCGGTTCCTCCACTACCATAATAGTGGACGTGTCTCTTTTGGGGTCACTGCAGATCTGACAGACCGGCTGATCCGTGAGATTAAAACATTTTTCACAAAAACAGATCTTCTTTCTTGCCGTGACGATGCTCTCTGCCAGATGTTCAACCCTCTTTTGCGGAAGATTTAACAGATGAAAAGCCAGTCTCTGTGCGGATTTTGGACCGATATTAGGCAGACTCGACAATTCTTCAATCAGATTTTGAATCGACTCGCTGTAATAATACATCAGAACGGAAAGCCTCCGCCCAGATTCAGACCACCGGTGAGAGCCTCCATCGATTTGGCACTGTCTTCTTCCATCTTTCTGAGCGCTTCATTGGTCGCTGCCACAATGAGATCTTCGAGCATTTCAACATCGTCCGGATCCACCACTTCTTCTGACAATTTTACAGACAGTATTTCTTTTTTCCCCGAAACTTTTACCGTCACGGCACCGCCTCCGGAAGAAGCCTCATACTCTTTTTCTTCCATCTCTTTTTGTGTCTCTTCCATCTGTCGCTGCATTCTCTGTGCCTGCTTCATTAAATTGTTCATATTTCCCGGCATACCGCCCTGAAATCCACCTCTACGTGCCATTTTGTTACCTCCATTAGTCTAAAATTTCAATTTTTGTGTCTTTAATGATATTTCTCAGCTCCGGCAGAGTATTCAACTGCCTTCGCTCCTCGACATACCGGATATCTAACCGGATATCTTTGCCAATCAACTGCGCTGCTGCCTCAATCAGCTCCGCCTGATTTTCTTCTTTTTGATAAAACTGCGCTGTGGTCATCTGGGAAAATGCCAGAATAAGCGCCCCCTCATCCGAAACCGAGAGTCTCACATCCTCTAACATCGTGCGGGATACGGCACTCACCCGGTTCAGAATCTGTTTCCAATTTGCAACAACATCCCGGACGTCGTCCGGCACTGCTTCGGGACGAATTTCCTTTTTGGGAATGGGTTCCTGATTTCCTGCCGTCTCTGACGGCATCGCGGCTGTCAGTTCTCCGGACTCAAGCGCGAGCTGGAGATCTTCATTCATCTGTTCGAGATTGCGCATTCGGTTTAACAGCGATTCGATATCCTGTTCCATCTGCGGACGACACAATTTTATCATCGCCACTTCCAACAAAACACGTTTATTGCTCGCATATCTCATCTCATTGGACAATTCCGACAGAATTCGGATGTATCGAAACAACATGGCGTCCTCTACCTGACCTGCGTAGCTTTTGAGTTCCGCCATCTGTTCCTGTGACAGATCAATCAGATGACTGGTATCTTCTGCCGTCTTTACCACAAGGAGATTGCGCAGATACCAGACAAATTCGTTGACGAACTGCGTCAGATCCTTGCCCTGCTCAACCACCTCAGATATGACTTCTATCACACCCTCCACCCTGCTGTGAACCAGTGCCTCCATGCACTTGTGATATGTGGACTGATCCACCGCTCCGAGTATTTTCAACACTTTTTCATAGGTGAGCTCCTGTCCGAAATAAAACGAGATGCACTGCTCCAGCAGACTGAGTCCATCACGAAGCGCCCCATCCGCCTGCCGTGCAATATAAGTCAGCGCTCTGTCCTCGGCATCCACCTTCTCTTCGTCGAGCAGTTCCCGGAGCCGATCTGCAATGGTGTCGACCCCGATCCGCTTAAAATCATACCTCTGACAACGGGATAAAATCGTGATTGGGATTTTGTGAACCTCTGTTGTCGCCAGTATAAAGACCAGATAAGCCGGTGGCTCCTCCAATGTCTTTAACAGTGCATTGAACGCACTGGTCGAGAGCATATGAACCTCGTCAATGATATATACCTTAAATCGTCCCTGCGCAGGTGAATACTGTACTTCCTCAATGACCTGACGAATGTCATCCACCCGGTTATTTGACGCAGCATCAATCTCCACGACATTCATCGATGTCTGACTCTCAATCGCCCGGCACATCTCACATTCACCGCACGGTCCCTGCGGACCCGGATTTTCACAGTTGACTGCCTTCGCAAAAATCTTGGCAATCGTAGTTTTTCCGGTTCCTCTCGTCCCACAGAACAGATAGGCATGCCCAATCCGGTCTGCCCGAATCTGGTTGGTCAAAGTCGTCACAATATGGTCCTGACCCTTTACATCCGAAAACGTTTTGGGACGATATTTTCTATATAATGCCTGATAAGCCATAACTTGTTATACTCCAAAACTGATGCCTAATCCTTTTGCCTCTTTAATAATCGAGGAATTCGGATCTACCATCTTTAATTTGCCGGCCACTTCCTCCAGTGGAACCGGTATGATTTCATCATTTTTAAATCCCACCATATAACCGTATTTCTCTTCCAGAATCAAATGAGCCGCTGCGGCCCCCAGACGACTGGAAATCACGCGGTCATAGGCACATGGACTGCCACCCCTCTGTGTGTGTCCCGGCACCGTAATCCGGATCTCCTGACCGGTTTTTTCCTCAATCTCGGCTCCGATTTTATAAGAGACACTCGGATATGGATTGTTCTTAAGTTTTGCCTTTAACTCTTTTTTCGAAAGTGCTGCATCTTCCTTCGATATCGCTCCCTCTGCCACAGCCAGGATCGAAAACCGTTTTCCCTCATCGGTTCTCTTTTGGATCGCACGAATCACCTCATCAATATCATATGGAATTTCCGGAATCAAGATAACATCTGCCCCACCGGCAATTCCGGCATGCAGCGTCAACCATCCGACTTTATGACCCATTACCTCAACAATAAATACCCTTCCATGTGAATACGCGGTTGTGTGAATACAATCAATCGCCGTCGTCGCGATATCCACCGCACTTTGAAAGCCGAACGTCATATCCGTTCCCCAAATATCATTGTCTATGGTCTTGGGAAGACCAACTACATTCAGTCCTTCTTCCCGCAGCATATTGGCCGATTTTTGTGTACCATTGCCTCCGAGAATAACCAGGCAGTCCAGCTTTAATTTGTGATAGGTGTTTACCATCGCCAACACCTTATCCATACCATTGGCATCTGGTTTTCTCATGTTTTTAAAAGGCTGTCTGGAAGAGCCAAGAATCGTTCCTCCCTCTGTCAGAATGCCGGAAAAATCCGAGGGTTTCATCTTGACATATTTCTCATACATCAATCCTTTATAACCCTCAAGGATACCGATGATCTCTGTATCCGGATCTGCATTGTACAGAGTTTTAGCCACCCCACGCATCGTCGCATTCAGCGCCTGACAGTCCCCACCACTTGTCAAAAAAGCAACTCGTCTCATAGCAAAACTCCTTTCCCATCAAATTCTAACCAATAGTTTAACCTATTTTTCCAATTCTGGCAATGGTTAGACGCGAAAAGATTGTGTCATCTAAAAGACGGCACAATCTTTTCTCTGAATTCATATTTTTAACCATCCGCTCTGTCGCTCACCGTGGGAAGTGAAGACAGATTGTTCGTCTCCGTATCATCGGGAATCGATTTCAAATATTCGGTCTCTCCATTGTGCGAAATACCGACTCCACGAATTTTTCCGGAACGGGCAAGCGCCACTCCTTCTGACCGGCTGACCACACGATGATCCGACAATTGATAACCTGAAATTCTCCCTCTCTCTTTTACCAGTCCTGTAATGGACACCGCGTCCGATGAGGGATTCGGAATCTCATCGAGCGCTGCTTTCGGAAGAGACGAGCGAAGTTTTTGACGCTCCTTGCTTTCTCCTTGCTTCTCCATAAAAGATCTCCTTTTCAATCGTGATTTGAATCCAAGTCATCCCTGAAAACTATCCGTATGAATGCGGTGCTCTAATTGACTGATTCCCTCATTTTTCTCCCACATCTGTTCATCCTGCTGACTCAAAATGTTTTCCGTGACGCATTTCTTTTTGCGCTCCTTAGACATCGCATAGAACTCCTGCCGTTCTTCCTGCGTAAGAGACTTCACATACTCTTTCTCGCCATCCTGCATTGCATCGCTCATATCAGAGATTCCTCCATTCACTTTGTTTTTCATAGTATGTGTAATAGAAGAATTCCTATACATTTTTCTTTAGCAGAACCCTCGAAATCCCTTTTCAACTTTTTTTTGTTTCACCATGATCTGATGTCCACATCCCAGACACTTCAAGCGGAAATCCATTCCCACACGCAGGATTTCCCACTGATTTTCTCCGCAGGGATGTGGCTTTTTCATCTTGATCCTTTGTCCTACTGAAAATTCCATATCATTCTCCGTTCCCGGCCTTTCGCCACCTTTTTGATGTAAGAATTCTAGCATACGCAGATTTAAATGTCAATTTCCCGGAGTTGTAAAGGTTAGTGTATAATTTTAATTGGCAAAAGATATAAAATTAAAAAGGGAAGAAGCAAAATACCT
>ONNE01000171.1 GCA_900319095.1 uncultured Eubacteriales bacterium | reverse complement strand
TATTCCTCGATAGCGTGGTGGTAGAGCACTGCGGCGAGTTCCCTGTTTAGGCAGTGGATTTGCTGATTTATTATATTCCTCGATAGCTCAATGGTAGAGCACTCGGCTGTTAACCGAGTTGTTGTAGGTTCGAGCCCTACTCGGGGAGCTAATCTTGTACAGAGTACAAAGTACAGAGAACAATGTGCATTGTACTCTGTACTTTGAGATAGAAGCCTTGTAAAATTATTGTTTACAAGGTTTTTTTGTGCCACAATAAAAACAAAAATGGGAGGAGAATGATGATACAGGATATTCACCCGGCAAAGTTAAAAAATGAGTATATAAATTTGCATCCGGACAAAAGAAGTAAGGCCTTATATTTTAAGGATGAAAAAGTATATCTCTCGTATGATGATGAAAAAAAAGAACTTTTTTTCCCAAATTGTGATTGTTTTGATGAAAATACGCAATTTACCTATCTTTTCGTCATAGAAGATCTTAAGTTTTTTTTGGTGAGAGAAACAAAATATCTACCGGAGGGCTATTTGTTTTATTCAATGAAGGAAGTGAGGAGAATCGATCTTTTATCGAACCGGGAAATTTTCGCTGTTTTTTCCGCCTATCATCTTTGGAAGTGGTATCAAACATCTTTCTTCTGTGGCTCATGTGGAACCAGGACACTTCACGATACGACAGAGAGAGCATTGGTCTGTCCGGTCTGTGACAACCGAATTTATCCGCGCATTAATCCGGCTGTAATCGTAGGGGTGATTAATGGCAATCGTTTATTGATTACCCGCTACCGGGCCGGATACAAGAATAACGCTTTGGTTGCCGGATTTACGGAGTTTGGTGAGACATTAGAAGAGACGGTGGAGAGAGAAGTGTTTGAGGAAACCGGATTAAAAGTCAAGAATATACGATATTATAAATCACAGCCATGGGGGATTGCTCAGGATATTCTGGCAGGCTTTTTTTGTGATGTCGATGGGGAAGATACCATACATATGGATGAGTCTGAATTAAAATATGCAGAGTGGATCGAACGGGAATATATTGAACTTCAACCCACGGATTACAGTTTGACAAATGAAATGATGAAAATATTTAAAATGGGAAAAGAACCTGTGAACATCTTGTAAGCATTTGTTAAATCTGTTAAAATATAGCTTGATAAAAAAGTTTTGGACTAGAGGTGTTGAAATGAAGGTTTTAGTGACAGGAGCGTCTTCCGGAATTGGGAGAGAGATTGCCAGAAATCTTGCACCGGATTGTGAGAAATTGGTTATTGTGGGGAGAGATGTCGGCAGATTAGAGGCTCTTCGGGATGAGTTATCCCAATATAAATCTCTTGAAGTATCAGTTGTTGCGATGGATCTTACCGTTAATGAAAATTGTATCCGTTTACACGAAGAATATTCGGATATAGATTTATTGATAAATAATGCCGGTATGGGGGATTTTGGTGAGTTTGCGGACACGGATCTGGAAAAAGAAATTCAAATGATTGATACGAATGTGAAGGCGATGCATATTCTGATGAAACTGTATTTAAAGGATATGGTTGAGAGAGACCAGGGACAGATCCTCAATGTGGCATCCATAGCGGGATTTATGCCGGGACCATTGATGGCATCTTATTATGCCACGAAGTCGTATGTCGTTCGTTTGTCTGAGGCAGGTAAAAAGGAGTTAAAAAAGAAAAAGTCAAATGTAAAAATAAGTATTCTCTGTCCTGGTCCGGTTGCGACAAATTTTGAAAAGACAGCGAATGTTGGTTTTAATTTTAATGGGGCAGAGGTTGAAAAGATCGCAAAGTACACAACAAAACATTTGAATCGGTTTTATATTGTACCTCTTTTTACGTTTCAGATATCCAGATTTTTGATCAAGATCATTCCGACATCCTGGACATTGGAGATTGTATATCGGTTGCAGGGACGAAGAGTTGAAAAATAGTGTACGAAAGGGCGTAGTGATATGAAATCGGTGTTGTTTATCCATACAGGGGAACAGTGCTACGAATCAATGGAGTGTTTTATTGACGAAATGGATCGGGTATGTTCTGAGAGGGGGATGACAACCGGGCATCTCCGTGGCGATTCTTTTGAAAATTGGGGAAAAAATATTGAGGCGAAACCTGAATTTGACATTGTTTTTGGGTTTAATTCGCCTTTTTTTTGTAGAAAAAATGACCGGGGATATATCGTAAATCAATTAGGAAAAACAATTTATTATTATATGCTGGATCACCCCATGTACCACCATGAAGTTCTGTCGTGTGACATAGAAAATTTTCATGTGCTTTGTCTGGATGAAAATCATGCGAACTATATAGAGCATTATTATAAAAATCTTGTTGGGAAGACACAGACGGTTCCGATTCCCTCTGTGGAGGGAGATAAAGAGGGAGTGAAGCCTTTTAGAGAGAGAACCAAAAGCCTTGTCTTTACCGGCACATATACAGAGCCTCTTGGACTTCAAAAGAAAGCGATGTCGATGCAAAAACCGTTTTCGGACATCTTTCATGCATCTGTCGAAGAATTGTTAGAGCATCCTGCTTTTACGGTGGAGGATGTAGTGTTGAGAGTGACAAAGGAGGTGTCCGGGTGGGATCCGGAAAAGATTGAGACGAATTTTTCTCAGATTCTACAGGCAAATTTTTTGATTGACTTCTATCTTCGTGCGCTTTTGCGGGAGATGATGATTTATGAAATTATCAAAGATCAGATACCGGTTGAGTTGTATGGTCATGGATGGGATGTTTTTCGGGATAAATGGCAGCTCATCCAACCCGGTGTCATTGATTTTTTGAGAATTCAGGGACAGATTTCTTATGTCAGTCTGCCTCAGATCTATGGGGATACCAGGATTTCACTGAACCAGCTACCCGGATTTAAGAGAGGATGTCATGACCGGATTCCTCTCTCGATGAGAAATGGCGCAGTGGCAATGACCGATTTAAATAAATATCTCACCGGACAGATGATGATACAGGATGGTGTGCATGTACTGGCATATGATCTGGAGAAGATGGATGAAATACCGGAAAAAATCAGGAGGGCGCAGAGCGATGAGGATTTGTTGGAGAATATTTCCAGAGAAGCTGTGTGTTTTGCGAAAAAAAATATGACATGGGAGAGCTTCATAGAAAAAATTTGGGGACAACGATGATTTACCATATTTTTGTAAAATATTTGTTTGATGATAGGAGAGTAATCTGTTGATATGGATCCGGATGCCCGGAACGAAAAAGGGGGATATTAAAATGCAAAAAAAACTTCAATCCATGGTATGCGTTTTGGCCTTATGCCTGTCTTTGTGTGCAGGGGAAAATGTCTATGCTGCTTCCAAGGTGACGATCAATAAGACATCTTTGTCCTTGACTGTGGGAAAGACAGCCAAACTAAAGCTGAAAAATTTAAGTAAGAAAAAAGCAAAGAAATCCAAGTGGAAATCGACCAAGAAAAGTGTGGCAACGGTAACCTTTAACAAGTCCAAAGCAGTCGCTACGGTAAAGGCAAAGAAAAAGGGAACGGCCAAGATTAAAGTCACTTATAATAAAAAAACATATCTTTGTAAAGTGACGGTAAAGGCAAAGAAATCGACAGCGACCATTACACCGGCAGACATTGATCTGGAAACTCAAAAATTGCCGGTAACGGGGATTCAGAATGCCAGACAGCTTGGCGGATACAAAACAACCGATGGCAAGACGGTAAAGTCGAATTGTTTGCTGCGCACGGCAAAGCTGAGTGATGCCACGGACGAAGATCTCACGGTTCTAAAGAATCAGTATAATCTGGGATATATTGTGGATTTGCGTGCCGGTGCCAGTGAGAAAAAGACCAAGACCGGTGGGGCTGATCCGACCATCGATGGGGTGACCGAGATCTATGCCGGTTTTTCCGGCCCGAGCGAGACTGATGCAGATGGTTATGTGGATTCTCTAAAGGAGAGCGAGACCATTGAAGCGATGAAAATCTTTTTGCAGACACTGGTGGACAATAAAGGAGAAAAAGCGGTTTTGTTTCATTGCAGCAAGGGAAAAGACCGCACCGGAATCATGGCAGCAACACTTTTGTCGATTTTACATGTGAGCGATGAAATCATTATGGGAGACTATATGCTTTCGAGTAATTATTATGATTCCTGTAATCAACTTGGCATGGAGAATGCGCTTCTTTATATGAAAGAGCAGAGCGGTTCTGTTGAGAATTTTGTGATCGAACAGACCGGATTGACCAGCGCGGATATGGATGCTTTGCGAACCTATTATCTGGAATAAAAAATAGAAATGAAGAACAGAGTCTGTTCAGGTTGGACAGACTCTGTTTTTATGTTATAATAACCATAACTGGATAAAAATGGGAGAGAAGGGAGAAGTTTGAATGAGTAGAAAAGGTTTAAAGGTTGCCGGTGCCGTTTTCGGTGGTTTGGTGATGGCGGCTGCAGGGGGAAGTTATTACATTGTTAGAAAAGCGTATGCCGGTAATTTTGGAAGATGGGATCTTGAGAAATATTCTGAGAGATTTCGACATGAGGATGTTAAGGACGAATTTCCGAGACGACTAGTTGAATTTTATTCGGGGAAACATAAACTGCAAGGTTATGTCTATGGGGAAAACAATAAAAAAGGTCTCATTGTTTTTTCTCACGGAATTCTGGCAGCACATGAAGATTATCTTCCGAGCATATTGGAATTGGTAAAGAGAGGATGGACCGTATTTGCGTTTGATAATACGGGAACCGGAAATAGTGAGGGAAAAAATTCGAGAGGCCTGGTACAGGGGCCGCTGGATTTACTGGCAGCTCTCCGGTACATTGATCAGGATGAGGCATTGGCCGGACGGAGAAAAGTGCTGTACGGACACAGTCAGGGCGGATATTCCGTGTGTGCGGTTCTGAATTTTTATCAGAATGTTGAGGCAGTAGTATCGGTATCCGGTTTTACGACACCTTTTGCGGTGACGGATTCCATGGGGAGGGATCTGTATGGAAAGATATCGATGGTCACACGCCCCTTTATACAATTTGAGAACCGAAGACTGTTTCACAAATATTCCAATCTGTCGGCTATTGATGGAATCAATGGGGTTGATCTTCCAATTCATATCATGCACGGTGTCGGAGATACCTTTGTCAATTATAAGGACTGTGCACTGATCAATCATCGGGAGGAGATAAAAAATCCAAATGTCAGTTATCAGCCGATGGATTATCCTGAGCGAAATACACATGGAGATTTTGTTTTGTCTCTTGAGGCCAATCGATATTGCAAAGAGATTGAAACAGAGTTGAATGAAAAGATGAAACAATACGGAGTAAAGAAAAAAGAGGATCTGCCGGAAGAGGTGTTGCAAGAGATGTTCTCACATATTGACAGAAAAAAGGCGTGTGAGCCGAACAAAGAATTTTTTGATGAGGTAGATGCTTATTTGGTCTCAAAGCTAAATACTCCGTAAATTTAAAGTAGAATAAGTGGCCGGTTTAAAAAAACCGGATCCGTTTATCGTGTTAAAATCAGGATATTACATAGAAGAGTTTGCGAATATGCTGCAAGGCAGGTTGATATGATAGAGAAGGAGGAAAAAGGATGAAGGTTCTAATTATTAATGGAAGTCCCAGAATGAATGGGAATACAACCATTGCGGTAAATGAGATGGTGAAAGTATTTGAAAAAGAGGGCATAGAAGCGGAGGTTGTTCAGATTGGTAACAAGGATGTGAGAGGGTGTATCGCCTGTGGAACCTGCTTTAAGAAGGGGCAATGTGTATTTGATGATGCGGTAAATGAGCTGGCCCCAAGGTTTGAAGCCGCAGACGGTCTAGTGATCGCATCACCGGTGTATTATGCATCAGCGAATGCCACTCTCATTGCCTGTCTTGACAGACTTTTCTATAGCACACATTTTGATAAGACTATGAAGGTCGGAGCCAGTGTTGTGGTTGCCAGACGTGGTGGTTTATCGGCAACCTTTGATGAATTGAATAAGTATTTTACAATCTGTGGCATGCCAGTGGCATCCAGTCAGTATTGGAACAGTGTGCACGGCAGAGAACCCGGACAGGCAGAGCAGGATGCAGAAGGTCTCCAGACGATGAGAGTCCTTGCCCGCAATATGTCTTTTCTTATGAAGAGTATCGCGCTTGGCAGGGAAAAATATGGTCTGCCGGAGAAGGAAGAATGGCAGCCGACACATTTTATCAGATGAGAATGGATGTTGTCAAAGTAAACGCTGGCTTATTTCAGATAGCAGTATTTCAAGCAGAAAGTTGGTTTACTGCTGAAATACGGAATCTGAAAAAAGTGCCAACGTTTACTTGACACAAACGATAATTGTTTTGCGATTGCGAAAAAGCTTCATATATGGTAAAATAAAATTTAAAGATTATTGTAACAGCAACAAAATGAAAAAGCAATACAAAACTATGATTATATGAGGAGGACCGGAAATGAAATCAATTCAAAGTAAAATGCTTATAATAATTCTGCCACTTGTTATTGTAGCAATTCTTGTGGTAAGCCTGAGCGGGGCACTGATCAGCAATCGTGCGATTTCTACACAGACTGACCAGACAGCCAGGCAGACACTTCAGGCGGCGGGGAATATGGTGGATGGAAAACTGGAAACCATACGGAACACCGCGCAGAATATTTCAGAGATGGTAAGTGCGACATATAAGACAGCCTCTATGGACGATTATGAGATGTCGCTGAGCAGGATCATAAAAGATAATGATATGGTTTTGGGAAGCGGTCTGTGGTTTGAAAAAAATATTTATCACAACAATGAATTTATGGGACCATATTGGTATCGGGACGGAGATAGCATTGTAAAGACAATGGATTACAGCAATGCGGAGTACGATTATTTTTCACAAGAGTATTATACGAATGCCAAGTCGCTGAAGACTATGGGAGCGATTATTACAGACCCATATTACGATGAGACAACCGGCTTGATTATGGCATCCTGTTCCGCTCCGATTTTCGATGAGAACCAGACCTATATCGGATGTGTCAGTGTGGATATGGAGTTGTCAACAATTGAGGAGATTGCGGAAGAAATTGTGATGGGAGAGACCGGACGGGCAATTATGACAACATCGGGTGGGACATATTTGTATACGGACGATAAATCAAAAACAGAGAACGGAGTGAACATCGGAGATGATGAGAATAAATCTCTGGCAGCGACTGCCGGTGAGATCGAAGGCAATGACAGTGGAGAGACTTCGTTTCGGGAAAATGGGAAAAAAATCCTTGCTTATTATGAGACAATTCCAAATGTGAACTGGAAACTGATTTTGCGTATTAATGAGAGTCAGATTAACCAGCCCGTGAGGAAACTTCTAACGACATCCGGTATAGTAAGTCTCGCAGCGATTCTTATCATTGCACTCCTAATTATTTTTGTGATTCAAAAGATTACAAAACAAATAAAGTCGGTCAGCGGTTTTTCTGGGGAACTTGCCTCGGGACATTATAATATCAATGAGATAAAAATAACCGGAAAGGATGAACTCGCGACAATGAGCCGGGCTCTCAACCAAATGTATCAATCTACCAAAACGATCATTGAAGATATTGCCAGTGAATCGAAAGAAATCAATGATTCTGCCAATACATTAGGAGCGATGTCGGAGGAATTGAGTGCTGAGTTTATACATATTTCCGAAAATATGAATCATGTGAACACTGCCATGATGAGTACCAGTGCTGCGACGGAGGAAGTGAGCGCATCGGTGCAGACAGTAAATGATTCTGTGCAGCAACTTGCCAAAGAGACGGTAGATACGAGTAGAGAGGTAGAGCGAATCAAGAATAAAGTTAGGGAGATTGAAAAGGAGAGCAAATTATCCTTTGACCGAGCTAATAAAATTGCGGATGAGCGTCGTGCTGAGTTAAAAGAGGCTCAGAAGAAGTCCGAGGTTGTTGGTGAGATTGAAAATCTTGCTTTGTCAATTTCTGAGATTGCAAGTCAGATTAACCTTTTGTCTCTCAATGCCTCCATAGAGGCAGCCAGAGCAGGAGAGGCCGGTCGTGGATTTGCTGTCGTGGCAGATGAGATTAATAATCTGGCAACAGAGACAGATGATGCGGTACATCAGATTCAGGAGACAATTCATGAAATAAAGAATGCCTTTGCAGATTTGTCTTCCGGTTCAAATAAGTTGTTAGAATTTGTAACGGATACAGTGTCACCGGATTATAATAATTTTGTAGAAGTTGGCAGGCAGTATGGGGCAGATGCCATTCTGTTTGAGGATTTGACAAAGCGGATTGACCAGATGGCAGAGAATATCCGTATCGCCATGGAAGAAGTAAATCATGCCGTGACAGACATTGCCGAATCGGCACAGGATACAACGGAGAGCAGTTCACAGATTACACTCTCGATTGAAAGTGTATCTGAGGCAGTTACTAGTGTAGCGGAGACGGCTACAGAGCAGCAGCATACAGCGAATAGCCTTATAGAGATTGTGAATCAATTTGAACTATAAAATGAAGAATAATGATTTTACAAATGGTGCGATATTACCAAAACTGCTGAAATTTATGTTGCCTGTGTTATTTGCCATGTTTTTGCAGGCGATGTACGGAGCAGTCGATTTACTTGTTGTGGGAAAATTCTGCACAAGTGCGGATGTTTCTGCGGTCTCTACAGGATCACAGATTATTTTTACACTCACAAATCTTCTCGTCAGCTTTTCAATGGGAATTACGGTGGCTGTCGGGCAGAAGATCGGGCAAAAGCGTTCCGATGAAGCTGCCCAGACAATTGGGACGGGACTCGTAATCTTTGCCATATTGGGAGTACTGTTTGCGGTAATCAGCGTTTTGGGGGCAGGGCTTCTTGCGAAAGTGATGCAGGCACCAGAGGAAGCCTTTGATGTGACAGTAAACTATATTAGAATATGTGGGTCAGGATTTCTGATAATAACAGGGTATAATCTGCTCGGAAGTATATTCCGGGGACTGGGCGACTCCAAAACACCTCTCATTGCGGTCGGGATAGCCTGTACGTTCAATATCATAGGCGACTTACTGTTTGTTGCGGTGTTTGGATTTGGAGCTTCGGGGGCTGCTTTGGCAACGGTAATTGCCCAACTTGTAAGTGTAGTAATTTCATTGCTTATCATTCGTCGGGTAAAGCTGCCTTTCGAATTTCACAGGTCACATATCAAACTCAAAAAGATAAATGCGGTTTCAATATTTCGTATTGGAACCCCGATTGCCCTTCAGGATTTTCTTGTTGGGATATCTTTCCTTGTCATGCTTGCAATTGTTAATGGAATTGGAGTTACTGCTTCGGCTGGCGTAGGTGTTGCAGAGAAAGTATGTGCGTTTATTATGCTGGTTCCTGCAGCATTTATGCAGTCGATGTCTGCGTTTGTTGCACAGAATTACGGTGCGGGACTTATCGGGAGAGCGAAGCGGTCTCTCAGAACAGGAATTATTGTTTCCTTTATATTTGGAGTCATTATGTTTGCGCTCACGTTCTTCCACGGTGATCTCCTTGCAGGCATTTTCTCAAATGACAGGGAAGCTGTGATGAATGCATGGGACTATCTGAAAGCCTATGCGATAGATTGTCTGCTGACATGTTTTTTGTTCTGTTTTATCGGCTATTTCAATGGAATCCAAAAAACAACCTTTGTTATGATACAGGGCATCTGCGGAGCCTTTCTTGTAAGAATACCGGTTGCTTTTTTGATGCAGCATTTTGGAGAGGGCTCATTGTTTTTAATCGGTCTTGCGACCCCCTGTTCAACGATTGTGCAAATCATTATGTGTTTTGTAGCTTATGCGGGATTTCGTGAACAGGGAAATAGTCGCAACCTTTTGAAGATGCCTTTACCGTGATGCTATACGTTCCCTTTTTGCATTTGCCGAAAAAACCGGTATCATGACGGGTGCGAACAGACATTATGATATCAATCCCTATTGTACCCCTGTTTACTAAACGTAGCAGGATTATTAAACGGGCTGCTCTCGATAGAAATAAACGAAAGTTGTTATGAAAAATGTGTAATACAAAAGAAGAAGGTAAAAGAACTTCGTATCGATGAAACAGACATTGAGAGAAAGAAGTTTTAGATCGATTAAGCAAGAAATCATTGGAGATGTTTGGCAAAAAAATGTTTGATGAGAATTGAAATCCAGTTTTAAACGAGGATGGAACACAGAAAGCAAAGCCTCACTATGTTTATACAATGAAGCAGTTTTTGATTTTGATGAATTGCAATATTGGCTCATTCAAAAAGATCACATGAGTCAACAATAAATACAATAATGGCAGTAAGAATGATTGAGCATTTTAACTATGCGATTATTCTTAGAAAAATTGGATTTGAAGATGATGAAATAAAGAATATATTGGATACAGTTAAAGAAGATTATACTGCGATGAAAAACATGATATATGGAGATTGTAAAAGACCGGGAGGCCTTGCAAAACATAGCAAAACTACGCGGTATTTATCAAATTATGAAGGAGAAATTCATGATAAAAGTCTTATTCATCTGTCACGGCAACATCTGCCGTTCTACAATGGCACAATTTGTTATGGAGAATTTAGTAAAAAAAGCCGGTCTTTCTGACCGATATCAAATCGAGTCGGCAGCGACTTCATTCGAGGAGATTGGTAACGGTCCCCATCGCGGGACGGTAATGAAGATGCGGGAAATGGGGATTCCGATGAGAGAACATCGGGCAATCCATATGGAAAAATCCGACTATGATAAATATGATTATATCATTGGGATGGACAAGTGGAATTATCAGAATATTTTGAGGATTGTGGGTGGCGATCCGGAGGGAAAGGTATCGCTCTTGCTGGACTACACGGATAGAAAAGGGCAGCAGATTGCGGATCCATGGTATACCGGAAATTTTGATGAAACTTACCGGGATGTAGATGAGGGGTGCCGTGCGCTCCTGCAGTTTTTAGAGGAAAACCGATAGAGTGATGAGAAAAAAGACTGTCCGGTAAAGCCATGGAGTTATTTACCGGGCAGTCGTTTTATGGTTTTATCTTGTTTTTGGTCTTAGGATTCCTGCAAATATTTTTCATTCGCAAGGAGAATCTGAGACATTACCTTTGGGCCCGGAGCACCAATGGTATTTCTCTTTTCTACACATGTCTTCAAGGAGATGGCTTCGTAGATATCATCTTCAAAAACCGGACTGATTTTTTTATATTCTTCCAGTGGGAGTTCATCCAGAGAAATGTTTTTTTCAATGCAAAGAAGTACGAGCTGGCCGATGATACCGTGTGCATCGCGGAAAGGAACTCCGTGATTGACAAGGTAGTCTGCGGCATCTGTCGCGTTTGTAAACCCGTTTTTGGCACTGCTTTCCATAACCTCTTTGTTGAATTTCATGGTGTCGATCATACCGGTAAAAAGTGCAAGACATCCCTTTACCGTGTCAATGGCATCAAAGGTCAATTCTTTGTCTTCCTGCATATCTTTATTATAGGCGAGAGGAAGTCCCTTCATCGTAGTCAGGATCGATACCAGCGCACCATACACACGTCCGGTTTTTCCGCGTACCAGCTCTGCGATATCCGGATTCTTCTTCTGTGGCATAATGCTCGAACCGGTCGAATAGGAGTCATCGATTTCGACAAAACGGTATTCGTTGGAGTTCCAGACGATAATCTCTTCGCAGAAACGACTCATGTGCATCATGATGGTAGACAGAGCACTGAGAAGCTCGATCAGGTAATCCCGGTCTGATACAGAGTCCATACTGTTAAAGGTAGGTCCATCGAATTTTAAGAGAGAAGCGGTGTATTCACGATCCAAAGGATACGTTGTACCAGCCAGGGCACCGGCCCCGAGCGGACAGTAATTCATACGGTCATAAATATCCCGAATCCGGCTCCGGTCCCGACGGAACATCTCAAAATATGCACCGAAGTGATGTGCCAGTGTGACCGGCTGTGCTTTTTGAAGATGTGTAAAACCGGGCATAAAGGTGTGGATGTTCTCGGACATGATTCGATGAATCACGACCATGAGTTCCTTTAAGAGATCATTGATCTCAATAACTTCGTCCCGGATGTAGAGTTTCATATCAAGGGCGACCTGATCGTTGCGGCTTCTTCCTGTGTGAAGTTTTTTTCCTGTGTCACCGATCCGTTCGATCAGATTGGCCTCCACGAAGCTGTGAATATCTTCATGCTCAGCGGTGATTGGCAGAGTGCCGTTTTCAATATCTGTTAAAATGGATTGAAGTCCCTGGATGATGGCTTCTTTTTCTGTATCATTCAGGATTCCCTGCTTTTCCAACATCGTCACATGGGCAATGCTGCCAAGGATATCCTGTTTATAAAATTTTTGATCATAAGAAATGGATGCATTAAAATTGTGAACCAATTGATTGGTCTCTTTTGTAAAACGTCCTCCCCAAAGTTTCATATCGCAATTCTCCTTTGTCTAGATTCAAAATACACTGTTATCGTATCATTTTTAGTGAAAATGCGCAATAGAAAATTGACCATTCAGGATGAACGTGATAGAATATAAGGCGGTTGTAAAAAATGTTATTTAATACGGAAAGAGGATATATACATGAAAAAGTTTAAAGCATTGGCGTGGTCAGGATTGTATATCGGAATCTCTTTAGGAATGCAGATGGTATTATCGGTTATTATGGTGATTGCCGGAACTGAGATTTTGATTGTCAATGGTTTGGCAGGCAATCGGGATGCCTATGTAGAAATGATGAATCAGGTGAAAGATTATCTGACGCAGGGTTCGGGAGTGCTTTTTATTACTGCTCTGCTCGATATTATGTTGGTAGTGGTGTTTGGCCTCTGGTACTATTTTAGGGAGAACAGATACCCATTTCGACCAAATTACAAAAAAGCTTTTTCCAAGGATCACATATTGTCGATTGTGGTTCTGGCGGTGTGTGGTCAGCTTGCGACAGAGATCTTGATTATGGGGGTCAGTGCCGTATTCCCATGGATGATGAAGTCCTATGAAAAATACAATGATCTCTTCCAATTGGACACAGCGCCACCGGTTCTGATGCTGCTTCTCATATGTGTTATCGGACCGATTGGGGAAGAGATTCTTTTTCGCGGAATGGTGTATGCAAAGCTGAGAAGGGCATTTTCCATCTGGCCGGCAGCAATTATTTCCGGACTTTTGTTTGGAATCTACCATATGAATTGGATTCAGGGAATCTATGCTTCCCTTGCAGGGATTGTCTTCGCAATTGTCTATGAGAAGACGCAGACGATATGGGGAAGCTGTCTTTTGCATATGTTGTTTAATGGTTGTACCTATGTTTTAGAGTATGGCGTCACACCGCTGTTGCCGGAGGGATCCGTGGTGGTTTCATCGGTTCACATTTTAGTCGATGTGATCAGTGTGATTGTAGTGATTTTGGTAGTAAAACATTTGTGTTCGAGGAGGCGTGAAGGATGAGGACATTTGCAAAATCAGATAAATTACATGGAGTCTGTTATGATGTGAGGGGACCTGTCTTGGACGAGGCAAACCAGATGAAGCGGGAGGGAAAGAAAATACTGCAGCTGAATATTGGCAATCCTGCTCCGTTTGGCTTTACGGCTCCCAAGTGGGTGACAGATGCTGTCCGGGATGCCTTGGATGATCCGATGTCGCAGGGCTACAGTGAGTCAAATGGAATTTTAGACGCGAGAGAAGCGATTCTGGAATATCATGAGTCCAAGGGGCTGCACGCATTGGATATCAATCACATTTACATAGGGAATGGCGTCAGTGAATTAATTTCCATGGCGATGCAGGGACTTTTGAACAATGGAGATGAGATTTTGATTCCGGCACCGGACTATCCGCTTTGGACGGCAGCAGCCAAACTGGCAGGAGGAAATCCGGTTCACTATATGTGTGATGAGAGTGCTAACTGGTATCCGGATGTGGAGGATATGGAGAAAAAGATTACATCCAGGACAAAGGGAATTGTCATTATCAATCCGAACAATCCGACCGGAGCGCTATATCCGAAAGAAATACTGGAAAAGATTGTGGATCTGGCTCGAAAATATGAACTGATTCTCTTTTCCGATGAAATTTATGATCGCCTGGTATTTGACGGCAAGAAACATATTTCCATCGCATCGTTGACGGAGGATGTTTTTTGCGTTACCTTTAACGGTCTCTCAAAATCGGATCGAATTGCCGGATTTCGAAGTGGCTGGATGGTTCTCAGCGGAGATCTATCAAAAGGGAAAGGATATATAGAAGGTCTGAACATGCTCTCTTCCATGCGATTGTGTGCCAACGTACTGGCACAGCATGTCGTAGTTCCGGCTATCAAGAACCGGCCGGAAGTAGATCCGTTGTTATTGCCGGGAGGAAGATTGTTTGAACAGCGAAAATGTATTTGTGAGGCAATTCATAAAGTAGATGGTCTGTCGGTCGTGCGCCCGGATGCAGCTTTTTACATATTTCCAAGAGTAGATGCTAAAAGATTTGGCATTCAGGATGATGAGCAGTTTGTACTGGACTTTTTGAGAAAAGAACAGGTTCTTTTAGTTCACGGCAGAGGATTTAACTGGAATGAACCGGATCATTTCCGCATTGTTTATCTGCCAACGGTTGATGTTTTAAGCGAGTCCATGCGAAAAATGGATGAGTTTTTAGAGAAATATTATCGGTAGGAAATCATGATATATTGAAAGTTGCCTGATAAAAAGAAATTAAGGCGGTAAAATTTTATATGAGGGTTAATTTGAGTATATGGAATACGTCGAAACAATCCGAAAATACAGAAGACAGACCGATTTAGACCATGTGGCAAAAGAATATGCTCCGGAATACGATGAAGGGTCGATCTATGAGAACTGGAAGAATATGTGGGTTGTGTGTGATACGAAATAAAACAATCGCGCTTATTGACTTATGCATTTTTTTTATATATAATAATCGAGACAAGTTTTATTCACAGAAAGAGAGTGTGGATACATATGATGGTAATTCACGATGTGACGAACACGGAGACAAGCTCTTCGTCCGTTACCATACAATCGAATCGAAAGCATTCTTCGATCACTCCATTTAAAAAGGTGTTAGAGAATACACAGGCAGTTGCATCGTCAAAGGCAAACGTGACAAAAAAAGATGCAGATGTTTCAAACAGCACTTCTGTGTCGTCAGGAAGCATCACGGGAGTACAGGCCACTGGTGGAGTGTCATCCACGGAAAAGAATTCGGATCTTTCAGGGGAGGTGTCTCTTAAGTCACTTTTTGAAGCAGCTTCCCAAAAGTATGATATTTCCTATGATTTTTTGGTGGCAGTTGCCAAGGCAGAGTCGGATTTTAACACAAAGTGTGTCTCGTCAGCAGGAGCGAAGGGAATCATGCAGTTGATGCCGGATGAGTGCAAGGAGTTTGGTGTGACGGATCCATACGATGCAAAGCAGAACATCATGGCATCCGCAAAATTGCTAAAGGCTCATTTGAAAAAGTTCAATGGGGATTTTACACTTGCCGCAGCTGCGTACAATGCTGGGAGCGGAGCCGTAAAGAAGTACGGTGGAGTGCCTCCTTATCAGGAGACGCAAAACTATGTCAAGAAGATTAACAAATTTATGAAAGAGGGCGTGACGGTGCCGGATAAGACTGTCACAGTAGGTGACGAGTATTCGGGTTCCGGTGGATCTACAGGGGTAGAAAACCAAACATCCGCACAGAACACTCAGAGTACACAGACCAAAGAGGCCGCCTTTGACAAAGGGAAGGAGGCTTCGGACAAGGATTGGGAGAAAGTATTGGTTTCTGTTGGCACGGGAGATGACAGAGTGACCATGACATATGGGGCATATCTTAGATATTTAGAGTTGGGGACGACCGGTGTCGGATGATTGATGACCGGTTGTGTTGGACAAAATAAAAGAAGCACCGCGTGTGCGAAAGAGAGGTAAATATGAACATATGGCATGATATAAGCCGCGAGAGAATTCAGCCGACCGATTTTGTGGCGACGATTGAGATTTCCAAAGGTAGTAAGAAAAAATATGAGTTAGACAAGGAGACCGGTCTGATTATATTAGACCGAATCCTGTATACATCGACACATTACCCGGCAAATTATGGTTTTATCCCAAGAACCCTTGGCGATGACAAGGATCCGCTGGATGTTTTGGTGATCTGTTCTGAGGATATTGAGCCGATGTCACTGGTAAGATGCTATCCGATTGGTGTTATGTATATGTTGGACAACGGAGCAAATGATGAGAAAATCATTGCGATTCCATACAATGATCCGATGTATAATTATTATACGGATATCGCACAGCTGCCAAAACACATTTTCGAAGAGATCCAACACTTCTTCAGTATTTATAAAGATCTTGAAAATAAAGAGACAGCGGTTAAGGAGTTTGATGGACCGGACGAAGCAGTGGCGATCATTGAACAGTGTCAAAAAAATTACGAAGAAAAATACGGTGCCAAATAAAGGTACCGTTTTTTTTTAGGATTCTTTTTTTAAAAGCTGCCGCATTGCGACCTGATAAATCTCTTCGCTGTTTTCCCGCCAGTTCTCACAGATGCTCACCGCATCTTCTTCTGACATCACATCCAATTCAAGATGAAACAAAACATGAGTGCCCTCCCGCAGTGTACAGGTGGCCAAATAAGTTCCATCTTCGGTTCGGTGGTAATCACTGATAAAGGAGGCTTCATTTACGATGTCGTACCGTTTACTTTTTAAATAATCATCAATTTCCTGCCGGATTTCGGAGGAGAGGGGCGAGCCAAACAATTCCAGAGTCTCATGTCCGGCATCCGTTATCTGATAATAGGACATATGATAGGTGGAATCCTCTTGTATGAGGTCGCCCTGCAGCAGTTCGCCCACTGCATTTTGAAAAGTAAAATAATTCGTATATTTTTGTCCGGTGATATAATCTG
>ONNE01000169.1 GCA_900319095.1 uncultured Eubacteriales bacterium | reverse complement strand
TTTTTTCAGTGCCTCATAGGATAAATAATTGACCAGTGCGCAGTAGCACACATAACGTATCAGTTCTTCTTTTTTCTCATCAAATGCCGTCTCCATCGGAATTTTCCCAAACATCTGCTGATAGGGATACATCGAAATGTCCGCATAGGCATCCGCAAGATCCTCCTCCAGAAATCCCTTTTGAACCGGATTGATCAGATAGGCCGCCACACCGGTATCAAATGAATTCTCCTCACAAAGGCCATCAAAAAGCTCACATTGACTCTTGATATCATTCATCACGAACCGATGGCTTCCCATCCATCCCTGCAAAGAATCCATCACATCCGACCCGGACAGTTTTTCACCGATCTCACAAAAAAATGTCCTGTCTTTTCCCCAGGACAGAGCGATTCCCAGAAGGCTCCCCTCATGTTCCGACATAAACAACTTCATCTGACCGCTGCTGTCACTTGTGACATCGGAATGAAGCCGGAACACGTTTCGGATTCCGATCGGTTCACCGACCGGCAGCTGCGAAGAAATGTCCTCCCATTCCTTTTTTGTCCGGATCGTGCGAAATTGTTTTTCAATCTCCTGTTCTCCCGTGACATCCTGTGAAAACCGCTTTAAAATGGATTTTATATCCAGTTCCTGAATCTTTTTATAGGCATTCGCATTGTAGAGATCATGGATACGGCACTGTTCCATCGTGATTCCAAGTTTACAATCCCTCTTGATCGTCGCCAGAGTTTTGCTGAGTTTTGCCAGCTTCTCATTGTTTTTTACGGCTTCCTTTGCCCGTTTCGGTGTCAGCTCCTCGACATGATCGATGACATTTTCAACGGTTCCGTAGACAGTCAGCAATTTAAGAGCCGTTTTTTCGCCAATTCCCGGAACTCCCGGTATATTGTCCGAAGCGTCTCCCATCAGCCCCTTCATGTCAATGATCTGCATTGGGGTGACGCCATACTTTTCTATCACCTGCGCGGAGTGGTAATCTTCCACGACCGTTTTGCCACCCCGTGTTTTGGGGATGCGAACTAAAATCTTTTCTGAGGCAAGCTGTAAAAGATCTCGGTCTCCCGATACGACCACAACCGAAAAACCCTCTTTTTCTCCCTTGGTCGCCATCGTGCCAAGGATATCATCTGCCTCAATCCCTTCCTTTGAGACGATGCACAGATTCATTGCCTCAAGAATTTCCCTGAGGACAGGAACCTGCTCCCTGAGTTCCTGTGGCATCGGCTTTCGCGTTCCCTTGTACTCTTCAAACATTTTGTGTCGAAAGGTTGGCGCCTTCTCGTCAAATGCCACCAGCATATGATCCGGCTCCTCCTCTTCCATGATTTTAAACATAATATTCAAAAAACCATAGACCGCATTCGTGTGCAGTCCCTGTTTATTGGTCAGCTCCGGCACCCCGTAAAAGGCGCGGTTGATGATACTGTTGCCATCCATGAGCACAAATTTTTTTTCCAAAGTCCTACCTCTCTCTTTCCGGATTTATCCTTCTATAGTTCTACACAAAAGGCAACCACGGTCTGATCTTTGTTTTTCTCATTGCGGGCTGTAATCTTCCCCTTGTGAGCGGTGACAATCGCCTTTGCCACCGACAGACCGATTCCGTAGCCTCCGGTTGATTTATTCCGATCCGAGTCCGGCCGGTAAAACCGGTCAAACAGACGCTCCATCGTGCGCTCCTCAATCTCTTCTCCGGAATTTCTAAATTCCAGGTGAATCGTTTTTCCCTTCTTATAGAGCAAGAGTTCAATCTCCCCCTCTTCGGTGCAGTATTTGACCGCATTTTCCAGCAATACGGAAACCAGATGTTCCATTGCCGAGGCATCTGCCATGTACAATATATCCGGCTCGATCTCTTTGGTAAATTTCTTGTTTTGGCTGACGGCAATCGGCAGAATCCGATCCGCAACCTCCTCTGTGATCCGGCTGAGATTCACCTCTTGCATCACCATCTCAAAGGTCTCCTCCATCCGGGACAGATACAAAAGATGTTTGATCAGCTCGGACATCTGAGCCGTCTGTTTGCGAATGCTCTTTGTCCACTCATTTTCCCCATCGGTCAGTTCGATCACATCCACATCTGCCGAGATCACAGCCAGGGGAGTTTTGAGCTCATGGCCGGCATCCGTGATAAATTGCTTTTGCTTTTCCATATTCAGAATGAGCGGTTCGAGTACGCGCCGCGCAGCAAAAAACACAATGAGAAAAATAATGACCAATACGGTCGTCGCAATGCCAAGAGACAGTTTTGCCGTATATTGATTGTTCTGAATCTGCTGATACATATCGGCAAAACCAAATACATAACCGCTGTCCTGTGCACTGATCTGATAGCGGAATTTTTGGTATGTCCCGCGTATGCTGTCTTTATTTTCTGTGAGATAGCTCTTGTATGTTTCAAACAGATTCTTTGCCAGCTCTGTGGCCTCCTCTTCACCGACGGATGAAATATGATTGGTATTGGTGCTTTGCACATTTCCCTGTGAATCAAGAAAAACAAGGAAATACCGGTTCTCATACGGTGTTTCCTTTGTTATCTTAAGATCATACCGAAAGATTCTGTGCTGCGTCTCATCCGAGGAACTGCTGTCTCCAAACTCCTTGGAGAACTCTCCCCCATTCTCAATCACGAGATCCAGAAGCTGGTCGTACCGCTCTTTCATCTGCATATACTGAATATGATTGATGCTTCCCAGAATCAGGAGCAGCAGTCCCGCAACTCCAATCATTACCGTTGCAATAAACTTCCATTTCATTTTGCGAATCATATGGCATCGCTCCCTTTTAGCTCAAGACAATATCCATTGTTCTCTTCCCGGATAAAAATATCCGCGTGCAAGGACTCAAGCTTGCTCTGTAAATACGATATATAAAGATTTAATTTGTTTTTTTCTTCGGTTTCTTCGCGCCAGATCCGTTCTGTCAACTGTTGTTTGGTGATCCATCGGCCCGGTGCATTCATAAAGGTCGAGAGAAGTCTCGCCTCTTTTCCTGTCAGACGCAGCGAATGAACACCCACCGAGAGTTCCATCCCCTCTGCCTTAAACACGGTGTTGCCCAATTCATAGGTCTGCGGCGAATAAAACTGCTGTCTGCGTACCATCGCGTGAATTCTGGCAAGCAGTTCTTCCATGACAAACGGTTTTGCCAGATAATCATCCGCACCGCTCTCAAGCCCCCTGACCCGGTCTTCCACCTGCGACTTTGCCGTCAACATCAAAACCGGTGTGTGGATCCCTTTCTCCCGCATCTCTTCCAGCGCCTCAATTCCGCTCTTTTTGGGCATCATGACATCCAGAATCATGCCATCATAATCCGCACTCATCCCGTGCTCCACCGCCTCGGCACCGTCATAGACAGGGTCTACCTCATATCCTTTTATCTCTAAGATCCGGACAAGCGCATTCGATAGCTCTCTCTCGTCCTCTGCAAGTAATAGTCTCATTTTCTACACCTTCTTTCGATTCCACCGATGTCTTTTATTTGTCACGCAGTACACGTCGAATCGTCTGCATCGTCAGATCCGTGGATGCCATCTCGTCCGAGCAGCGCTTTAATTCCTCTGCCAAAAGTTCCACATTGTCCACTTCTTTTTTGTATCGGAGATCGTGCTCCAATGCCGCCCAGCAATCCATCGCAATCGTACGAATCTGGATCTCTGCATAGAGTTTTCTTGTGCAGTCCGGAAGATGAACCGGAATCCGGATGATCAGATGATAACTTCGATATCCATTCGGTTTTGGATTTTCAATATAATCTTTTTCCTTGATGATCTCAATGTCTTCCTGGCGCTTCAAAATATCCACCATCTGATAGACATCGTCGACAAACTGGCATACGATCCGTATCCCCACCGCATCATACACCTTGGTGAGCGCTGACTCCGGGGTTATGGGAAACCCCTTTTTCTCTAATTTTTTTATCATGCTGTCCGCAGACTTAATTCTTCCCTTACAATGCTCGACCGGATCCCGGTAT
>ONNE01000192.1 GCA_900319095.1 uncultured Eubacteriales bacterium | reverse complement strand
TATACCACAAACCGTGAGGAGATTTTTGATTTTAGTAACAAAAAAATGCCGTAATTATGCGGCTTGTGGCGTTTCGCAAACGCCTAAGAAAAACTATATAGCAAAGGAGGTTTTCATGAGAAAGTATTTGACTGGCTGGGTTGGTATGAAACGCTGAATCGATATCCTCAAATAGAATCTTTGATAAAGTTGGATTTTTTGGCTCTGGTGTGTGATCTTTATCAAAAAATGGATGATGGGACTATCGGAGTACATGCAAAGGAAAGAGAATTACATAAATTTTTGGGAATAAAAAAGGAGGGATGGCGGTATTTGGTGTCTCTGACGACAAAACAGCGACAGGATATATCACTGGATTTTCTAAAACGATTCAGAGAGGCAGAGAAGTACTGTACGAATATCGACATCATTCTAAAAATTGCCAGCAGTTTCAACCAGGCAGAGATGTATGAGCTATTTGATGTTGCCCACCTGTCGCCATGGAAGGTCGCTCGCTATATTCCTCGAATCAATACGACGATGTTTGGATATGTCGATTATATCCGGATGGCTGGAAACCTAAATATGAATTTGAAAGATGAAT
The DNA here is from genome assembly GCA_900319095.1 of uncultured Eubacteriales bacterium. Lineage (GTDB taxonomy): Bacteria > Bacillota > Clostridia > Lachnospirales > Lachnospiraceae > Eubacterium_F. The sequence goes on along the minus strand of ONNE01000192.1, from coordinate 6,591 downwards.
TCGTTGCCTTTCCATCTGATACAAGAGAAGCACACGATCAACTGATAGCGATTCGGGACGAGGAAAAAAACAGAAAAAAAGTGGCACAGGAAAAAAAGTACGATTCGAGCATCGAAAAAATATACAAAAAAATTAAGAATCAATATTCTCTTGTGACAAATGAATATATCATACGCCCGGTATCCAGTGCACGTGAAATCGTAATTGAAGGACAGACGCTTCATCACTGTGTTGGGTGTGGAATATATCGGAATAAAATTCTGAAAAATGAGAGCTATATCCTGCTTCTGCGAAAGAAAGAAGAGCCGGATACCCCATTTTGGACCGTGGAAATACTTCCGAATGGGAAAATAATACAGGCATATGCAGCTTATGACAAAAAGCCGGAGTACAACGAAAAGATTCGTCCGGTATTAGAACAATTAACAGAGAGGGTGAAAAGGTATGGCAAAAAGCATCATGCAGAAAAATGACAGGATATGTTATCTTTGCGGTGCAAATGGTACCATGGATGCCCTTCACTGGCACCATGTGTTTGGAGGACCGAACCGTCGCAACAGTGAAAAATTTGGATTGAAAGTAAGGTTATGCGGTCAAAAATGTCATGAGAATGGTCCCAATGCGGTTCATAGGAACAAAGAGATAAATCATATGATCAAGGCAGCAGGACAACAGGCTTTTGAATCTGTACATGGAGATCGTCAGGAGTTTGTCCGGCTCTTTGGTAAGAATTATCTGTAGGGCACCAGTGGTTTACATCACGGAAACGTAAGCCATCGCAAACCTCCCGCCCGAAAGGGCGGGGGATATAAAAGAAAGGAAGATACGTATGGAACAATTAACGATTCAATTAAACAATATGGAAGATGTGAAAAAAGAGATTGATGCCTGTCAAAGGCGCGCGATGACAAATGTAGTGGAGCTGGGCTATATTCTGCGCAAGGCCGATGATGCTCAGCTGTTCAAGGAACTTGGCTATCAAAATATTTTTGAGTTTGGAGAACAAGAATATGGATGGAGTAAAGATCAGACCAGTCGTTTTATGAATATCAACCGCCAATTTTCGGAAGGTGGCTATTCTACCGTTCTAAAAGAGGAATATCAGGGCTATGGTCGGGCTAAGTTGACAGAAATATTGACAATACCGGAAGAGATCCGCAGTGAACTGAGTCCCGAAATGAAGAGAGATGAACTTCGTCAGATTGGGAAAGAAAAAAAGGCAGCGGATGAGGTAAACAGGGAGGATCAGTTCAGAGCTGCGGTCATGATGGAGGAGTCTGACAGCGATTACCTTAAAGACAGTGTAAATGATCTGATTTCGTTAGAAGTCATTGCCAACCAAACGCTTCCGGTGCTCTGGCCATTGTTACAGGATATGGAGAATAATGTGGACATTAGAGATAAGGTGGTCTATGAAAAATTAATGTCATCAAAGATACCATCCTTTATTCGTGTGGGGAAATATATGTATTTTTTAAAACCGGATTACTTTACGGTCATAAAGGGAAGTGAAAAAAAGAAATATACATATCAGGATCTTTTGACCGCAATAATCGGACTGCGGACGACGACCGGTCAGAATTTAGAGGACTGGTATTTAAAGATAACCGGGAAATCTCTGCCAAAAGAAGATAAAAAGCAACCGGAGAGAAAGGAACCAAAGATTAAGGAATCCAAGATAAAAAAAACAAAGCCTAAGAAACCGGAGAAACAAGAACCAAAGGTTAAAGTTGCGCCAGCGCAACAAGAAGATACGATTGATACGATTACACAGAGCTGTCCATATTGCTCAGGTGAAAAGGAAATTTGTTCCAATGATGAAAAATTCCGAATTCGAATACAGCCAACCGGGATTGGGCGAATTGAAAGGGGAATCTATAATGCTGTAATGGAATTTAATTACTGTCCAACGTGTGGCAAAGAGCTAAGGGAGGAAACAGAGTATGATGTTTGATCTGCAGATTTTTAAGAAACTGGTCAAGGAAGCCTATCAAGGATATGGACTGCATATAAGAAGGGAAGAGGGAGAATATCAGTTGGCAGGGAGATATTGGTATTTATCTGTGAAAATTGATTGTTTTCCAAACAAAGCCAGGGCAGCAGTCATTGAATTGGTGGGAGAATTTCCAAAAGAGAATGAAGAATTTATCGCACGAGACAAAGAAGATAAAACTTATGAGGGGTGTTTCAACAATTGGGATAATATAACCAAGGAAATGCCAAAACAAGAGATTTTGTATTATGCCACAAAAGTAATGGTAGAAAATAAAGATTCGGTCTATCGGGTTTGGAAATCAATTATGAGGAAAAATGCACTCTTGATTCAGGAGAGATTTACTGACTTTTGCTCGAATGATAATATTATTAAACGAAGTGAGACGGAGCCGGCTGGCCCTTTCCTGTGGCATTGGTATTCCGGTCACGCAGCGATGGTGTGTTGGGTGAACAATGCGTGTAAGTTTATGACGCTGACAAGAGAAGAACCAACAAATGATATGGAAGAAAAGACATTTTTGACTATCCTTGACGAGATAGAGTTACCGAGTTTGGTATGATGATGGAGCTATTTAATTTTCCTTGAACTTCATTCGGTAGTATGCTACAATTTACCTATATCAACAAACAGGTGCCGCGATTTGTGGCACCTTATTTTTTTGCTTTAGGACAGCAGGGGAGGAATAAGTCATGGAGAAAAAGAAGCTGAATTTATACCGGAAGAGTATGATCAGGATGGGGAAACTGAAACAGGAAATAGAAGAGTTGGAGAGAAGGGATCTGACAACTATTAAGGGAGTAGTAAAAACGTCGTCAAAGGAATTTCCATATATCATGGGGCGAAGCTCTGTTTTGATGACGGAACCGGAAGAACAAGAACGGATCCTCACACGCATTTTGATTAAGAAAAAAGAATATGAAAAAATGAAAGAACAAATGACAGAGATTGAGGAGTATATTGCCAATGTATCAGATCCACTGGATAAAAGTATTCTGGAGATGTATTACATGGATCCGGATAGAAAAAATCAAAAAGAAATTGCGGCAGCAGTCGGAAAATCCAGAAGCTATATTGCAAGAATTATCATGAGCTATAGCGATGAGTGTGAACAAAAATAACAAAATGAACAAAAATAACAAAATAAACAAAATAAACATTTATAACAAAATAGATGTGTTATAATTAGACTGAACAAAGTGTGTGAACCTGGGAAACGAAACGGCTCATGCACTTTGTTTTCGTGCGTCTGGTGACGCACGATTCTCCCCGACAGGAAAGAAGGTGATTGGTATGACCGGAACACTGACAGCGAAGCAGAGGATTTTCATAAATGAGTATCTGAAAGACATGAACGCAACTCGTGCCTACATGGTTGCGTATCCTCATATCAAGAGTGAGAAATCAGGGGCCTCAGCTGCTTCGAGAATGTTAAGAAATGTTAAGGTGAAATCAGAAATCGAAAAGCGGATGAGAGCAAGAGAAAGGCGGCTTGAGGTAAAACAGGACGATGTCTTGCGTGAGCTGATTGCAATGGCTTTTTCTGACATAACGGATTATACCAATATTGTTACCCACACGGAAAAGGATCCTGTAACAGGGAAGAGGAAAAGGGAGCAGTCCTTGGAAATCACGGACACAGCAGATTTAACAAAAATGCAGAAAAAAGCCATCTCCTGTATAAAAAATGGGAAGTATGGTATCGAAGTCAGGCTGGAGGACAAACTCAAAGCAATCGAGCTGCTCGGTCGATATATGGGAATGTGGAAGGATAAGGTTGAAATTTCGGATCTTACCGAGCAAAAGAACACGTTGGATGATATATTAAGACAAATGCGTGGTGATGACGAGTGAGTTTGATTTTGTCTGAAAAATACAAGGCATTTATTCGCCATGATGCCCCGGTAGAGTTTTTGGAGGGTACCACATATGCAGGGAAAACAACGGTTGGAGTTTTTAAATTCATGCTTAAGGTGGCGGAATCTCCTCAGCGATTACACATAATAGCGTGTGCAGATATAGGAACAGCAGAGAAAAACATCATCAATAAGGAATTGGGAATCATCGATAATTTTGGTTCCTTGGCAGAATACAACGGAAATGGTACAAAGAACGAGAAAATACCGCATATCCTGTTTCGGACGAACCGGGGAGATAAAATCATCTATGTTATGGGATATGGAGATAAGACGAAATGGAAAAAGGCTCTTGGGGGACAATATGGATGTCTGTACATCGACGAGATAAACACGGCAGATATTGAGTTTGTACGAGAAGCCAGTATGCGCTGTGACTATTTTATGGCTACGCTTAATCCGGATGATCCCAGGCTGCCGGTATACGATGAATATATTAACCACAGCCGGCCGTTGGAGAGATACAGGGATGATGCACCAAGAGAATTGAATAATATGCTAAGAAAAGAACCAAAGACCGGATGGGTGCATTGGTTCTTTTCTTATAAACACAATGCAGGAGCCAGTGAAGAAAAAATAGCCAGAATCATGGCGAACACACCGAAAGGAACGAAGCTATGGAAAAATAAGATACAGGGACTTAGAGGACGTGCGACCGGACTGGTGTTCAGTAATTTTGATGAGGGTGTCCATGTAGTAACCAAAGAGTGGGCACGTCAGTTCATTGAGGGAAAACAGGATCGGCAGCAGTCGGAACATTACATCAAGTTCTCTTGTGGAATTGACACAGCGTATTCTCAAAAATCTCCGGATACAATAGCGATGTTGTTCCAGGGGATCACAAACAGAGGTAAATTAATCGCCTTAGACGAGAGAGTATATAACAATGCGTCGTTGGGAAAACCACTTGCTCCATCGGATACAGTGAAAAATATCTATGATTTTCTATGCCGGAACGAAAAAGAATGGGGATTGTGCCGGTATGCGTTTTTGGATAGTGCTGATCAGGCTACGAAGATCGAATGGATGAAGTTCAAGCGTAGGATTGGATGTGTATACCAACTGGGAGATGCATGGAAGAAAAAGAAGATTATAGACCGAATCAACGCACAACTTGGTTGGCTTGCCTATGACAACGATCAGGGAAAGGTGCCGGATTATTATGTGGTAAATACTTGTACCAATCATATCGAGGAGATGGAGGTTTATTCATGGAATGAAGAGAAAGACAATGAGCCGGAAGATGGGAATGATCATACGATCAACGCATGTCAATATGGCTGGCTGCCATATGAGGGAATGATAGGAGGCTGAAAAAACGAATGGCGACAAGGATTATCAATCGAATAACGGAAGCAATCAGAGAAAGAGCGCGAAGTTTTCTGAAAATCCAGCCCGCGCAGAATGTCATGGTGAATATCATTGAAATGCTGGACTGGACAGGAAATGCGATTAAAAACGAGATATGGTACCGCGGTGAAGCATGGGAACTCCAGCAGCTATATTCACAGATTGACGCACCGAACACCATGTTCTGGAAAGCCTCCTCCACCGCCAATATGGAAATCCGGAAGATTCACACCGGCATACCGGGTATTATCGTGGATATTCTGACATGGATTGTCATTTCTGACATGAATGATATCGTAGTTCCTGAAAACCGGGAATTTGATTGGGGGGAAATTGATAAGGAGAACGATTTTAAGAAACTGCTCAGCGAGGCAGTAAGCGATACGCTGATTGTCGGAGATGGTGCATTTAAGGTCTCAGTTGATTCCGCACTCAGCCAATATCCAATCATTGAATGGTATCGTGGAGATAAAGTCGAATATAGAAGGCAGAGAGGAAGAATCAGGGAAGTGGTGTTCCGTTCTTCCTATGAGGCGGGCAGCAGAAAGTATATTTTAGAGGAAATCTATGGTTATGGATATGTGACGTACCGGCTCTTGGACAGTGGGAGGGAGGTGCCGCTCGGCACACTGGAAGAGACAAAGGACTTACAACCGGTACATTTTGACTCCTCTGTGATTCTGGCATATCCGCTCATGTTCTTTGAGAGTGGAAAATACAAGGGACGTGGCAAGAGTATTTATGACAGCAAGATAGATGCCTTTGACAGTCTGGACGAGGCGTGGAGCCAGTGGATGCAGGCACTCAGGCAGGGGCGCTCACGTGAGTACATTCCGGAAAATATGCTGCCGAGAAATCCGGACACAGGCGAGATACTTCCTCCCAATGCGTTTGATTTTGCCTATATTGAAACAGATGGGAAAATGTCAGAGACAAATCCGGATGGGATTGTACTCCATCAGCCTTCAATTCCTCACGAGAGTTATTTGGCAACCTATATCACAGCACTCGACCAGGCATTAGAGGGGCTTGTATCCCCGTCTACTCTTGGTATTGATGTAAAGAAGTTGGACAACGCTGACGCGCAGAGGGAAAAAGAGAAGGTAACTCTCTACACAAGGAATAAGATAGTGTCCTCACTCCAAAAAACGCTTCCGCCTTTGCTTCTCGGTGTATTTGCGGCACTGGATCTGATGCGCAATTCGTTCAGTAGAATTGAGGGCGAGGTCGATGTGACCTTTGGCGAATACGCAAATTGGTGCTATGTCAAGAAAAAGTACAAATTAAAATGAGGGTTTCGCCATGATCAGCTTGCCTGTCTCTTTATTTCCT
>ONNE01000115.1 GCA_900319095.1 uncultured Eubacteriales bacterium | reverse complement strand
TCGTATATTTTTGTCCGGTGATATAATCTGCTATGATGCCCGGAGGAATCGGTGTTTCTACTTTGCTCAGCATATAGAGTATGATGAGTTTATAAAAGGTAAGTGGTTCTTTTGACATAAGCAGTTTTCCTTTATGCATGAGTAATATGAGATTTGACAGCCGCACTTACCACATCTGCCACTCTTGGATCAAAGGCTTCCGGCATAATGTTGTTTTCATTTAATTCACTCTCCGGAACAAGAGAGGCGATGGCATTGGCAGCGGCCAGTTTCATTTCTTCTGTTATCTGGGAAGCGTGCCCCTCCAGAGCACCGCGGAAAATTCCCGGAAAGGCAACAACATTGTTGACCTGATTTGGAAAATCCGAACGTCCGGTTCCCACAACCTTTGCACCGGCTTTTTTTGCAAGGTCAGGCATGATCTCCGGTACCGGATTTGCCATGGCAAACAGGATGCTGTCCGAATTCATGGAGCGGACCATCTCTTGTGTGACAATACCGGGAGCGGAGACACCAACAAAAATATCTGCCTTTACAAATGCATCAGCGAGGGTTCCCTCTCGGTTTTCTAAGTTCGTCACTTCCATCATCTCTTTTTGCATCCAGTTTAAGTCCTTAGAGTGTCGATTGAGGATGCCCGTCTTGTCACAGAGAATGAGATGTTTAAAACCATAGCGTAAAAGGAGCTTACTGATTGCGATTCCCGCAGAACCCGCTCCGTTTACAACAATCTGACAGTCTTCTTTCTTCTTGCCGGTCACCTTGAGTGCATTGATGATTCCCGCCAGAACGACAATGGCAGTTCCGTGCTGGTCATCGTGAAAGACCGGGATGTCTAACAGTTCCTTGAGCCTCGACTCAATTTCAAAGCAGCGGGGAGCAGAGATATCTTCTAAGTTAATGCCCCCGAATGCCGGAGCAATATTAACGACAGTCCGAATAATTTCTTCTGTATCCTGTGTGTCCAGGCAGATTGGGAAAGCGTTCACACCTCCAAATTCTTTGAAAAGGACAGCTTTTCCCTCCATGACAGGCATAGCGGCTTTGGCACCGATATTGCCAAGACCAAGAACTGCGCTGCCGTCCGACACAACGGCAACCGTGTTCGATTTTATCGTATAATGATACACTTCTTCCGGGTGTTCATGGATGACCTTGCACGGCTCTGCGACACCGGGAGTATAGGCGATTGCCAGATCCTCCCGGGTCTGAACCCGGCACTTTGAAGTAGTCTCTATTTTTCCATTCCATTCTTTATGTAATTGTAAGGCTTTCTCGCTCGTTGACATATTTTCCTCTTTTCTGTGCTGCCGGTATTGACATGGGAATTACACTGCAGCACAAGTGCAATTCTGTGAGAATACAGAATCTATGATACCATTTTACGGACAGAAACACAAGTTTTCTCTTGTACTTTTTACCAAAACTGGTACAATGAAGAGTAAGAGCGAAAAGAAAGGAGTCTCAAATATGACATATCAAGAGGCAAAGGAAAAACTTGCGCCTGCAGGACAGGAACATTTACTTGCTTATTATGATGAGCTGACACAGGAACAAAAGGAAGGTTTGCTGGAGCAGATAGACGCATTAGATCTGTCCCTTCTGGATCTGATCCGGGATGGAGTAAAAGAAGTCAAAAAAGGGAAATTAGAGCCGCTGGGAGCGGTTACATTAGATGAGATTGCCACCCGGAAAGAGTCTTATGAGAGGTTGGGAATTGAGGCAATCAAACAGTGCAAGGTGGGAGCGGTTTTGCTGGCAGGAGGTCAGGGAACCCGTCTGGGACTGGATAAGCCTAAGGGAATGTTAAATGTGGGAATCCAAAAAGAATTGTATCTGTTTGAACAGCTGATTCACAATCTGATGGAGGTCGTAAAGAAGGCAGATGCATGGGTCCCGCTGTTTGTGATGACAAGTGAGAAAAATCATTCGGACACTACTACCTTTTTTAAGGAGCATGATTATTTTGGATATAACAAAGACTATGTATTTTTCTTTGTACAGGAAATGGCTCCGGCAGCTTCGTATCAGGGAAAAATCTATTTGGAGGAAAAAGGACGCCTGGCAACCTCTCCAAATGGAAATGGCGGCTGGTTCTCCTCTTTGGCAAAGGCAGGACTTTTGGATACGATTCACAGGCTTGGGGTTGAGTGGTTGAATGTATTTGCAGTTGACAATGTTTTGCAAAAAATAGCTGACCTGGTTTTTGTGGGGGCGACACTGGATGCCGGATGCGTCTGTGGAGCGAAAGTGGTAGCTAAGGCAGATCCGAATGAGAAAGTGGGAGTTCTTTGTCTGGAAGATAAAAAACCATCCATTGTCGAGTACTATGAAATGACGGATGAAATTATTAATTCCAGAGATGCACAGGGAAAACTGCTGTATAATTACGGTGTGATTTTGAATTATTTATTTGAGGTAAAAACGCTGCAAAAGATCATGGATGAGAATATGCCAACGCATGTAGTAGAAAAGAAGATTCCATATCTCAATGAGGATGGAGAAGTTGTCAAGCCGACAGAACCAAATGGTTATAAATTTGAGACGCTCGTTCTGGACATGATTCACATGATGGACAATTGTCTCTCCTTTGAAGTCGTCAGAGAGAAAGAATTTGCGCCTATCAAGAACCGGACAGGGGTAGATTCGCTTGAGAGTGCCCGTGAGCTGATGAAATCAAACGGAATTGAACTGTGAGGTTGAAAAAAGATAGAAAATAGTTTATGATATAGAAGATTATGAAAAATGTTACTGGAGGATCAGACAAATGAGTGATAAATTAAAAGTTGGTATTTTGGGCGGAACCGGTATGGTGGGACAGAGATTTGTCTCATTACTGGAAAACCATCCGTGGTTTGAGGTTGTGACGATTGCAGCCAGTCCGAGAAGTGAGGGAAAAACCTACGAAGAGGCTGTTGGAGATCGTTGGAAGATGCAGACACCGATGCCTGAGGCAGTTAAGAAGATCATTGTTAAGAATGTAAATGATATAGAATCTGTCAGCGGTGAAGTGGATTTTGTTTTCAGTGCCGTTGATATGACAAAGGAAGAAATCAAGAAAATTGAAGAGGATTATGCCAAGGCAGAAATTCCGGTAGTTTCCAATAACAGTGCGCATCGATGGACTCCGGACGTTCCGATGATTGTTCCGGAAGTAAACCCGGAGCATCTTGAAGTCATTGAGAGTCAGAAGAAACGTCTGGGGACGACAAGAGGATTTATCTGTGTTAAGCCGAACTGCTCCATTCAGAGTTATGCGCCAGCATTGACCGCATGGAGAAAGTATGAGCCTACAGTTGTAGTGGCAACTACGTATCAGGCGATATCCGGTGCAGGAAAGACATTTAAAGACTGGCCGGAAATGATCGGAAATGTAATTCCGTATATCGGCG
>ONNE01000167.1 GCA_900319095.1 uncultured Eubacteriales bacterium | reverse complement strand
TCCGCGAAAGAAGAGGGAAAAAATATTTTTGGTATTACCGTATACCTGCAGGAGAGCTGTATTCTGAAAGCGGCTCGTGCCTTTTTGGTATTTAAATCGGTCGAGAGCAAAGGAGAACTGATCAAGTCCGTTCCTTCCACTGAGAAAATTGAGGATGAAGAGTTTGAATTTGATTTTAGCTGGATTCTTGCGACGACCGAGGACAAAGATACGGTCAAAAAATTGATTGAAAATGTGTCGGAAGTTGAGGAAGTATTTATTGATGATTTTGCAATTCCGGAGTCTGAATCGGTGGTAGTAAAAGAAGAGACAAAGGAAGAGCCAAAAGAAGCGGCAAAAGAAAAGAGCAAAGTAAAGAAGGCAGAGGAGCCAAAGGTAGAAGCGGCAAAACCGGCTGCCAAACCTGCAGCGGCCGCTTCGCAGGATAAGGCAGCGGCACAGCCGAAGAAAGCGAAGGCAAAGGCAGGAAGCCGTTCCGTGCGTGTGGATATCGATAAGTTAGATAATTTGATGAACCTTGTCAGCGAGCTGATCATTGCCAAGAATGGTCTCGTGTCAGCGGGAGCGGGTGGTGTAACACAGAGCAGTGACAGTGCACAGACGTTCCATGAGCAGATTGAGTATCTGGAGCGCGTGACAACGAATCTTCATGAGTCGGTTATGAAGGTTCGAATGGTGCCGATTGACAGTGTAGTCAATCGCTTCCCACGAATGGTTCGAGACCTCAACCGCAAGTTGAACAAAAAGATGGAATTGTTCATGACTGGTGAGGAGACAGAGCTTGACCGTACCGTCATTGATGAGATTGGAGATCCGTTGATGCACTTAATTCGTAACTCTGCCGATCATGGTCTTGAGAGCAATGAAGAGCGTGTTCGCCTTGGCAAGAAGGAAGTCGGTTCGATTTTCCTTGATGCATATCAGGATGGAAATAACGTTATTATCGAGGTGCGTGACGATGGTGCCGGTATTGATGTAGAAAAGGTTCGAAGAAAAGCTCTTGAAAAGGGCACCATCACAGAAAAACAGGCAGAGACGATGACGGACAATGACTATATTGATCTGTTGTTCCAGCCAAGTTTTTCAACTGCTGATAAGATTACAGATGTATCCGGTCGAGGAGTTGGACTGGATGTTGTTAAGACTAATATTGAAGCACTGGGCGGAAGCATTAGTGCTAAGACAGTAGCCGGAGAGGGAAGTACCTTTACAATACAGCTCCCATTGACACTGGCGATCATTCAGGCTCTCATGGTTGAGGTCGGAAATGAAAAATATGCGATTCCATTGGGAAGTATTGATGGAATTGAGGATATTCCGAAGGAAGATATTTGCTTTGTACAGTCCAAAGAAGTAATTCATCTTCGTGGTAATGTGATTCCGATTCTTCGCCTTCACAAATTGCTTGGTCTGGAAGATATTGAGGATCCGGATTCGTTTGTTATCGTTGTCATCAAAAAAGGCGAGCAGAAGATCGGTCTCATTGTAGATGGTTTGATTGGTCAGCAGGAGACGGTCATCAAATCTCTGGGACATCACATTACATATGAGAAACTGTTCAGTGGTGCGACGATTCTCGGTGATGGTGAAGTGGCACTGATTCTTGATACCAATACTTTGATTTAGGGGGTGTAAAAATGACTGATATGTATGAGCAGATGGAAAATGTAGAAGAAATCCAATTTATTGTAGTAAAACTTGAAGATGAGCAGTATGGTATTCAGATTGGTTATGTTGATAATATTGTTCGTATGCAGCAGATTACCAGAGTGCCAAAGTCACAGCCGTATTATATGGGCGTGATCAATCTGCGAGGCGAAGTCGTTCCGATTATGAGTCTTAGAAGAAGATTTGGATTGGATGATGACACTTACAGTCCGACTACCCGTATTATTATTATTCGTTTGGAGGATCAGTCAATGATCGGTTTCCTTGTGGATGAAGTAAAGGAAGTTGTGAATCTGGATCCGCGGACGATCGAGAAGCCAACGTTCAAGCTGGAGGAAAAGAACGCAGGTTACTTGACCGGAATAGGCAAAAACAATGAAAGTCTGATTTCGTTACTTGAGATTGAAGCAGTTGTTGAGGAAGTAAAGAAAGCATGAGAGATGTTGTAATTAATGTCGGCATTGCGGATTATAAATTATGTAATCCATCACAAAAAATAACAACCCTTGGACTCGGTTCCTGTCTGGGGGTTGTTATATATGACCCAACTACCAAAATATGTGGTCTGGCTCATGTGATGCTGCCGGATAGTACAAGAATTTCCAGAAATGAAAATCGCAAGAAATTTGCAGATACATGCTTGCAGGATATGTATGATGAGTTGATAAAGCAGTCGATCAACAGACAGAGACTTGTCGCAAAGCTGGCGGGGGGAGCAAAGATGTTTTCCCACCACTCCTCGACCAATATTATGAACATTGGAGCCCAGAATTATGTGGCAGTGTGTCAAAAATTGGCAAAGTTGAATGTTCCGGTTATTGCAGAGGATATTGGTGGTACCAGCAGCAGAACGATTGTCTTTGATCCGCAGACACAACTGCTTACGATCCGTGGAGTCAATAATAGAGAAATCCAAGAGTACACAATATGATTTGAGGTGCAAACAAATATGAAGTTTCGTTATATACCGGCATTTGTCATGCTGTTGGCCGGATTAGTATGTTGTATTCTGAGCGTGGTACAGAGATGGCCTGTTCAGATGAGTCTTGTTGTTCTTATTATTGTTCTTTTGGTGTTTTATATTATTGGTCAGATTGCCGCACAGGCAATCGGCAAGGTTTATGCGGAGCATATAGCCATGGTGGAAGCGGAAAAGAAGAGAATTGAGGCACAGGAAGAGTTGCTCAGACAACAGGAAGAAGAGCGAAAGAAGGAAGAAGAAAATCGCAAAAAAATGGAAGAGATGGCAGAGATGGAATTCGATGAGTAGGAATGATACAGGGGGATAAGTAGCCGATGAAAGAAGCCGAAAAAAGGAAATTGTGGGAACGGTATCAACAGACGAAATCGCCCGAAATCCGTGAGCAATTGATATTGGAATATGCGAATGTGGTGAATTTGGTTGCCGGACGTCTTGGTATGTATTTGGGGTATACAGTCGAGTATGATGACTTAGTCGGATATGGGATTTTTGGGCTGATTGATGCCATTGATAAATTTGATTTAGGAAAAGATGTAAAATTTGAAACCTATGCAAGCCTTCGAATTCGCGGTGCAATTCTGGATCAGATCCGAAAGATGGATTGGATTCCCCGTACGCTCAGACAAAAGCAAAAGCGTATGGACAGTGCAGTCGCAAAGTTGGAGGCTGATTTTGGAAGACCGGCTACCAGTGATGAGGTCGCAGCCGAGCTCGGGATAACCAGAGAAGAATACGAGGGATGGCGATCCGAGGCGGAATTTACCAATATGGTTTCTCTGGATGATTATTTGGAGCAGGGAAACGAGGGAAGAATGGAATCCCTTGGTACTAAATTTCAACAGCCGGAAAAAGTTGTACAAAAACAGGAATTAAAACAAATGCTTGTGGAGGCCCTGCAGACTTTGACGGAAAAGGAGCAGCAGGTGATTACCTTTTATTACTATGAAGAATTGACATTAAAAGAGATCAGTCAGATTATGAGTGTTTCAGAGTCACGTGTTTCACAGCTTCACACAAAGGCTCTGCGCAAGATAAAAGATTGTTTGGGGGATTCGGCAGATTTTATGAATCTGTTTTAACAGGGACAAAAGATATAGGGGTTATGATGATGGATGGAGGTGTTTGACATGTCGGTGAATGCTTATTTCCAGGTAATTAATCAAGAGGATAAGATGTGGTTGCAGGTTTTTCGTCCGGAAGGTGAGGGCGAAATGTTTGACACAGATGAAGTCATTAAGTATTTAGACGATATCTCGTTGGAAGATTACGATGTCGTGGCAATTGGGGATTATATTAAGGGAGATTTTTTTGAGGAGCCATTGCTTCTGAGTGAGACACCGATTCTTCCTGAGCGTGAGCGGTGTGTGATTCAGATTGTGGACAATGGTGAGCGGGCTCTGGCGCGCTTTTATCCTCCGACGACAAATGGAAGTCTTCTCACAGAGGACGATATCGTCAGTGATTTGCGTGTAGCCGGAATCAAACACGGAATCAAAAAAAAGGCAATCGACCATTTTTTACAAAATCATGAATACTGTCGTGATTATGTAATTGCAAAAGCGACTTTGCCGGTTCAGGGACACAGTGCGAGTGTTGAGTATTTCTTTGACACCGACACAACGGCAAAACCGAAATTAAATGAAGATGGAAGTGTGGACTTTCATCAATTGGGTAATATAAAGGCGGTCAATGAAGGTGATAAATTGGCTGTGCTGACTCCGGCAGATAAAGGCATTCCCGGAATTTCAGTGACGGGTGCAAAATTGATGCCGGTAAAGGTGAGAAATAAATCGCTTCGCTATGGAAGAAACATTCGTATATCAAAAGATAAGTGCACGATTTATTCTGAGATTTCCGGTCATGTGACACTGGTAGATGATATGGTCATGGTTTCGGATGTCTATCAGGTACCTGCCAATGTAGATTCATCGACCGGTGATATTGACTACAATGGCACGGTAGTGGTAACGGGAAGTGTGAGTACCGGATTTAAGGTAAAAGCAGAAGGCGATATCATTGTCAATGGCGTTGTCGAGGGAGCTGTTCTGGAGGCCGGTGGTAATATCGTTCTCAAGAGAGGAATGCAGGGAATGGATCGCGGGGAACTGGAAGCCGGTGGAAACATTGTGGCAAAGTTTCTTGAAAACTGTGTGGTCAGATGCAAGGGCGGACTCAAGGCAGATGCTGTGCTTCACAGTCAGGTGATTTGTAGAGAGAGCGTTGAAGTCCTTGGGAAAAAGGGGTTGATCAATGGTGGCTACATCAAGACATATGGAGAGATTCATGCGACGACACTCGGTTCGACGATGGGCTCACACACCAAGCTTGAGATTTTACCGGATATTGATTTGATCAAGCAGACAAATGAGTGGAAAGAAGAAATTGAAGATAAAAAAGCAAAATTGGAAAAAATCGAGAAAGTTGCGACAAAAATCAAGAAGCATGTGGAGAATCATGAAGAGGTGTCTGATGAGCAAAAGACGTACCTCAAGAATGCAGTGGTGCATAAGCCACTTTATCTGAAAGACATTAAGCAGATGAAAGCGGATCGTGAGGAGCTGTTAGAGCGGATCAAGAGGAACAAAAATGCATGCGTTTACGTAGATAGTACAGTTTTTCCGGGGGTAAAGGTTTCTATTAAAGATGTTTCAAGACAGTTTCAGGAAAATCTGTCCCATTGCAGGATATATCGTGAAGGAGCAGATGTCCGGATTGGAGGTTTCTGATGATTAATACGATTGATATGACAACGATGCTTCCCAGAACGGTGGAAGCTGCGGATTTACAGGGACGTGAACTCAGTCAAAGTCAGCATGCTGCTGAGCAGACGGCAGTTCAGTTCAAAAAAGAGACCGAACAGGCGGCCAGACAACCGGTTGAGACCAAAAAATCCGAGACACAGGAGTACGACATGGATGATTCGGAGAGTCGGGGCGGTCACGAAAAAAGACAGTTAAAAAAGAGAAAAAAAATGGAAAAAGAGGCTCCGATGGCTCCTCGTTCGGACAGCAGTTTTGATATAATGATATAAAATGGATAAAAATTTTTTATCCTGGAGAAAAGAGGATTGAGATGACCAGTGCGGAGATCGTTCTACTTATTATAGGATTTGCAAGTATTTGTGTGAGTTTTTTTGTTGCGAAAAAAACAGAAAGTGAAAGCAGTGTGGATGTGGAGAATCTTTTGACCGAGAATATTTGGTCAGAGAAAGAAGAAAAGATGATTCAGGACCGTGTGACACAGATGCTGAAAGATTATCAGATGGATTTAGTGGATGATACGGAAAACCAAATGAATCGTCTTTGCAATGACAAGATTATGGCAATTGATGAATTTTCGAGACAGATACTCGCCAAGATTGATGCGAATCATCAAGAAGTTGTATTCATGTACAATATGTTAAATGAAAAAGAGAAAGAGGTATCTCAGTATATTCAGACACCGGTTTCTCTGGTAAATAGTGAAAAACCACAGATGCAGCCAGTCAAAGAAGTTTCGAAAGCACGGGAGCAGGACGCGTTTGAGGAAGGTACCGAGCCGAAGAGTTCTTCAAAGAGGCGTTCCAAAGGCAAAACCGGTCAACGGGCACAATCTCAGAATCAGACTGAATCAAGGGGAGATCGTGTCATTGAACGGGATGAGTCCATGTCAGAATATATCAGCACTTCTCAGACAGAGACATCAGAGGAAATTCAGGAACAGATTCAAAAAATGTATCGAGAGGGAAAATCAGTTTTGGATATTTCAAAAGAGTTAAAGATTGGACAGGGTGAGGTTAAACTGGTCATTGCGCTATATGGAGGCAGGCGAAAATGAAATGGAAAGATTTTTTGAGAGGTTTAGGGGTCGGCATCGTTTTGTCTACCCTCATTTTATGTATTAGTGGTCGTGGTCATCGTAGCACCGGTGATGTGGATATTGTTCAAAAGGCTAAAGAGCTGGGAATGGTTTTTCCCGAGGGAACCAGACCTCCGGAATTGGAAATGACAGCGACACCGCAGGCGAGTGATGATTCATCAAAACAGGATGAAAAAAAAGCCACAAAAAAACCGGATAAAACAAAGGAGCCGGTCGCAAGTGGAGCGGGTGTGACAGGGGTAGAGACGAAGAAACCGAAGACTACCAAGAAACCGAAAGCGACCAAAAAACCAAACCAATCAAAAGATAATTCGACACAGAACCAGTCAGTAACATTTACCCTTCGCGATGCCTCGACATCTACGGCGGCAGCCAGAGAGTTGAAGAATGCGGGACTAATTGATGATGTGCTCAAATTTGATCAGTATTTGATAAAAAATGGATTTGCTCCAAAAGTGCGTGCGGGTGTGTATCAGATTCCAAAGAACGCATCCTACGAACAAATCGCACGGATTCTCACACATCAGTAGTGGTATAATCATAATCGATGAGATAAAGACCTTTCTCCCTTGCTATCCGGTTTAATCGTGCTATAATGGAGATAGAAAGAAAGGGAGAGGATCAAGAATGTTAGAACCAAAGGAATTGAAACTATCACCTATGCAAAAAACATGGATTTTAGATTTAGATGGGACCATCCTGGTGCATGATGGTCCCTATCTCATTGGAAGGGATGAATTTTTGCCGGGGGCACAAGAGTTTTTAAATCAGATTCCACCAGATGATATGATTATTTTTCTTACAGCCAGAGGAGAATGGGAAAAATCACATACGCTCAAATTTCTGAAAGAGAATCATGTGAGATACGATCATATCATCTTTGGGGCGGGACAGGGGGAACGAATTATGATCAACGACAATAAACCGGATGGACTGGTGACAGCCTATGCGGTCAATACAACCAGAGATCAGTTCTGCCGTACCCAATTTGTGACAGATCATTCGATGGGTACAAGATATGATTAAGCCCAACAAGTATGTTGGATTTTGATAATGATACTTTCAACCTTCATTGTAAAATGAAATATGTCTTGACAGATGTTGTCAGTTATAATATAATTATCTGGTGTGTAGTGCGAACTATCTGATCCAATGCCCCGGTAGGGTAGGGAGCAGGACACAGACAGTCGGGATAGGACTTTCGGACATTGGTCTTAAACTGACAACGGAAAGAAGATTATTTAAGGAGGATTTCCCTAAGATGAAAAGTTTTATGGCAAGTCCATCCACAATTGAGAGAAAGTGGTTTGTTGTGGATGCGGAAGGAAAAACATTAGGTCGTCTTGCATCTGAGGTTGCTAAGGTGTTAAGAGGTAAAAATAAACCGATTTACACACCTCATATTGATACAGGTGATTATGTAATCATCGTGAATGCTGAAAAAGTTCAGACAACAGGTAAAAAATTAGATCAGAAAATGTATTATCACCATTCTGAGTATGTTGGTGGAATGAAAGAGACAACACTCAGAGAGATGATGAATAAAAAACCGGAATTTGTTATTACTCATGCAGTAAAAGGTATGTTGCCGAAGGGTCCTTTGGGTCGCCAGATGCTCAAGAAATTGCATGTATATGTAGGTCCTGAGCACAAACACGCTGCACAGAAACCGGAAGCATTGGAAATTTAAGAGGTTTTAGAAAGGAGAAATAACATTGGCTAGTTCAACATTTTATGGAACAGGAAGAAGAAAGTCTAGTGTTGCTCGTGTATTTCTTACACCGGGTACAGGCAAAGTGACAATTAACAAAAAAGATATGGATGATTATTTCGGTCTTGAGACATTGAAAATCATCGTTCGCCAGCCGTTGGAAGCAACCAACACGGCAGATAAATATGACGTAAAGGTAACCGTTCGTGGTGGTGGATTTACCGGTCAGGCAGGAGCGATCCGTCATGGTATCGCAAGAGCATTAAATCGTGCCGATGCAGATTTCAGACCAACCTTGAAAAAGGCAGGATTCCTTACACGTGATTCACGTATGAAGGAGAGAAAGAAATATGGTTTGAAGAAAGCACGTCGTGCTCCACAGTTCTCCAAACGTTAACGAAGAGATAATAAAAAAATCTATAATTGGACGTTTAAAACCCTTGAAAACAATACGTTTTCAAGGGTTTTTGTATACGGTCTGCTTAAGGCAACCAGATGGAACAGCCGATTTGACAAGTACCTCAATTCATGTTATAGTATTAAGAAGGTGTTACCAATCGAACTTAGTTCGATATTTTAACGGTCGCCAAATGGATAGTCACTTAGAAAGCAACTTTAGTTCTTGCGGGAGAAGTTGCTTTTTTTACTTTTTGATCTTAAAGTAGGATGATATTTGAGAGGAAATTGAAAAAATGGCAACGACCTTTTATGGAGTAATGTTTTTATTATCGATTTTATTGACGACGGTTTATGTTTTTATCTGGCATAAGCATCTTGATGTCACATTTACGATGGTGTACACAATTGTTTCGATTGCATGTATGGGATATGTGATGTATTCAGCATCCGAAACCTTAGGGGAGATTGTCGTTGCACAAAAGATCGTATACATCGGTGGCTGTTTTTTGCAGTATTTTATCATGCTCAGTGTCTTTAATCTCTGCGAGATCAATGTCAGGAAAGGGATCATTGTATCATCATTTATATGCTGCTGTATTTTGTATGCATCGGTACTTTCGATAGGGTATAGGCCGTATTTCTATAAGGAAATATCTTTTGAGATTGTGGATGGTATCCCATTACTTAACAGAACGTATGGACCGATGCATCTCTTTTCTTATGTCTTAATATGTGCTTTTTGTATCGTTAGTATCATAGCGATTATCTATAGTTATTTTAAGAAGAAGCAGGTTTCAAAAAAGATATTAATCCTTCTGTTTCTGCCGGATATAATGTCTGTGTTAACTTATTTTATAGGACACAGAATCACGAAAAGCATTGAGTTTATTCCGGTCGATTATTTGTTTGCGGAGTTTATCTACCTGTTTATTGCGCATAGGATCAGTCTTTATAATATCAATGATACGGTTGTCGATTCGGTTGTTCATGACAGTGATAATGGCTTTATTTCCTTTGATTTCAAATATAGGTATCTGGGGAGTAATGAGACCGCAAAGAAGATTTTTCCTGTTTTAAGTGAGCTTTCGATTGATGCGGTTGTTGATAAAAATGACAGGATTGACAAAAAGATACTGCACTGGCTCAAAAATTTCGCTGAGAACCAGCAGCACAATAAATACTTATACACGGTAAACGAGGATGGGGAAGATGACAGGATTTACAATGTAAATGTGGGGTATCTCTATGCGGGAAACCGCAGACGTGGTTATGTGATTACGCTGGTTGATGATACGCAGAACAGAAAATACATCGAGCTTCTTGATAACTACAACGAGGAACTGATCAGACAGGTTGATGAAAAGACCAAAATCTTGTGGAAATGCACGACAATTTTATTTTGGGGATGGCGACCATGGTGGAGAGCCGGGACAATTCCACCGGTGGACATATCAGGCGGACAAGTGTTGTGGTGCAGATTTTGATCGATGAGATCAGTAAGGCCGGTGACCTGCAGATTTCAAAAGAATTCTGCAAGAACCTCATCAAAGCGGCACCGATGCATGATCTTGGAAAGATTGCCGTTGATGATGTCGTGCTGAGAAAACCGGGCCGATTTACGGATGAAGAGTATGAGATAATGAAACATCACGCGGTCGAGGGTGCCAGGGTGATCCATGAGATTTTGAAGAATACGGACGATGTGGCATTTAAGACACTGGCAGAAAATGTTGCCCATTATCACCATGAGAGATGGGATGGATCAGGCTATCCAAAGGGACTAAAGGGAGAGGAGATCCCACTTGAAGCAAGAATCATGGCGATTGCCGATGTGTATGACGCGCTGGTCAGTAAAAGGGTATATAAGGATCGTATGTCCTTTGAAAAAGCAGATGCGATCATCATGGAGGGAATGGGAACGCAGTTCGATGCAGCACTTGAAAAATATTATGTCAGTGCCAGACCAAGACTTGAGAAGTATTATGCAAGTATCGAGCAGTGATTTAATTAAAATGAGGACACCCGATCGGGTGCCCTCATTTTTGGTTTCATAGAATCATCGATTGGAATCTAATCGAAAGGCATTTACATTTTCGTCCATATCACCGGCGATTTCAACTAAGTTATTGGTTGCATTGGTACACTCGTTGACGATGTCTTCCAAGTGACTCATGGATGCGGCTGTCTCTTCGGTAGATGCGGCATTCTGTTCTGCGATAGCGGAGAGACCGTCCAAGCCATCCATGACAATAGTTTTGGATTCGTTTAAGGTATTTACCTGATGGGATACATTATCAATTTCGCTGGCAACATTTGAAATTTCGTTTTTCAGTATATTGAAAGTATCACTGGTCTCTGAGAATTTTTCGTTTTGTGCATGGATTTCTTCACGCACGCTGTTCATTGTCTTGACAGAGGTGTTGGATTTTTCAATCAATTGCTCAACAATGGCACTGATCTGCTGGGCTGAATCAGCAGACTGTTCGGCAAGACCGCGAACCTCATCGGCCACGACTGCAAAGCCTCTTCCGGATTCACCGGCACGGGCTGCCTCGATTGAAGCGTTCAGTGAGAGCAGGTTTGTCTGTGCAGCGATATCCGTGATGATGTCGACAACGTTGCGGATTTCTTCCGCGGAGCGGTTGGTTTCTTCGGTCTGGGTAAATACGTTGTTGATAGAAACCTCCGTGCGTTGGTTGATCTCAGAGAGTTCATCGAGAATGGAACTCATCTTCTGGTTCTGGTTTCTCATCTCTTCATTGCTGGTAATCAATTGATTGACGGAACCGGCAGTCTGCTCAAGGGCGGTTCCCATATCCATCATCTCAGAAACAATTTTTTGCGTCTCGGATGCCTGGTTGGTTGCTCCATTTGCAATTCCATCAATGGCAGTGTTTACACCATCAATCTGGTCATTGATTTTTTGAAAACTGGACTGAAACTGACCGGAAAAATCCGTCAATTGCTCGGTCGAGTTATGTATATTCATAACGGTGCTGCCCAGCTTGGTGACCAGAGTCTGAATCGAGCGGGCGATGTTTCCGACCTCGTCCGAACGGGATGTGACGCTGCCAGGCAGTTCAAAGTGAAGATTTCCCTCAGCGACCTTGTCCAGATTGCCGACAGCAGAAGTGATGGCTCCGACAATTATGCGCACCATAAAGAGTACAAAAATTACACCAATAATCACAATCGCAGTGAGACCACCGGTTACAATCCATACATATTTATTGTAGTGTTCGCGTATCGTCTCATGGGAAATATTTGCCTGAATGACCATGTCACCATTGGCACCAACGGCACAGTAGTAGGTGTAAAAAGGACTTCCGGATGCTTTGTCATTCGGGACAAAGAGCTTGCCCTCTTTGATCGCTGTCTGGACATTTTCCGTATTGACAGGAACATCTTTTTCGAATGTGGAGACGATGATGGTGTCTCCTTGAATCAGTGCAAAATTCACACCACCGGTATGTTCCTTCATGTCCTGCATGATCTTTTGCATATTGTTGTCCTGCATGTCATTTTGCATTTTTTGTGGATCCATCGCTTCACCGGAATCGTTCTCCCGGGATTCTCCTTCCTGTGGCGCCTCTCCTTCAGCAGGAGCCTGGTCAGAGAGTATAAAATCCATCATATACACGTTTGAAGTCAACATACTCTCAACCAGCCGTTCCGCTACTTCCGATGCGATAAAAGAAATCGAGTACTCGGAAACAATGAGTGATAATAACAAGGGAACAAAAGACATAAGAATAAACTTACTGATTAGCTTTAGTCCCTTTTTTTGATTTTTTGGAGTTTGTGAGTCTGTGTTGTTCATAGTTTCTCCCCCTCAACGAAATATTTTCTTATAATAGTATAGCATAAATGGTCTCGGATTTGAAGTGAGTTTTTTCGTCCTTGACCAGATTTTATGAAACGTTTATTATATTAATAAAGATTCAATATTAAATAAACAGGAGGAATGGAAAGATGCCATTTATTGATTCAAAAATCAGTGTTGCCGTGAGTGATGAAAAAAAGGAGATCATTAAGACAAAGCTTGGGAAAGCGGTAGCCACTCTGGGAAAATCTGAAAACTTTCTCATGGTTGGTTTTGATGATGAGTATGATTTATATTTTGCCGGGGACAAAGTCGATAAGGGAGCCTATGTCGCAGTGAGCCTCTATGGAAATGCAAGTCCCGGTGCATACAGTGATATGACGGGGGAGATCTGTGAAATCTTTATGGAGGAGCTTGGCATTCCGGGAGATAAAGTCTATGTGACCTACCGCGGGGTGAGTGACTGGGGCTGGAATGGAAGAAACTTTTGAACCCGTTTCGGAAGTGTTATCAGCCCGGATAATATCCTATCATAAGATAAATTGATAACAAATCCGGTAGACAAAACCCGAGTTCGTTGTTATAATTGGATGCGATGGTAAAATTTATATTAGTAAGTCACAGGGTTCTCTTGACGGGATTAATAGGGAAGACGGTGTGAATCCGTCACAGCCCCCGCTGCCGTATTTGAGTATGTGTGCAAAGAAATGCCACTGGTGAAAAACCGGGAAGGTTTTGTGCACAGATGATCCATGAGCCGGAAGACCTGCCCTGTGATGTGAGATACGACCTTTCGGAGGGAGAGGGACTGTTTTGGCTAACACATTTTTACTAATAGAACCCAACCCATCTAATATTACATTACGCGAAAAGCGGGAAAGAAGGTTCTAACATGAAACAGACGAAGAAATTTTTGTCTCTGCTTCTCACCTTTGTCATGGTGCTTACTCTGACAAATGGGCTGACGGTAAAGGCAGAAGACACACAGACCGGTACGATCACGGTGACATTGAGGGTGGAACAGGATGAGGCGACTCTGGTGGCACCTGCCAAAGTGACTCTGACCGAGGAGGACTTGAAAAATGATTACGGCTTGCAGGGATTAAATGACGAGACATTGACACCGTTGCATGCGCTGGCAAAGTATATGAAAGAGAACTGTGGTGCCACGAGTGAGACGATGGAAAAATACATCCGGCAATCGGATGGGTTTGTCAATGGGATTTCGACCAAGGGAGAGATCGCCACGGGCAGTGAGAACGAGTCGGAACAAAACCCAAATGCCGGTTCGCCGAGTGTGAGCAACCGCCTGAGTGCTTATGGAATTAGCAC
>ONNE01000203.1 GCA_900319095.1 uncultured Eubacteriales bacterium | reverse complement strand
TGGAATTGTTCTGTTTTTTGCGATCTGTTCGAAAGTATTTGGTATGTATAATTATGTCGCGATCCAGCTGATAAATGTGGCGGCATTGGTCGTCTCCAATATATATTTAGCAAAATCATTTCATGTATTATTTGAAAACGAAAAGCTGGCAAAGGTTAGCTATATAGCCATCTCGTTGTTTTTGCCGATGAATCTATATGTGACATTTATCTATGGTACGTTGATTGGGCTGTGTGCCGTTTCGGTTGGATTTTTTCATCTGCTGCAATTCCAAAAAAGTGAGAGCTGGAAAAACGCTGTTGCGACCATAGTGTTTTTGGGGATTGCCTGCTGTCTGAAACAGAATTATCTCATTTGTCTGCTGGCCGGCGTTCTCGTGCTTTTGTTTCATGGATTATTCCAAAAGAAAATAAAGCAGGTTCTTGTGGCGGTTCTCATTGTGATGGTGTGTTTTGGCATGGGAAGAGCGGTAGATGGAATCATCGCAAAAACGATGGATGTCGAGATTTCATCCGGGATTCCGGCAAGCACCTGGGTTACGATGGGGCTGCAAGAGGGATATCTCGGACCCGGATGGTGGAACCGCTATAGTATTCAGGTGTATCAGCAGGCAGAGGGAGACGAAAACAAGGTAAGAGAAATTGTAAAAAATGATTTATTGAATCGGATCGGGGAATTAAAAAACGATAAGAAATATGCTTTGAATTTCTTTGGCAGAAAAATTGCATCGATGTGGAATGAGGCATCCTTTGAATCCTTTTGGATCAATACGGTGAGGACGAGGTCGGTCAACTGGGAGGACTGGCTGGTAGGTGTGATGTATGACGGTGGAGCAGTGAACACGGGGATATTGTGGATCGAACATCTGGCACTCATGATGATATACTTTGGAGCGCTTCTATATGTTCTGCCGGGAAACCGGACAATGAGAGAGAATTTGTTTCTCATTTGCTTTATTGGTGGGTTTTTGTTTCATTTGTTTTGGGAAGCGAAAGGACAGTATACCATCGTATATGTATACTTTTTGATTCCATATGCGATTCAGGGATACTATCAGATGATGAAAAAGATAGAGAGTGTAAGTCTTTCTTTTGAACAGGGCAGAGAGAAAAAAGTGGCAATCCTGTTGTGCGGCATCGTCCTGATTGTGTTGACAGCGACCAACAACCGAATTAGTGCAAACTGCATCAAGCTATCCGGTGATGAAAAGGCATATCAGGAGTATCTTGAGCACCACTGGGACGGTTTTCGCAGTGGTATTTACAAAATATATGTGGATGAGAGCAGAGAAATTTCGCTGGTTTCTCTGTTGGATCAAGAGAGAGCGATTGATTCCGATCGTTTTATGATAACCAATCATGTAGTATCGGTTGCCGCGGTCGGCTACTATGAAGCATATGACCGGAAACGGGATCTCAATCTTGCCGTCGATGAGAAGAAAGAAGCGGTACTGGGAGATGACGCAGGGACATGGTATTTTTTTAAGGTGGATGACTTTTCCTATATCATTGCCAATGAGGAGGGAGAGGCATTGACATATGACAGCAAAACGAATAGACTAAGCTTAGAAAAACAAACGGGGGCAGATAACCAGCGCTGGTATCTGGAAAAAGTGAGAGAATAGAGGGCGATCGGATTGAAGAAAATAATTTATATGGTAATACCGTGTTACAATGAGGAGCCGGTACTGGATGAAACGACCAGACAGCTGGTTCCCAAACTGAAGCATTTAATTGAGCAGGGAAAGATCAGCGAGAATAGCCGGATACTTTATGTGAACGATGGATCAAAGGATCGGACATGGCAGGTTATCAAACGGCTGTATGAGGAAAATGATCTGGTCAGTGGTCTGAATTTATCCAGAAACCGCGGGCATCAGAATGCCGTTCTTGCCGGACTGATGTACGCAAAAGAATTTTGCGATGCTGCGATTTCCATGGATGCGGACTTACAGGATGATATCCAGGCGATTGATGAGATGGTTGATAAATTCAATCAGGGAATTGATGTGGTCTATGGTGTGCGAAGCAGCAGAAAAAAAGATACGTTTTTTAAAAAATTCACAGCCGAGGGTTTTTATAAGATCATGCAGTGGATGGGAGTTGATATTGTATTCAATCATGCGGATTACCGGCTTATGAGCAAGCGTGTTCTGATGGAGATGGAACAGTACAAAGAGGTCAATCTTTTTCTTCGCGGAATGGTTCCACTGATCGGATATCCCTCCGATTGTGTGTACTATGAGAGACAGGAGAGATTTGCCGGTGAGAGCAAATATCCGTTCAAAAAAATGCTGGCATTTGCCTTTGATGGCATCACTTCTTTTAGTGTCAAGCCCATCCGACTGATCGTGACATTGGGGTTGGTCATTTTTATTGTCAGTATCGTGATTCTGATTTATGCCTTGATTCAACATTTTCTAGGGAATACGGTGCTCGGATGGAGCAGTCTCATGGTGTCGATCTGGGCGCTTGGCGGACTCCAGATTTTAGCGATCGGTGTGATCGGTGAGTACATCGGAAAGATGTATCTTGAGACAAAGGCGAGACCCCGTTTTGCGATTCAGGATATCTTAAAT
>ONNE01000164.1 GCA_900319095.1 uncultured Eubacteriales bacterium | reverse complement strand
TGGAATATGTGTATACCATTCGAAAAGAGGGAGACAAGAACATTTTTGTTGTGGATTCCGATCCGGATGAACCGGCAGCGATGGGAGACGATTTTGATGATGATTCTTCCGAAATCGATGAGGCATACAATGGGAAGCCGACGGTTGGTGAGGAGTACACGGATGAGTGGGGAACTCATATCAGTGCGTACAGTCCGATTGAACAGGACGGACAGGTTGTGGCACTTGCTGTTGTCGATGTGAGTGTTGAATTTGTAAAAGAGCAGACGAGAGCTCTGTTTCTTACGATATTAATTGTGTGTGTGATTCTGTTTGCTTTCGGGGTTGCGCTGGCGATTCTTTTGGGGCACTCGATCCGACGAGGCTTTGTCTCTCTGAATCAAAAAGTACAGGATCTGACCGATGGCTCCGGAGATCTGCAAAAAGAAATTATGATTCACAGCGGAGATGAGATGGAAGTCATTGCAGAGAATATGAATGTGTTTATCCGCCAGATCCGGGATCTGGTACAGAGTGTGGCAGCGACTTCGTCAGACATTGTGGATGCGGGGAATGAACTTCATCAGACATTAGATACCAATTCCCAATCAATCTACTCCATGAATGATAACATCAATGCGATCAGTGCCAATATGGAAGAGTGCAGTGCGACAGGTGAAAATGCCAGCGCCAATCTGACACAGGCGGCACAGGAAGTCTCGCAATTTGCTGTCAAAGTCGATGAGATTGCCAGAATGGTGAGCACAGAGAACGACCGGGCAGCGGACGCAGAGAAGCTGGCAGGAGACCACAAAGAACTTGCCATGAAAAAAATTGAGCAGATTCACGGTGATATGGAGACTGCCATAGAGGGTGCGAAGAAAATTAAAGCAGTCAACGAAATTGCCGCTCAGATTTCAGATATTGCAGAACAGACTGAGATGCTCAGCCTGAATGCACAGATTGAGGCAGCGAGAGCCGGTGAACAGGGACGTGGATTTGCGGTAGTCGCAACAGAGGTGTCGCGGTTGAGTAACTATATTGGAGAGTCTGTTCAGGAAATCGAGTCGATCAGCCGTGAGACAACCCGGTCCGTGGATCTTTTGCTGGAATTGACAGATGAGATGAATGTGTTCATGAGCGAACAGGTGGCAGAGGATTATAACGCGTTTCTTGATCTGGGAAGACAGTATGGGCACTCGACCAAAGAACTTCAGACCAGCATGACGGATCTTAAGATGCAGGGCGACTCGGTTGTGAGCCGTGTAAAAGAGGTAGACAGCAGTATCCGGGAAATTTCGGATTCTGTCAATGACAGTGCATCGCAGGTCAGCAGAATCAGTGTTGTGAGCAGCGATATGGTTTCCAGTATGGATCATTTGCAGGAAATATCGAATCAGAACACGGAAGAGTCTCAGGAACTTCATCGAAGGATTGAAAAATATCATTGCTAGTCCAAAATTCTTCTTGAAGATAGACTTTCTTTGTGCTA
The DNA here is from genome assembly GCA_900319095.1 of uncultured Eubacteriales bacterium. Lineage (GTDB taxonomy): Bacteria > Bacillota > Clostridia > Lachnospirales > Lachnospiraceae > Eubacterium_F. The sequence goes on along the minus strand of ONNE01000164.1, from coordinate 6,178 downwards.
TACTTATTTACCGAGTATCCACTCGAATAAGTTTTTTATGTAAAGGAGACTATAAAAATGAACAGCAAAGTGAAAGGCTTTCTGCAAGTCTTACTGGTTATCGTGCTGATCGCTGCGTTTGGTTATGTGGCATATGCCGGTATTGGCAAGGCTCATCGCGGAAGTGCAAAAAACATTCGTCTTGGTTTGGATCTGCAGGGTGGCGTCAGCGTTACCTATCAGGCAAAAGGAGATACTCCTTCGGAGCAGGACATGAAGGATACGATCTACAAGATGCAAAGACGTGTAGAGGATTTTAGTACAGAGGCAGCTGTGTATCAGGAAGGTTCCAATCGAATTACGATTGATATTCCGGGTGTCAGCAACTCCAAAGAAATTCTCGCAAAGCTTGGAAGTGCAGGAAATCTTCAGTTTGTTTTATATGAAAAAGTAAAAGATAAAGATGGCAATGCCAATCCGTCAGAGGGAAAAGAAGTTACCTTTGATGAGAAGGATGTTGAGATCGACGGTAAGATGATCAAAGAGGCAACTGCTACCAGACGAACCAGTGAGACAGGTACGTCTGAGAACGTTGTTGAACTCAAGTTCAATGGCAAGGGAACGAAGAAGTTTGCCACATTGACATCGGAGCATGTCGGAGAACAATTTGCGATTATTTATGACAATAAATTGATTTCATATCCGTTAATCCGTGAGGCCATTGAGGGCGGAGAGTGTGAGATATCCGGTGGTTTTCAGGAGTTTTCTGAGGCCGAGGAACTCGCTTCGACCCTTCGTATTGGTGCGCTTCCGGTTGAACTGGAAAATATTCATGATAACGTAGTGGGCGCTACACTGGGAAGTGAAGCTCTTAAGAGCAGTCTGATTGCCGGTGTGATTGGATTTATTCTCGTAATGCTTTTCATGATTATTATGTACCGCATTCCGGGTGTGGCAGCTTCAATTGCCCTGATCTTCTATGTGGGCGCAGAATTGCTGATTCTGAATGGATTGAACGTTACGTTGACGCTTCCGGGTATTGCCGGTATCATTCTGAGTATCGGTATGGCGGTTGATGCAAACTGTATTATCTTTACCCGTATTCGTGAGGAACTGGCAACCGGCAAGACCGTTTCGTCTTCTATCAAGAACGGTTTTTCGAAGGCATTATCCGCTATTATTGATGGAAATATCACAACATTGATTGCTGCTTTTGTGCTGTATCTCAAGGGATCCGGTACGGTGAAAGGTTTTGCGACAACTTTGGCAATTGGTATTATCTTGTCTATGTTTACAGCGATTGTTGTGACAAGACTTTTGTTAAATGCGTTTGCGGCTCTGGGAGTTACTGATACGAAGTTCTACGGTGTCCAGAAAGAGCGTGAGACCATTAACTTCATGGGAAACTGGAAGAAATATGTAGGTATTTCGGGAGCCGTTGTTGTCATCTGTGTGGTTGGCTTGATATTCAATGCTTCCAGAGGCTCAGTGCTTAACTACAGTCTGGATTTTGTCGGTGGAACATCCACATCCATTTCTCTGGATGAGGGAACTGAGATCACGGATCAGATGAAAGAAGATGCCTTGAATGTAGTCAAAGAGGCATCCGGTCTGACGGGAGAGGTATCAACTTCGGATGATAAGGGAGTAAAGAAGATTACGGTCCGCACGACTGCATTGACAGAGGAGCAGGACGGTAATGTTCGTGCCCAGATGGCAGCGAAGTTTGGTGTGGCAGAGGAAAAGATTGAGTCTGAGACGATCAGTGCTTCTGTCAGCGATGAGATGAAGACCGATGCGATTATTGCAACGTTGATCGCAGCGGTATGTATGTTGATTTATATCTGGATTCGTTTCCGCAAGTTTGCAACCGGTGCATCCGCTGTTTTTGCATTGGTTCACGATATCATAGTTGTATTTACGGTTTATGTTGTGGCAAGCTCCATCATTCCGGTGGGAAGCACGTTCATTGCCTGTATGTTGACGATTGTCGGTTATTCGATCAATGATACGATCGTTGTCTTTGACCGTATTCGTGAGAACCGTAAGAAAGCATCCGCGCGCACAGAGCTGGCAGATATTATCAATAAGAGTATTACAGAGACGTTATCGCGCTCGATCAATACTTCGATAACCACTTTTATCATGGTATTTGTGCTTGCTTTAATTGGTGTAAGTTCCGTTCGCCAATTTGCGATTCCGTTGATCGTTGGAATTATCTCAGGATGTTATTCATCCATTTGTATTGCAGCTCCGCTGTGGTATCTCCTTTCCAATAAAGGACAGAATAAATCCAATGCGGTCAGCTACTCAAAGAAAAACAAAAAGTAATTCTATTTTTTGTAAGAACAGATAAAACAGGGGCTTTTTCGGACATACCAGGTATGGAAGGGAAAGCCCTTTTTGGAAAAAAGGGAGGGTTCTTATGCCACCGGTAAAGAAGAAAAAAAAGAAGAAAAAAAGTGAAGTGGTCCTGACACCGGCTGAAAAGTTTGAACAGATGAAAGCGCTGAAAACAGCCACAAGATGTATTCTGAAAAAACAGGATGAATATGATGTTTATACACTGTTGGCGGACGAATTTGCTGCGTTGGCCAAAACACCGGAAGCAGACGCCTTCGAGGGGATGGAAGAATGTGAAAACCTCAGTGAAGAATGTCGTCAAAAAGCATTGAAGCTGGAAGCCGAGCTGCCAAAAGAGGAAAAAGAAATTGCCCGGACAGTCACAACGACAGCAAAAGAGCAGAATGCACAGAGTGGGGGCAAAAGCAACAAGGGAAGATGGGTGGCAATTGCTGTATGTGTGCTGATTGCAGCAGCGATTGTGAGCTATAAGATGACACCGACCAGATATGTGATTGCCGGTGCCGAGAGTGTGGTTGGTCTGCACAAATATGCATTGGAATCCTATGCAAAGCTGGGTTCCTATAAAAATAGTGAACAGTTAAAGTCGCAGGAGAGAATCCTCTATGCAAAAAATCTGGAAAAACAGGGGGATTTAGAGGGAGCATGGAAGGAGTACAATACACTGATAAAGCAGCAGATCCCGGATGCAGAAGAGATGAAAACGCAGCTGGAACAGTCGATGATAAAAAATGCCAAAGCGACCGATACCGTTCTCTATGGGAAGTCGCATTGGCTCGTATTGGAAAAGCAGGATGACCAGGTTCTTCTCATGCACAAAGAACCTCTCAAGGGGGAATCATCCACTGGCTGGAACCGTGAGATCTATGAAAAAAAGAGTCAGCCGACAACGTGGGAAAGCAGTTCTCTGCGCCGGTTTCTGAATGCAGAATTCATCGCGACAGAATTTACCTCATCGGAGCTGTCCTATCTGGAAGAGGTGGAGCTGAAAAACAGTGATAATCCGGTATATAACACAAAGGGAGGCGAGGATACAAGCGATCAGATTTTCCTTTTAAGCATCCAGGAAGCAGAGGAGTATCTGGATGAAATGAAAGATCGTGCCAGGAATCTCCGCTTGCGCACACCCGGGGTCGATCAGACATCAACCGCCTATGTGTCCAATCAAAAAGAAGTGATTGCATATGGTTTTCCGGTGGAACAAAAGGGTGTGAATATCCGACCGGTCATGTGGATAAGTTATGAGTAAAGAATGGAAGGGATAGGATGAGAAACGAATTGACACAAAGCGATATTGAAAAGATGGAACAGGAGATTGAATATCGCAAATTAGTTGTCCGAAAGGAAGCGCTTGAAGCGGTGAAAGAGGCTAGGGCGCATGGGGATCTGAGTGAAAACTTTGAATATCATGCTGCCAAAAAGGAAAAGAACCGAAACGAGAGCCGTATTCGTTATTTGGAACGCATGATCAAGACAGCAGTGGTTGTATCGGATCAGTCGGCAGAAGATGAGGTCGGGATGAATAAAATGGTGGAAGTTTATTTTGAGGAGGACGATATTACAGAGACCTATAAAATTGTTACGACCATTCGATCCGATGCGTTAAAGGGATTGATCAGCACTGAGTCGCCATTGGGAAAAGCATTGATGGGACACCGTGTGGGAGACCGGGTACAGGTAGAAGTGAACCCGGGAGTTTCTTATTTTGTGACAATCAAAAAGATTGAAGAGGCAAATGAATCGGAATCGGATCCTATTCGTAAATTTTAGTAATGACTATATTTTGCCATTTTTATGTGGTTAAATCATAGCCGTAGGATGAAGAAGTTGTAGCTAAGCAAAGGAGTAATTCGTAATGAGAATGAAAAAGAACATAGTAGCACTAGGGATTTTGTTTCTTGCTGTTCTGCTTGGAATTGGAATGCCTTCCACAGTACAAGCCAAGAAAAAGACGAAGACGAAAACGACTAAGAAGATATCTTTATCTAAGGCGAAGATTACGCTTTCCAAGAAATCATATACGTATAATGGCAAGAAAAAGAAGCCGACAGTAACTCTGAAATATAAAAAGAAAAAAATTACCAAGAAAAAGAATTATACAGTAACATATACAAAGAATAAGAGTGCCGGCACCGCAAAAGTGACGGTAAAAGCTAAGAAAACAAGCAAATTATACAAAGGGAAAAAAACAAAGACGTTTAAGATTAACAAGGCATCCCGCAAGCTGGTGGCAGATCGTGCAGAGTATACAGCGATTGAGGGAGACGGTGCTTTTAATATTACGGCAAAGCCAACCAAAGGTGTTGGAACCATCACATATTCATGTGCGACAACAAATGTAATCAAGGTAAGCTCTGCCGGAGTGGTAACGGTTGTGGCACCGGGAACGGCAACGGTCAATATCTCGATTTCGGCATCGACAAATTATAAGGCAGCGTCTACCACGACCAAAGTGACGATTAGTAAAAAACCGATTACGGTGGACTCGGAAGCAAGTATTCGTGGTTTTAACTATGATGCACAGATAACAAAGATGATGAGTGAGAAGTCGTATATGGCAGCGGATTCGCACAAAAATTGTCCGATTTATAAGCTGACGGCGTACGCCTGGAAAGTCTGGTCTGAGTATACGCTTACCGGATTGGCACCAACCGTTGAGAACGACTTGACAAATCAATACATTCAGTGTAACAATTTGTGTCCACAGGGATTTTGCTATGCAGGTGACTATCTTTTGACGACTGCGTACTGTGCCGATAGCGTTCACAACAGCTGTATCTTTATCTACAATAAGACAACGGGGGCATATCTTAGAACGCTTGTGCTATCCTTGAAGACACACGTTGGCGGTATCACTTACGATGGCCAGAACATCTGGGTATGCCATGCGGCAAGTAAGCAGCTTCAGAAAATATCCTATGCGGATCTGCAAAGATATGCACAGGGAACCAAGGGAATGATTGGAATCGAGACAGTTACCCTTAAGTCGATTGAAGGATATCCGTCAGCGGTAACCTATAATGCGAGAGATGGATTTATCTGGGTTGCTAAGAATATGACGCTTCCGAATTATAAAGCAGCATACACCAGTGCCTACGCGAGCAGCAGTCTGGTCGATGAGAGTGAACTCCCACATATGTGGCCATATATGTATGTCGAGGGTAAGAATGGCGCCAGTGATCAGCTGGTTCCGGCCACAACGACTTCGTATACGGCAGATACTCCGTCAGAAGGATATCTGGCAGTCAAAGTAGAGGATTATAAAGAAACAGAGGAAAGTGAAGAGAGCACGGGTGCTCTGATCACAGAGGTTGACACATCTTCGGTAAACAAGATTTCCTCACCGACGCTCACTTTGGTTGACAAGACGAAGAAACTGTCAACCGGAGATGAAGAGGAGGAAGAAGATCCGGAGCTTGAAACCGAGAAATATTATAAATTTGAGGCTGGTGATGTGATTGTCTCGATCGAAGACAGTCCGATTACCAGTGTCAGCGATCTGAACAGCGCATTGGAGAACTGTGAGGAGAAGGAATACGATTCGATAACGATTGCCATTCAGAGAGAGATGAGTGTCAGTGTATCGGAGACTGGTGATGTAGAAGAAAATGAGGATGAGGAAAATAAGAGACTGGTTCAGATTGAGGGTACACTGAAGCTGGGAAATTATAAGGTGGCCCAAAGAGTTGCCTCACGACTGATTCCAAACCGTGTTCAGGGACTGGCTTTTTCGGAGGACGGCACAAAGCTTCTGCTCAGCCGTTCGACGGGAAGAAATACAGAGAAGACAAATTATATCTCAGAAGTCGCCATTTATGATTGGGATGAGGATGCG
>ONNE01000161.1 GCA_900319095.1 uncultured Eubacteriales bacterium | reverse complement strand
TGACATATACGCCTCTCGGAGTCTTGAGTGTCCCCTCTCCCACAATCTTAACCAGATTGCCTTGTGTGTCGCCGACTACGATACGTGAATTACCGGTATCGGCCACATAGATTTTTCCGTCTTCTGTGACACACAAATCACTTGGACTCTTGAGCGTCTCTTTCCCAAATTTGAGAATGGTGTTCTCTGCCAAGTACGCTGCCTGTGTCTCCTCCATCCTGCCATATCCATCGACGGTATATGTTTTATATGGCGTTTCTGCGGATGCAGTCACTGTGTTGATTCCCGAACTGATACCCATTGCAACTAAGAGCAAAGCCATCAGCTTCAAGATTTTTTTCTTTCCTACCATATTGCCTCTTTCCTTCGCCTTTTTGCAATTGTTATTTGATACCGGAATGTGCCATCGTGTTCATTACCTTATTCTGCAGGATTACAAACAGAACCAGATTTGGTACGAACAAGATCAATGTTGCGGCTGCCGCCATACCCTGACCGGAAACCGTGTTGTTCACATTCACTAAGGAGTTCATATAGAACGTCAACGTTTTCATACTATCATCGTTGATATAGTAGTTCGATGACTCCATGTTTGCCCACACCTGCTGGAACGCAAGAATCGTCGCTGTCGCCATCGCCGGACGAATCATCGGGATGATAATTTTGACGTAGATCTTAAAGTCCGTCGCTCCATCTATATATGCCGCCTCGATCAGCGCATCCGGAACCTGCTCAACGAACTGCTTTACAAGGAACAGGGATACCGGATATGCTAAAAGTGGCAGAACGTGTGCCCAAATGTTATCAATCAAACCCAAATTACAAATTACGAGATAACGTGGAATCAAAACTGCCGTCGGCACGAACATCAGCGCAATCTGATTGATACGCATCATGCCATCGCGCCCTTTGAATTTCAGCTTTGCCAGTGCAAATGCCGCCATGGTGGTAAAAATCAGTGACAGCACCACGGTCACAATCGTCACAAATAAACTGTTGAACACGTAACGGCTGAATGGAATCCCTGCCGTACGGCTAAACTTAACTAATTTCGTAAAATTCTCCATGGTTGGGTTTCTCACGATAAACGTCGGTGGAAACGCAAACAACTCATCCATCGGTTTGAACGCATGATTCGCAATAAAGAGAATCGGTAAGAACATGAACAGTACCAGTGGCAACAGGCAGAGCATGATCTTAATCTGGCCTTTCTCGAACTTCTGCGGATTCATTCGTTTTCCTTTATATGCCATTTTTTACCCTCCTTCTCTCTCTTACTTAATCTTTCTCTGTCAACAATGCGTTACAAAACGCAGAGAATATCTGTACAATCAACAGCAATGCCACCGAAACAGCCGCAGCATAACCCATCTCATATCGGAGGAAACCATAGTCCTCGATGTGGTTTACGATCAACTGTGCTGCATATCCCGGTGAAGGGTTACCTGTCAACTGTGTCGAAATCAAACCATTCTGGAATGCGTTTACAATTGCCATTACGGCTGCAAACAGCATCTGCGGTTTCATCTGTGGAATCGTGATATAGATCATCTCCTGAACTCGATTCTTGACACCGTCAATTGCCGCTGCCTCATAGAGTTCTTCATCTGAGTTCAATATACCGGCAATCATGGACAAGAAGCCTACACCCATAGATGACCACAATCCGATGATGACAACGATCGGCAACAGATAAGTCGAACTGGACAGCCACAGAATCGGTTCGTTGATCAGTCCCAGATTCATCATCCAGCTGTTCAAAAGACCCGTCTGGTCACCGGAGAAGATGACCTTCCAGAGTACGGTCATCGCTGTCGGTCCCGTCATACTTGGCGAATAAATAATCAGCGCCAAAATCGTACGCGGAAGTCTGGTCAGGTTACACAGTGCCCATGCCAGAATGAACGAGAGAACATAACCCCCGACACCGACGATAATCGCATATACAACGGTGTTTGGCAGGACATATTGCATAAATACTTCGTCGCTGGTAATCAACGTTATGTAATTCAGGAAGCCGGTAAACTTTGGCATCTGAATACTGTTGAAGTTTGTAAACGACAAGATGATTGCTACTGCCGTCGGCACCAGAATAAAGATCGTAAACACAATCGCATACGGCGCCATAAAGAGGTATCCATGCCAATTGGAACGCTCGCGTCTGCGAATGCCACCATTTTTCTTTTTCGCCGTCTGGGAAGCCTCTTTTGATTTTTTTTCTGCCGGCTTTTCGCTGACAGTTTCTTTTATTTTTTCTTCTTTTTTCTCTGTCACCGTCTGTTTTACAGGTTCTTTTTTCTTCTCTTTTTTCGTAAGAACCGGCAAATCTTCGATAACATCCACTTTTTTTGTATCAGCCATATCTCACTCCATCTCTCATTCTCCAAGCAATTCTTTCACAGTTGCAATTGTAGGAATATTGTAATCTTTGATCACATTTCCATTGCTGTCGTTGTAGCCGAACTCCTCAAGCTTTCGATCAAACTCGTGGTCGACGCTCTTGACAGCCTTATCAATTCGCGTACGCTCATCCTGACCGTTTACTACAATATCATTGAACGCATTGCTCACTTCACGCTCCAACAGATATGTGCCCGGCACACGTGCCACGTCCACAACATTTTTCGCTGTCTCTTCAATTACTTTCTTCGAGTTTGCATTCAATGGCAACTGATCCATTGCCGCCATGTTGGCTGTGTTCCAAATGTAATCGTCACCATAACTGATCTGGATTGTCTGTCCGAACTCTGCCTGAACTTCTGCCGATGACCACCACTGGACAAATTTCCATGCTTTTTGTTCACGATCCGAGTCGCTCTTAAAGATTACGCTGCTCTCTGCACATCCGCAGACTGACCGATTAATCGTGCCATCTTCCTGCCGGATTCCCGGTGCCAGTGCAATCTCCCATGAACTTGCCAACTCCGGTGCCGCATTTGTCAACATGTTAAAGGTTGCATAATCGGCAATACCGATCGGCATATCTCCATTTCGGAAATGCTGATAGAAGTTATCTACGTTAACCGGCATATTATATACCGTGAACAAATCTGTCAAAGTCGTAAATCCCTGAACCGTGTTCTCATTGCCAAGTCCACATCCGGCATTGGCTGTGCTGTTATAAATCGAACCACCGCTCTGAACAATCAACGGTGTTGTTCCGTGGAAGTTTCTCATAAGGAGCATTCCGGCTGTCGGATAATAGAAATTCAATCCTCTCATCTGCAGAGTCGGAAGCATATCAATGACATCATCAATCGTCTCCGGAATCGGAATTCCTAATTTCTCAAGTACATCGCTTCGATAATACAGTACCCAGAAGTTCATGGTCTCCGGCATCGAGTATACCTTGTCTCCAATCGTTCCGGTCAGGAAAAATCCCGGCTCAAACTGTCTGGCCGATTCCTTGAATCCGTCAAACTGTGACATATCTGCCAGCGCACCACGGATCGCCAGCTCATACGGTATCGTGTAGTTGATGCCGGTCGCCACATCCGGTGCATTACCCGCCGAGTTGGCAAGTACCAGCTTCTGCTGATCCGGCATAATACTGATATCTACATCAATTCCCGTCTCAGGTGTGAATTTCTCATCAATCAGCTTCTGCATGATCTGTACATACTGGCTGGAACGGTTTACCCATACCTGAAGGTGATTTTTATCGGTGTTGTTTGTGCTGTATGCCTGATTCGTAAAGGATGATGTGAATCGGCTCAAATTCATACCGATGGATTTGAAAAATCCCGGTTTCTTTGGCAATTCAGCATTGTTCTGATAAATGTAGATGCGGTCAATGGCAATTCCATTTACCATCAGATCATCAATCGCCTGTGCCAAATAGTGGTTGACTGAGTTTGTACTGGTAGACAGCTCGCTGATACGATAAGGTATCTCATCCGGATTGTCCGCCAGACTCTGTAACTGTTTTGCCGCAATCAACATGGAAGACATAACGGCAACGTTCTTGTCACTGTCACTCCACTGAACCGCACTCTGTTCCAGTTTCTTGAGCTGCTCTGCATAGCCGCTCAGAGTCTGTTCCAGATTCGGGATGTATCGGGACAGTTTTAAGTCTCGGTACTTATCTGCATTGGTACCGGCAACCTTGGTGATTTCCAACGCAAGGTCGTTGACTTCTGACATGATGACATCCAATTCTTCCATAATATAGCAGATATTGTCCATACTGATCGTATAAGAGATGGTATGTTCTCCTGCTTCTAAATAAACGCTAAGATCATTCTCATTTGAGTCTTTTAATGTGCTTGTTTTATATTTTGTGGTATATGCCATACCATATGAGCGAAATGCTTCATTGGGAACTTCTCCGTCCACTGCAATGTCTACAAATACAGGGAAGTCTGTCTTGTCCGACTGCCTGTAGTTCATTGCAATGTTGTAGTTCCCCGCCTGCTCTACATTAAACCGGTAGGTCACTCTCTGTCCCGCCTCATTGAACGAGTCGGAATCCAAAGTGTTGAGAATCGTCTCCCGGGTGGCATAAGGATCAATGCTTGTATCATACTCTGCAATCGCATGAATCGAGGAGTCGTTGGTCTCTGCGTACTCCTCACCCTGGATTGTGATGAGTGCTGATCCATCTGCCGATGGAGAATCGGAATAGCTCTCCACTTTCTCCGGTGCACTCAGTTCAATATTGCCGAGCAGGAAGTTTCCTTCCTGAACCTCAATGTCCAAGGTATGAGTCCCCTGCGCCAGTTCCAGCTTCAGCGGATCCGAATGACGATAACTGGAATCCATCAGGCTCTGTTTCTCCCAGCGAATATCTTTCTCCGGAACGGCTACGACTTCATTTTTGTAGCGGTCGTAGTTCTTTTCCTCTGAAAGATTCCACGTCGTGGTGAGCTTTACGGTTCGGGTCTCATAAAACGGAAACTCACCGTCCACCTGCATCGATAATGTCACAGGCAGAATCGACTCATCATAGGAAAGATAGTTGAAGTTGAGGTAATAGAGTCCGTCTTCCGGGACTTCTATGTTCAACTTTGCCTTATCTCCCGTCGACAACTTAAGTACCTGATCCGCATCTGCGTAGTCCTTTGTCTCATCCGTCAGCGCATCTGCCGAATCGTCTGCAGCCGCCTCTGAGATGTCGATCTCGACCGGGTCACCCGTATAATCCTTGAGCTTGTAGGCGCTGCTCATTCTCGTGTAATTTGTTGAGATACGTTCACTGGAATACTCTTTTTCCGAGTCCGTTCCCGTATCGGACGTGGTGCTCTCAGCTGCAAGGCTCTCTTGTGCTGAATCATCCGTATCAGCATAAGAAACTCCTCCCACGTTCGCCCTCTGACCCACGCACGTAGCCACAAAGGCAACAGCAAGAATCGCTGCCACTGTCCTTTTTACTTTTTTTGCTACCATTTTACGCCGCATAACATCCTCCTCGCAACTTAGTCTGTCAAATGATGATAATCTTAGATTATTGTAAAATATCCTAGCATATTTTATACTACTATGATTAGGCAAAAAAGTCAATATGAACCCCTGATTTTATTGTTGTTTTTTTATAAAAATCTTCGTTTTTTTTTGTCTTTTTTAGTGTAAAGTGTACATATTGTACAAAATTTTCCACAAAACCAACAAGATTTCGTTTTCCCTCAAAAAAAAGAAAAGTCCGGCCGCCTTCCCCATGAACCGGGAGCTCTCCGGCTCTTTGGGGAATCGGCTGAACTTTTCTCTCTATCGTCACTCCGCCATGTACTTGGCAATCCGATGTTCTTTTCTTCTCCTTCGGATCAATGAGGTCAGGTAAACAATGGATGTCACGATCATCAGAACAACGGAATATCGTACGATCTGCGCAAAGGTCACATTCCAATAGCTGAGAAGCACCAGGGATGCGAACAGCAGCATGACCATCCAGTACAAAAATGCCAGCCCTGTGATCAGCAGCCATCCGGCAATGTCCTTGATCAGCTCGATCTTTGGATTTACCGGCCCTGTCTTTTTCTTACTCTTTACCCAATTTCTCTCTGTCATCAATATTTCACTCCCCAGACACTCTCATTTCCGCCTACCGCTGAGAAAACAATGCAGTTGGTTCCGGCCTCATCTTTCATCTTGCAGAACACTCCGCTGTACTCTTTTCCTCCATAGGTAATATGCATCTGATAACTTCCTTCCTTTTGTTCCCAGATACCGGTCGTGGATTTGCCGAACACATTGCCGTTCTGCGTGAGTACCAGTTTAAACGGCTCTGCTATGTCAGCGCTCACATCGGTTCCCTGATTGATCACATAATATTCTCCGATAATCTCTTCTTTATTATATCCGGACGCATTCACTTCCTCTCCGTCCGTCTCATATGGAAGCATACACGGCCATCCCTCTTCGTTGGTCAGGTACTGGTGTACCCGGGGCTCATGTACCTCTCCCTTTTTCTCAAATCTCGAGTGGTATACGACATATCTTTTCCCATCTTTTGCCGCAAATGCCGAGTTGTGCCCCGTCGCCATATAGGCCATATTCAGGGACGGAAGCATATAGTTGCCCGAGAGCTTGAGACCAAACGTTTTCGGGTTGCCGGCTCCCAGCTTCGGCGCCTTGCCGTTCATATCCTCGTAATTGCCGTCCGGTGTCTTGGAGCGGAACACCCGGATCTGATAGCCGCCTGTTCTCTGCAGATTGCCATAAGAAACGAACAGGTAGTAATAATCACTGACGCTGTCGTACAAAATGTAAGGGGCCTCAATCGATGTGTGCCCACCGCCAATCAGCCTCTTGCCGAAATACGGATCGACATCATTCTCCGGATCCGCCTCCGGATGAATCGCCTCTCCTGTCTCCTCGTTGATCTCCAGCAAAAAGATGCCGCCTGACCAGGAGCCGTAAGTCATCCACATACGACCGTCTTTATCCCAGAAAATGGTAGGATCCAAAGCATTCGGCCACTTGGAGTTGTTATACGATACTCCACCGTTTAAATAATTGTCTTCGACATAGGTTTTATCTACATAATCCAACACATTTGTCTTGTCAAGCACCTGTTCACTGAAACCGGAGTATATAAGATTTCCCTTCCACTCAAATGGTCCCTCCGGAGAATCTGCCGTGGCATAGCACACCGTCGAAGTATAATAGTTCGATGTCGTGCAAAAATACATATAATACTTTCCGATCTTCTCACTGTATTTTACATCCGGAGCCCACAGGCGGACATCGTTCCCATCGGTCTTGATGACGCTGTTTGCTTTGCCGGTAAAGGCAAACGGCCCCTTGCTGTCATAGAGCTTGCCGTACACTTGATTGTCCGATGAGTAGCTGTATCCTCCGGTCATGGACTTCCATGTTCTCAGATCTTCGGACTCAGCCGCTGACATATGCGACCCATATATATAATATTTCCCATCTGCTTCCAGAATCGATGGATCATGAACACTTGTACCCGCAACAAAATTCGCTGTCTTGATCCCATCATAACTGACTGAAAAGTCAGATGTGATCGTCTCTTTTTCTTCTTGTGCAATCTCTTCCTGACTCTTACCGCATCCGCTCATAAGAATCGATGCAACGGCAAGAATACTCACCACTTTACGCGTATTCGCTCTCATTTGAACCTCCTAAAACATATAAATTGAATTTATTATAGCAAAAATCAACAAAAGAATCAATAATTTCAAAAAAAATCATGGTGCTTTTACACAATTTGTGTTATAATTCGGTTAAGTGACACTACTACTAAGGGGGTATGTCTCATGGAACAAATTGAACACGATTATCTGACCGGACTCGCCAACCGTCAGGGACTCTATCACTACTATGGTGATTTGGACAACAAGTGCGTCGTCCATGCTATGTTCATTGATATTGATAACTTTAAGCGCGTGAACGATATCTATGGTCACAGCATGGGAGATAAACTGCTGATTGAAATCAGTCATCTGATCCAAAATTACAGCAATGGTTTTACTTCCCGAATCGGTGGTGATGAATACGTCGTATTGATGGACGGAAAGACCAAACCCGATTTAGTTGAAAAGATTGCAGACAAACTGATTGACAATATGGGCCAGATTGATTTCCGCGCGGATATTCTCTCTCTTGTCTCACTGAGTATCGGAATTGTTTTTGAGCAGTCTGCCAATCAGCCTTTGGATGATATTCTGGCCAAGTGCGATGCCGCCATGTACCAGTCCAAGTACGATGGAAAAAACCGGTATACCATCTACCACTCCTACGACAAGACGCTGGAGATCAGCCGCAACATTGAAGCGGAGATGGAAGATGCCCTTGCAAACGGACAATTTGAGGTATATTTTCAGCCGAAGATCAATATTATTTCCTGTAAACTATACGGAGCAGAAGCGCTGTCCCGATGGGTTCATCCGATCGATGGCGTCAGAGTCCCTGCCGTTTACATACCCCTTTTTGAGAAAAATGGCTTTATTTCCAAGTTAGATATGTATGTGTTTGAAGAGGTGTGCCGCATCAAGAAGACCTGGAAGGGAAAGAAGTATGAGCACGTTCCGATCTCGGTCAATATGTCACGCCTTCATCTATACAACAAGCACTTTGTTTCCGATCTGGAACAGATTGCCGCAAAATATAATATTCCAAACAATGAATTGGAATTGGAGATTACCGAAAATACATTCATTAAAGATAATGCTGAGCTGATCAAGGTCATTGATGTGCTGCAATCAAAGGGATTTCTGGTTTCCATTGATGACTTTGGCTCCGGCTTTTCCGCCCTGAACCTCTTAAAGGATTTGGCCGTGGACACGGTCAAGATCGACCGGGAATTTTTGCAGACATCCTACAACACTCCCCGCGGGCGCACGGTGATCCGAAGCATTATTATGATGTGCCGTGACTTAAAAATTGATGTGGTCGCTGAAGGAACGGAAACGATTGAGCAGATTGAATTGATCAAAAAATGTGGCTGCCAGATCGCGCAGGGATTTTATTACGCAAAGCCGCTTCCACTTGATCAGTTCATTGAATTTGCCGATGAGTACCTTGCCAATTATCAGGAGAATTTTATGTTCCGGTTAAATGGCGATCTCAAATCCGAGGACGGGAGTCTGGAAGGAACCTATAACGGAGAGGGATTTTCGTATTGCAAGGGCATTTTTACCGACTCCAAAGCCCTTCATTTTCCGGGTGGCGACACAACCTGCAACACGATTTTTCTGCCGCCTGAGATCATTGTCAGCGACAGTTTTTCAGTCTCGATGTGGGTTCGCCCGGAAAAGCTGTATCAGTGGTCCGCCACTCTCTATATCAAGTGCGAGACCGGTTTCTTTGCAACTTGTCCCCTCGCCTGGGAGGGACACTCAGATTTTCGCATCCGCGATTCCAGAGAGATCAACGGCTGGTATGATGCCAGCGCCATCCAGCTTCATCCGAATCTGTGGTGGCATGTGGTGATCACTTATAATGCCAAGACCGAGACCGGCACTTATTTTATCAACGGTGACATGATCGCACAGATGGTGAATACTCCGCCAAATCACTATGTAAAGTGGATTATTGTAGGCGGGGATGTATTCCAGCCTTCTTATATCGGAGACATCTGTGAGATTACGATATATAATGAAGTTTTAGATTATAAATTTATCGAGAATCTCCATCAGTCCTATGTGGAGAAGGAAAATTTTGACGCAGGAGAAATCCGCCATGTCATTTGATATGGCGGATTTCTTTCTTTTATCCATCATTCCGATGCATGAGACTGCCTTCCTGAAAGGTAAATTCCGGTGTCTTGAGAGGGTAGGTCAACTCTTCTTCGTAGTACCACGGATCGTCCTCATGTGCCGGATTTTTTAATACGTGAAATTGCTGTGCCGGTGTACTTCCCTGCGCCAGCAAAAATGCCTTTTTGCCCTCTGCGTTCTCGCACAGGTCAGCGACCATCACAACGTGCCCGGATGAACCATCCTGAAGAAAAATATCTCCTATCTGCATCCGCGAAATATCAGTCGCTGTAAATTCACTTTTGAGCGATGTCGTATTGGCATAGGAAAATACCATGCGCAGATATTTTTTAAAGGCAGCGTAGGACTCGTCCGCAGCTGTGCCATCGGTCCACTGTGCGCCATTTGCACCGACTTCAATCCTCGCCCCCGCACGCCATTTGCTGTAATCCGCCTCAAATCCGTCTACAAAACGAAATACGATCTTGTCATACTGACCGGTCTTGTAGTAGTACTCTGCGTATACCCGGATGATGGAATCTGCACATTGCTGCAGATTTTCTTTTTCAAGCGGCAGCTTAAAGATGGCGACGTGAGCATCCTGATTGACTTTGTAGGAGCCATCGTACAGCTTAACTTTACTTTTATCTTTTCGAAGCGGATAGTTCCTGAGAAAATAGGCAAGACTGTCCTGCGTATCTTCGGTTCTGACATATCCATCCGGCATGGCGATGCGCGTCACAAGGGTGTTTCCGCTCCCGATCGCGATTGCCGATCCGGTTACCGCCCCACCGGTCACGGAGGAAGAATAAAAGCCTTTTGCCGAGCCACTCAGGACAGCTCCCCCGCTCACCGCAGTCCCGCTGACTCCTGAACCGCTCACAGCGGCCTCGCTGACACTGGTTCCTGTCACTGCTACTTCCAGTTCACTCCCCCAGGAAAAGGGGTGGCAAACTACCAATAATAGAACCAGCACGACCATTCCAAGAATCGTTGCTACGGATACTGCCTGTCTCTGCGTCATGGTTTTCTTCCTCCATATTGTCAGTATTTCTTCCGTCTATTATATGACATTTTATCTATCTTTTCAATTTTATTTTACTGTGATTTTTAATGTTTTTGTTGTTTTGCCGCTCGTCAGCTTGATTTTGATGCTTCCTTTCTTCTTACCTTTGATTGTCAGTTTCTTCTTCTTTAGGCTGACCTTGGCAATCTTCTTAGCTTTGCCTGACAGCTTTGCAAGTTTTACGGATGCATTCTTTGGATCCGTTACAATGGTTAATTTTTTGGTTTTCTTTCTCTTTATCGTTATTTTGCTGACTTTCTTTGACCCCGACTTGACAGTGATTTTCACTTTGGTACTTTTGGTATCAGAAGTTTTCTGATCAGTCTGTGATGTTGTTCCTGAAGTCTGAGCCGGTGCCTGGGTCGACGCAGGTGCCGATGTTGTCTCCGGAACCGGAGTCGATTGTGCCGGATCCGTTGGCTGCGTTGGCTCCGTCGGCTGCGTTGGCTCCGTCGGTTCTTCCGACTGCTGATTTTTCTCAGTTTTAGCAGCATTCTTCCAATCAAATACAACGACTGCCTCCGGTGAATATGGCATCTGGTCAACATCCATTACCACATAAATACCGTTTTTGTCTAATTCGCTGGTCGGCATCTCAACAAGACTTCCCACATAAGATTTGGGCGTGGCGATGACATAACTTCCCGGCAGCCCCATCAAAATCATTACTTTAGGTTTTTCTTTTCCACTTATTTCTTGTTGATAGTTCTGGTAGAACTCATGAAATTCCTTCACTAACACCTGTGCCTGTTCTTGTCTCCCAAAAATCTCTCCCATCTGTTCAACTGAGCGATACATCCCCGTGACACTGTTCAGGTTCAAAAATGCCCAGTCCACTCCCAGATTCTCATACTTTGGCTGTAAGTCTGTCTGCAGGGACACCGGGCCAAGGATCCAGTCCGGGCTAAGAGAAGCGATCACTTCCATGTCCGGTGCCATCGATGTGCCGATTGTTGGCACATCTTTATACCGGTCCGGAATCTCAGAAATGGAGCTGCTGCACACTCCCACAAGGTTCAGATTCAGCCTCTCACAGATCTGTGCTGTTGCCACCGAGGTTGCTATGATCCTCGGTTCGTGATCCAATTGCACAACCTTTTCTTTTGCCATCAAAACTGCTGTGTCCTCTATCATAGAATCCCCTATCACATATTCCTGTTCCTGTGTTGTCTCCGGATGCTGATCAACACATCCGGTCAAAAAAACCATAGAAAATAAGACAGCGAAAAATCCTCTAATCATCTGTTTCATCATCAAACCACTTCCATCTGTTGTCTAAAAAATATTTTACTAAGAAAGCTGCCACCATCATCAGAATCAGACCGGATACCGTGATGGAAACCGTCAAAATTACAATCCATTGCAAGACAGAGCGAATCTCGGATGAACTCTCAGAAAGGCTGTTCTGCTGTTCATCCTCCGATGTAAGATCTGAGGCGGTATCGCTCTCCTGACTCTCTGTCGACAGACTTAGTCCATCCGAGGTTTCGATCTCCTCCTGTGCCGGATCGCTCTCCGTCTCTCCTGTTTTGTCTACTTTGTCTGTTTTCTCCGTTTTCTCCTGTTTTCCTTCCTCTTTGCTGTCCTGTTTGCTTTTCTGTTTGCTTTCTTTGTGCGGTGTTGCCGCAGGCTCTTTTTCTTCTTTCCCGGAGCTTTTTGCACTCTCTTTTGTAACAATCTTTGCCTCCATGTCGGACGGTTTGCCTTTTTTTAAATTGTCCGGATAAAAATAAAAGATCACTTCTCTCCCCATCGCTTCTACATACATCCTGCCACGTATGACGCACTTTTGAGACGGAATTTGAATCCGCATATCTGCGGTCGCCCCGTTACTGTCTGTCCCCTTGGCGGTCTGTGTATTATCCGCTTTGGTCCAGCTATCTTCTCCCCATTTCTGCACTTCAAACGAGTGATCTTTGGTATAATCCAGCAGAGACATCCGAAATGTCAGATAATATTTCCCTTCTGATGTTTTTTCCATCATTCCCTCACTTTTCAGTGCGCTCTCTATCATTCCCTGCCCTGTGGTGCGACCGGACTCACCGCCCGCATCTTCAATCTCTCCGGTTACCGGATGTGCATACTCCGGATGCAGTGTGCATGTATAGATTTCTCCCTCCTTTGCCAGTGTCATGGTTGCTGACAGACGGATCGGAAATGTCAGAAGAAGGAGACAAAAAAACGCCACTGATCCGATCTTTATTATCCATTGGTTGCCTTTCTTTTTCATTCTATCCTCCACAAACAATGATTACAATTTATGACTCTTGATCTTATAAGCGGCTCCGAGAATGACTGAGAAAATACTCACAAAAATCGGAACTGCCTGTCCGGTTTTCCCGGATTTCCTGCTCTTATATGCTCCATAACCGGTACGAGTAGGTTTCTACCTGCACCGGTTTTTCCTGCGTCTTTTCTGAATCCGGCAATTCGTCTGTCTTATCCCAGTCCGGATAGTAGGAAATCTCATACAAATATCCACTGAGCAACCCCATCCCCACCGGCTCCAATTCCAGTCTCAGATAGGTACTCTCTTCCTTTTTTATCACATACATTGGTCTTTTTACCGCAGAATCTGCCATAGAAATCTGATTGGAAAAAGCCTGATCAAGTTCTCCCTGTACGGTGTAGATTCCATTTTGTGTCGTGTTTTCACTGCCAAATGACCTCTTGGGAAATGCCCAAAAAGAACTTAACAGTCCGACAATACACAAAGCCAGTAAGATATACCGAATTTTCTTTCTCACAGAATTCCCCCTTGGTTATTTATACCAAACACTTGTTAGAAATTTCTAACCAGTATGAATTATTATACAAATAATCTTCTTATCTGTCAATAAAAGAAGAGTTTTCACGAGTTCTCTTCTCAGAAAACACGTAAAAACTCTTACTGTTTTTATCGTTGATTTTTTCTTTTTTAACAGTGAATATCTGCTTTCATGCCGAGCAATTCTTTGTTCTCATCCAAAATCGGCCGGATGACTTCATCCAGAAATTCACTCACCTGACTCGGTGCTCGGCCAACGTATTTCTTAGGATCCATGGTCTTTTGTAATTCCTCTAAAGTCATCGGGAATGCATCGTCTTGTGCGATCAGTTCCAGCAGATTGTTATCCAGACCCTTTTGTTTTACATTCGCACCGGCTTCCATCGACAGCTCACGAATTTTCTCGTGGAGCTCCTGACGGTTGCCTCCTGCCTTGACAGCGTCCATCATGATATTTTCTGTCGCCATAAACGGAAGCTCTGACATGAGTCGTTTTTGTATCACTTTGTCATAGACAACCAGACCGTCTGCCACATTCATATAGAGATCCAGAATTCCATCAATGGCAAGGAATCCCTCTGCCACGCTCAGTCTCTTGTTCGCAGAGTCATCCAGTGTCCTCTCGAACCACTGGGTCGCTGATGTGATTGCCGGATTCAGGGCGTCAATCATGACATAACGGGCCAAAGATGCGATGCGTTCGCTCCGCATCGGATTTCTCTTGTATGCCATCGCTGAAGAACCAATCTGACTCTTTTCAAATGGCTCCTCCACCTCTTTCAGGTGCTGTAACAGACGAATATCATTGGAAAATTTATGTGCGCTGGCCGCAATCCCTGCCAGAACATTTACGACTCTTGTGTCCAGCTTTCTCGAATATGTCTGACCGGATACCGGAAAACAGGCATCAAATCCCATTTTCTCTGCGATCAGCCGATCCGCCTCCCTGCACTTGCTCTCGTCTCCGTCAAAGAGTTCCAAAAAGCTCGCCTGGGTTCCCGTTGTCCCCTTGGACCCCAGTAACTTCATATTCGAGAGGACATGGTCTAAATCCTCCAGATCCATAACCAGCTCCTGCATCCACAGAGTGGCACGCTTTCCTACCGTGGTCGGCTGTGCCGGCTGAAAATGGGTGAAGGCAAGGGTCGGAAGATCCTTATACCGATCCGCAAACTCTGAGAGAATCTGAATGACATTTACCAATTTTTTCTTGACCAGTCTAAGTGCCTCTCTCATGATAATGACATCGGTGTTATCTCCCACATAACAGGATGTCGCCCCCAGATGAATGATGCCGGCTGCATTTGGACACTGCTTGCCATAGGCATACACGTGGCTCATGACATCATGGCGCACTTCTTTTTCCCTCGCTTTTGCCACGTCGTAATTGATGTCTTCCATATGCTCCTGCAATTCCTGAATCTGCTCATCGGTGATGCGTGGATTCCCCTGTGCGTCCTTGAGCCCTAACTCTTTTTCGGTCTGCGCAAGTGCAATCCACAATTTTCTCCATGTACTGAATTTCATATCCGGAGAAAACAGATATTGCATTTCTTTGCTCGCATATCTCTCGGATAACGGACTTACATACTTGTCTGTACTCATTTTGATTCCTCTCTTCCTTTGCTCTTTTCTAACGTTATTTATCATACTCTCCCCGAATATCTTCTTTCGGTGGTTCTACCGGATAGTTGCCCGAAAAACAGGCATCACAGTAGCCGGTGTCCCCTCCTATCAGTTCGGGAAGTCTCTCCCCGTCCAGGTATCCCAACGAATCTGCGCCAATCAGCTCACAGATCTGTTCTACGGTATTGTTATGCGCGATCAACTGGTCGCAGCTCGGAACATCCGTCCCAAAATAACACGGATACAAAAATGGTGGCGAACTGATCCGGACATGAACCTCCAGCGCTCCCGCATCCTTGAGAAGCTTTACGATCTTCCCACTGGTCGTCCCCCTGACAATGGAATCGTCTACCATGACCACCCGCTTGCCCCGGACAACCTCTTTTAATACATTTAATTTGATGCCGACACTTGTCTCTCTCGCTGACTGCTTTGGCTTGATAAATGTTCTTCCGACATAATTATTCTTTATGAATGCGACACCGTAAGGGATGTGCATCTGTTCGGCAAATCCCATCGCTGCTGCATTGCCGGAATCCGGTACACCGACGACAATGTCTGCATCGGCCGGATGCATCTGCGCCAGAATCTTTCCCGCCATGATTCTCGAATCATAGACGCTTATGCCATCCACATAGCTGTCCGGTCTCGCAAAATAAATATACTCAAAAATACATCTGGCCGGCTTTTGTGTGCACATACTCCGATCATACGAAATGCCATCTTTATCCAGCATGACAATCTCTCCCGGCAGGACATCCCGCACAAACTCTGCCCCGATCGCATCCAGCGCACAGGTCTCACTGGCCAGCACATAGGCATTATCTCTTTTTCCGATAACGAGCGGTCGGAATCCATACGGGTCTCTCGCTCCGATCAGCTTGCGCGGGCTGGAGATCACCAGCGAATAGGCCCCTTTGATTCTCTTCATCGCATTTTTTACTGCGTCCTCGACCGTTCCTACATTTAAGCGCTCTCTGGCAATGAGATAAGCGATGACCTCGGTGTCAATCGTTGTGTGAAAAATCGCTCCCGAATACTCAAGCTCTCTTCTGAGTTCCAGGGCATTGACCAGATTGCCGTTGTGCGCCAGCATCAGAATTCCCTTCACATAGTTCAGGACGAGCGGCTGAATGTTGTGACTGTTGCTCGCTCCGGCCGTTGAGTAGCGTACGTGTCCCACTCCGATGTTGCCTTTTAATTTTTCTAAATTTTCAGCATTGAAATTTTCATTTACAAGCCCCATTCCCTTTTCTGTCAGAAAATGTCCTTTGGGCCCTTCGGTATCGCTGACAGCAATACCACAGCTCTCCTGTCCACGGTGCTGCAATGCAAACAAACCATAATAGATGGATGATACCACGTCTTTTCCATCTAAATCATACATGCCAAACACACCGCACTCCTCATGCAGCCCTTCAAACTCATTCTCTCTCTTATGAAAATCCAGATCCATGTGCATCCCCTTTTTTATCTTTTATTTATTTGGCTCCAACCGGTAAATCCCCCGCTGGATTTTGTTTTTGACAATCCGGCTCACGGATGTATTGATTCGTTTTTCATCAATCACCTTTAAGTGGACGGCATTGAGTAAAGCTTTGTATGCCTTTCGGTAGTCGTCCGGCAGAACAATCATGTCACATCCGGCCTTTACGGATTCTACGACCATTTTTTCCTGTTTATAATTGTCTGTGAGAGATTTCATCGTGAGTGCCGGGGTCATAATGATACCGTCAAACCCGATCTCCTCTCTCAAAAGATCCGTCACGATCGCCTCGGACATGAATGCAGGCAGTTTCTCATCCACTGTGATCTTCGGAATCGCCACGTTGCTGACCATGATACAATCGGTCCCCGCCTCGATTCCCTCTTTATATGGCTTAAAATTCCGTCTTCGCATTTTCATCAGGCTGTCTGTGTTTTTTAACAATTCCTCTTCATAATCCCCTGAGACATTTCCAATCCCCGGAAAATATTTTAGTGTTGTTGCCAGCCCCTGATCCCTCTGTCCGGATACATAACTTCGCAGTGCTGTCTCAACCTCTTGTTCATCGGTGGAAAAACAGCGACGCATATAGTCTGACTTCATATTGCTGCTGATATCTGCCACCGGAGCCAGGTTAAGATTTACATTCCACTCCCTGAGTTCCTTTGCAATGCTGCCTGCCGTGTTGTAAATCTGTTCCTCCGACAGGGCACCGCCAAGATCTGCCGGCATAATATATCCAGCCACCTTCAGATCGTTGACTTTCGCTGAGAGAGAGTGCTCGCCTCCGCCCTCTTCTTCCACGGCAATGTACAGCGCACAGCCGGTCGCACAGCCCTGGAGCTGATCGATCAGCTCCAATGTCTGCTCTTTTGTTTTTATATTTTTTTCTGACAGATAAATACCGCCCGGCAGAGCTTTTTCTAACTGCTCTCTTGCCTTCTTTGGCAGATTATACGTGGGATTGTTTTTCTCGGAAGCATCCAGCGTAGACAAATCCACCAAAAACATCTGTCCGATTTTTTCTTCCAGCGTCATATCCTGAACAATTTCTTCCGCAAGCGCAAATGCCTGTGAATCCGACAGTTCGAATTCCTTTGGCAAAACTGCTCCCGGTGAAATGGCACCGCCCGATATCCCGGCTCCTCCACTCACTGCTTGTCCCGGTGGCGGACTCGTTTTTTTACCGCTTTTCCACTTTGTGCAGGCAACGACCGACAGGACGATCATCATCAGACAGACGATCCAAATGTACCGTTTCATATGTTTGTTACCCCTTCCGGCATTTTCTGTTGTATTATGTAGTTTTTTAAATCTTTCTTATTATACTATAAGATAAGGTCGGGGTCAAAAGATATTTTGCTCCTTATTTTTTTATTTATTCGGATTTTTTTTTGTAAATTCTGGAACACTGACAGGCTGTTTTTCATACTTTGACATTGTAAACGAACAAAAAACAACAGGAGGCAAACTTATGAGCGATTTATCAGCAACACAGTGCGGAGGCGGATTCGGCAACGAAGGTGGAAACAATAGTTGCTCCTGCCTGATCATCATCCTGCTCCTTCTCAGCTGCTGCGGTGGCAACGGTGGTTTTGGCGGCAATGGATGCGGTGGTGACAACAGCTGCATCTGGATTCTGTTGATTCTCCTTTGCTGTGGCGGCAATGGTGGTTTTGGCGGTAACGGATGCGGATGCGGTTTCTAATAAAACCAAGTCCTGAGTGCGAAAAAGAGGCTGACCGGCAGCCTCTTTTTCTTTTTTTATTATCCTCTTTGAAGATGCGTGATCTCCTGCTCATCAAAGAAATGTCTCTTTTCCTCTTCCGTCAGACATTCATAACACAGAATATCCACTTCATAAATCGAAGTATCATCTTCAATCAGATAACCGCCCGGAATCCTGCGGTATTTTTTCATTTTATCCGACCTCATTCTTCTTTTTTCTATATTATATGACATCGATGAGGGTTATGACAGTCACTCTCTTTTGTAAAATTCACGGATGCGGTCCATCCGCGAAGTCATACCGGTAAACAGCGCATCCACCAGCGCCAGGGCCGTCATGGATTCTACGACAACGACCGCCCGTGGCATAATCACCGGATCATGTCTGCCCTGTATCTCTATCTCGATATTCTCCCCCTGACGGTTGACCGTTTTCTGCTTTTTGAAAATCGACGGGGTAGGCTTGAAAGCAGCGCGAATGACAATGTCATCTCCATCACTGATTCCTCCCAGAATTCCACCGGAATGGTTGGTTCTCTTTTTTACCTCTGCATCCTCTCCCGCCAAAAACTCATCATTATTCTGCGAACCATTCTTTTGTGCCACGGCAAATCCATCTCCGATCTCCACTCCCTTGACCGCTCCGATTGAGAAGATATTTCTAGCGAGAACTGCATCCAGCTTGTCAAAAACCGGTTCTCCGATTCCTGCGGGCATCCCGTGGACAACGCACTCCACGATACCTCCCACTGAATCCTGGTCTCTTATCATCTGCGTCAGATACTCTTCGGCCTGCCCGGATCTCTCCAGATCCGGCATGCACAGAGGACTTTTCCCAATATTTTCTTTTGCCAGATATTCATCCCGGCACTCATAGGGACCGATTTGTCTTGTAAAAGCGGTCACAGAAATTCCCAGCTCTTCTAAAATCTTTTGAGCAATCGCACCTGCCGCCACGCGGCCGATCGTCTCCCGACCGGAAGAGCGCCCGCCACCGCGGTAATCACGAAACCCGTATTTGGCATCAAAGGTGTAATCCGCATGTCCCGGCCGGTAGACATCGGCAATCTTTGAGTAGTCCGCGGATCGCTGTGAGGTATTCTCCACCATCATCGAAATGGGAGTTCCTGTCGTCTTTCCCTCAAACACTCCGGATAGAATTTTTACCCGGTCACTCTCTTTGCGTGGAGTTGCATATTTGGTACTTCCGGGTTTTCTCCGGTCCAGCATCTTTTGAATGTCCTCTTCACGCAATTCGATTCCGGCGGGACACCCATCTACAACTACTCCCAGGCCCACTCCGTGAGACTCTCCCCACGTGGAAACGGTAAAACGATCTCCCAATACAGAACCTGCCATCTTAAAACTTCCTTTCCGATCAATTTTTGTAAAATTTACTTTTTTCTTTGCTTTTTCTCCGTTCTATTGTATAATAAAAATAATAGAATTGAAAGGAGATTTTTGATGTTTAGTCAGTTTTTTGGAACGTTTTTGCTGGAAAATGGAAAACTCGATGAGGAGCAATTTGATTCCTGTATGGAGTACATTAAGGCAAATCACGTAAAACTAGGGTTGATTGCCGAAAACGAAGGCCTTTTGACTCGTGAACAGGCTGATGAATTAAACCGGTTGCAGATGCACTCGGATACCCGTTTTGGGGATTTGGCAATTGAAAAGGGATATTTGACCGAATCAGATGTGGATTTTTTGTTGAGTCAGCAGAGTAAACCGTATTTGATTTTTGTTCAGGCTCTGGAAGAACAGGATTTTATGAATGCAGATGAAATCAAAGAGGCTTTTTCTGAGTTCCAACAGGCAAAAGGATTTTCTGACGAGGCTTTTGAGGCTCTGAAAAATGGTGATATCGAATCGGTTCTGCCAACCTATATTGAGACAGATATTCCGGAATACTATGAGCTGATCGCTCTGTCGCTCCGCAATATCGTTCGTTTTGTCAGCCGTTATATTCGCATTGAGAAGGCCTCTTTTGTCTCCTCTTTGTCTGCCAAATATATCGCTCTTCAGAGAACAAACGGTGACTATGACGGTTTTCTTGGATTTGCCAGCGATGATGATGGCATTCTTGCGATTGCGGATGGGTATGCAAAAGAAATCTTTCCGGATGTTGATGAAGATGCTCTGGACTCCGTCGCTGAGTTCACGAACTGCATCAATGGTCTCCATGCCGCTGAGTTGAGTTATAAGGATGTCAGCATTGATATGCTTCCACCGGAACTTTTGTTTGATGCCACCATCGAAGATGAACATACTTTTTGCATTCTTCCGGTGTATGTTGAGAACCAAAAATCAAATCTCATTGTAATGATTGACAAATAGGAGGTTTTTATCATGGCAAGGATTTTAATTGTGGACGACTCCCGGACTTCACGACGTATTTTGCGCAATATTTTAACCGAGAATGGACACGAGATTATCGGTGAGGCCAACGATGGTCAGAACGGATATGAACAATATATGGAGTTAAACCCGGATATTGTGACATTAGATATCACGATGCCTGTTTTGGATGGTCTGGGTGCCCTGGAAAAAATTATGGATTATGACAGCGATGCGATCGCTGTGATGGTTACGGCAGCCGGCCAGAAAGAAAAGATGGTCGAGGCAATCAAGCTGGGGGCTTCTGAATTCATTCAAAAACCTTTTGAACCGGCACAGATTATATCAATCATGAACAATATCATGGATTGATGGAAAAAGGCAAAAGAGAAGAGACTGTCAGCCTGATAGTCTCTTATTTTTTAGCGTTTTCATCCATCGCCACAGATACCACACAGCCCACACAGTCACTGCCAAGAGAAAAATCTGCATCCCTATGCGAGTGACCGATTCTGCTGCAAAATTTCGAAATAGCGCATTGGTAAAAAAAAGAACAAACTGGGCGAGGGTGACAGATATTCTGGCATTCCATTTTTTGTTTTCTCTCAAAAACCCGCTCACTAAAAGTGCCAATGCCATATACAAAATCAACAGATACACTCCCTTGAGTGAATCCAGCAGAACAATCCCCGGCCGTGTATCAAAAACTGACTGCGCAAGTTCGTCCGATCCCACAAATGACCCCGTGTTGATCCTCGCGGAATAATATAAGCTCTCTCCATAGGGAATCACAAGATTCCAGACGGTGTTAAAAACACCAAATCCAATCCCCACCGAGACCGCCTTGATGGAATATTTCCGGGTCAGGGACTTTTGGCTCCGCGTGGCAATCCGAACTCCCCACACCAATCCAATGGCTACAAATACGCTGTTGATCAGCGCATAGATCAGAGATGATATCGCAACATTGCTCTGAACAACATTTCTCAACCAGTCGTATTTTGTAATCAGGACAGTAACCAATGTATTCAGGATCAGCTGCCAGATATAGGCGAGAATGCCGAATCCGACACCGTGCAGAATCCCAACTCTCTTTTTGTCTGAATAATGATAGAGCAGAATACAGCCGCCTGCTGCCACAAGAAGCGGAACAATCGGTGCCATAAACATACTCAGCATCTGTCCGTTTGAAACGTACATATTCCCTCCGATTTATCGAAAATTAAAATCCCACTCGAATCCGGGTAATAAATGTCTCAAAAGAAGCAATTATATCGTGAAAAGCTTTTTCTGTCATCTTGGATGTGAGGAATCCGAATTCACCCTCGATCCCTGCATCCACCGGCTCAATCTCGTCAAATTCTTTTTCTGCTTTTTCTTTTTCCGAGATGCCTATGCGCACAAAGAAACGATTTTCCATCTCATCCATCGGTGCCACTTCCTGTTTTTGGGCATCCCAGAAAATGATAACATTCTGATTCAGATGTTTGACTGCATCCACGACATCCGATACTACCGCACTGGCTGTCGCCTCTTTCCCGGCACCCTTGCCATAGAACATCACGTCTCCGAGCATATTACCGGTCACGCAGATCGCATTAAATACGTCATTGACACTGTACAGAGGATTATCTGCCTGAATCATCTGCGGAGCTACCATCGCATAGAGCTTTCCGCCGATTTTTTTGCTGGTTCCAAAAATCTTGATGGAGGCATCCATTGCACTGGCATATCGAAAATCCTCTGCCGTGATCTTGGTAATTCCCTCCGTATAAATATCCTCATAGTCTACCTGGGCGCCATATGCCAGAGAGGTGAGAATGGCAATCTTTCTACAGGCATCATACCCCTCGACGTCTGCGGTCGGATCTTTTTCTGCATAGCCCAGCTTTTGTGCCTCTTTGAGCACTTCATCAAAATCGGATCCCTCTTTTGCCATCTTCGTCAGTATGTAATTGGTCGTTCCATTTAAGATTCCATTGATCTGTTCAATCCGATCTGCCGTGAGACACTCATTGAGCGGCCGGATGATCGGGATACCGCCTCCCACACTTGCCTCAAAAAAGAAGTTAATCCCTTTGTCTTTGGCAATCTGTATCAGCTCTGTTCCATGTGCCGCAACCAATTCTTTGTTGGATGTACATACGCTCTTTCCGGCAAGCAGTGCTCTCTTTACAAATTCATAGGCCGGCTTAGTGCCGCCCATTGTCTCGACGACAACAGAGACCTCATCGTCTTTTTCAATCACTTCATAGTCATGCACCACTTTATTCTGAATCGGATCATCCGGAAAATCCCTCAGATCCAACACATATTTTACTTCAATTTCCTGTCCGGCGCGCTTTGCAATCTTCTTTGCATTGGTATTGAGTACCTTGACAACTCCCGAACCAACGGTTCCATATCCTAATACTGCAATTTTAATCATCTCTACCTCCATGTCACTCACTGTTTCTAATCTTCCTGCTGTATTTTGGTCAATGTTTTTTCTACTTCTGCCCAATCCTCCCCGGTCAGGAGCATATCCGGATTGATGACAATGATCAATTCATCCTGATTTTTCACAATGCACTCCAGATATCCTGTCTGGTCGGATTTCATCAGCTCCGGTATCTTCTGGACACTATGATTGTCCGCTTTGAGTATCTGAGACACCCCATCAATCATACAGGACAATTTCCCATGCGATGTGAGAAATACAATATACTGTGAATCGGATGTCACCACGCTGGGCGGAAGGATCAGATATTTCCGGATATCCACCACCGGAATGATCTCTCCCCTGACATCGATGACCCCATGCAGACACTCCGGCAAATCAATTCCGGAAATCAAATCCCGGTATTTTTCGATTCCCTGCATCTGGCTTATGTCTGCCCCATATTTTTTGCCACTCAGAAAAAATGAAACAAATTCCTTCATACGCCTTCTCCTGTTCTTGTCTAACTGTTCAACCATTTCAAGTACGCATTCATAAACATATCGATATCACCATCGAGCACCGCTGACACATTGCCGGTCTCCGCATCGGTGCGATGATCTTTTACCATCGTGTATGGCTGCATCACATAGGAGCGGATCTGACTTCCCCAACCGATTTCTTTTACCTCTCCACGAATATCGGATTCTTTTGCCAGATTCTCCTGTTCCCGCAAAATCAAAAGCTTTGCCTTGAGCATCTGCATTGCTTTATCTTTGTTCATGTGCTGGGAGCGTTCATTCTGACATTGAACCACAATTCCGGTCGGAAAATGTGTGATACGAATCGCTGAAGATGTCTTGTTGATATGCTGACCTCCGGCACCACTGGAACGATAGGTATCAATTCGAATATCATCATCCTTAACTTCAATATCGATATCCTGTTGAATATCCGGCATAACATCACAGGAAACAAACGATGTCTGTCGTTTGCCCGCTGCATTAAAGGGTGAAATGCGCACCAGACGGTGAACCCCATGTTCGCTCTTGAGATACCCATATACATTTTCACCGGAAATCTCCAATGTCACGGATTTGAGTCCGGCTTCGTCCCCATCCAGTGAATCCAGCACTTTTACCGTAAACCCACGCTTATCTGCCCATCTCTCATACATACGGCAGAGCATACTCGCCCAATCGCAGCTCTCTGTTCCACCGGCTCCCGCATGGAGTGTGAGAATCGCATTCTCCCCATCGTGTTCACCGGTCAACATCGTTGTTATCCGCAAATTGTCAAAATCATTTTTAAAATCTTCAAACTCCTGTTGAACTTCCGGAATCAGCGACTCATCTTCCTCGTCGTTTCCCATCTCGATCAGAGTCAGGATGTCCTCATATGCCTCACTCAGATGATCGGCCCGGGCAACTACATCCTTTAAATCTTTTACTTCTTTCATATCCGCACTCGCCTGTTCGGCATCATTCCAAAAGTCGGGTGCCTCCATATTCCGCTCAAGTTCTTCGATCCTTAACTTTTTCTCTGCTAAGTTAAAGTGAATCCCTTACTTCCAGAAGCGGCTTTTCAAAACTACTCAGTTCAATTCGGATATTATCCAATTCAACCACTTAAATCACCACCTATTTTTTATATTTACACAGTTGTAAAAACAACTTGGCATTGCATATCATCCTGCCCCTTATCAGCGCCCGCAGCAGTGCTTATATTTCTTGCCGGAGCCACACGGACAAGGGTCATTTCTTCCCACCTTTTCTGTCTTTCTGACGATTGGTCCGTTCGCCGAGTCATCTTTGTTTGTCCCGGTCACTTTGGCCACCTGCTCGCGCTCTACTTTTTCTTCTATGCGAACATGCATCAACATACGAACCGTCTCCTCCCGGATCGATTCTGTCATGGCATTGAACATATCATATCCCTGCAGACGATATTCTACGACCGGATCTCTCTGCCCGAATGCCTGCAGACCAATTCCCTGTCGCAGCTGATCCATATCGTCTATGTGATCCATCCACCGGCTGTCTGTCGCCTTGAGGAGTACCACTCGCTCTACTTCACGAATCTGCTCCTCTTCCGGGAACTCTGCCTCTTTTTTCTCATAGATCGAGACAGCCTCTTCCTGCAAATCTTCGATCAATTGCTTTTTCGTCATTCCCTCAAATCTTTCCCGGTCAAATACCAGCGGTTTCACCGGTATCATCGGAATCAGGATCTCGTTGAGTTCATCCAGCTCCCATTCTTCCGGCATGGTAACTTCTCCAATGACGGTCTCGACATATTTTTCTACCAGCTGGCGAATCATGAAGAGAATGTCCTCCCTCATATTGTCGCCATCCAGTACTTTGCGCCTCTCGGCATAAATAATCTCTCTCTGCTCGTTGTTGATCTGATCGTATTCCAGCAGATTCTTTCGGATTCCATAGTTGTTGCCCTCGATCTTTTTCTGGGCACGCTCAATTGCCTTGCTCAGCATCTTATGTTGAATCTGCTCGCCCTCCGGCATACCCAGAGAATTGAACATCTGCATCAGGTTCTGAGAGCCGAACAGACGCATGAGGTCATCCTCCAGCGAGATATAGAATTTGGACTCACCGGGATCACCCTGACGACCGGCACGTCCTCGCAGCTGATTGTCAATTCGTCTGGACTCATGACGCTCCGTTCCAATGATCTTCAGACCACCGAGCTCCTTTACTCCCTCACCCAGTTTAATATCGGTACCACGTCCTGCCATATTTGTGGCAATCGTAACAGCTCCCTTCACACCGGCATCCGCTATGATCTCCGCTTCCATCTCATGGAATTTCGCATTCAGAACTTTATGCGGCACTCCCTGTTTTTTCAAGAGGTCCGATAACTCTTCCGATGCGTCAATGGTAATCGTACCAACCAGAACCGGCTGTCCCTTCTCATGGCTCTCCACGATATCCTTTACGATCGCATTTAATTTTTCCCGCTTCGTCTTGTATACGGAGTCCTCATGATCGATTCTCTGTACCGGAAGATTGGTCGGAACTTCCACAACATCCATTCCGTAAATCTCACGAAACTCTTTTTCCTCTGTCAATGCGGTACCCGTCATACCACATTTTTTGTGATATTTGTTAAAAAAGTTCTGAAACGTGATTGTGGCGAGCGTCTTGCTCTCTCTCTTCACCTTCACGTGTTCTTTTGCCTCAATCGCCTGATGCAGACCATCGGAATATCTTCTTCCCGGCATAATACGGCCGGTAAACTCGTCCACGATCAGTACCTGATCATCTTTTACAACGTAGTCCTTATCCAGATGCATCAGGGCATGGGCGCGCAGGGAAAGATTCACACAGTGCTGTATCTCAAGATTCTCCGGGTCTGCCAGATTTTCCAAATGGAAAAACCGCTCAACCTTTTTGATACCCTGAGCCGTCAGATTGACGGTCTTCTCCTTTTCGTTGGCTACGTAGTCACCGGTCTCCTGGTTGTCTTCCTGCATCAGAATATCCATCTTTGACAATTCTTTTTCAGTTCCCTTTTTGAGCTGTCGAACTAAATTGTCACATGCCTCGTAGATCTTGGTCGACTTGCCACTGGATCCCGAAATGATCAGAGGCGTTCTCGCCTCATCAATGAGAACCGAGTCAACCTCATCCACGATCGCATAGTGCAATTCTCTCTGGACGAGCTGCTCTTTGTAGATGACCATGTTATCTCTGAGATAGTCAAATCCCAACTCGTTGTTGGTCGCATAGGTAATATCGCAGCCATAAGCCTCGCGTCTGGCATCATTGTCCATACTGTTGAGGATCACACCTACCGTCAGACCCAGGAACTGATGAATCTGTCCCATCCACTCCGCATCTCGCTTTGCCAGATAGTCATTTACCGTCACGATATGGACACCTTTTCCCTCGAGTGCGTTCAGATATGCCGGCAGGGTTGATACCAGCGTCTTTCCCTCACCGGTTCTCATCTCTGTGATTCGTCCCTGATGCAGGATCACACCACCGATCAGCTGGACACGGAAATGTCTGAGTCCGATGGTTCTCTTGGATGCCTCACGAACAACCGCATACGCCTCCACCAAAAGATCGTCCAGTGTCTCTCCCTTGGACAGGCGCTCCTTAAATTCATCGGTCTTTGCTCGCAGCTGCTCGTCCGAAAGTTTTTCCATATCCGGCTCGAGAGCCTCAATTTTATCAACGATTGGAAGGATGCGTTTCACTTCACGCTCGCTGTGGGTTCCTATTATATTGCTCAAAAATCCCATCTTTTCACTCTCCAATTAAAATTTATTACAATAAAGGACAATAAATGTCCCATATTATTTTAACATTACTTGGTAAGCGTTTCAACCGCAAATTTAAAAAAGGGACATCCCCCCTCGGAAATGTCCCTCTCTCGTGTACTTTTTGCTCTGATTAATACTCCGGCTCAATGAGTCCGTATGATTTGCTCTTGCGTTTATATACGACATTCACCTCATCGGTGTCTGCGTTTCGAAATACGAAGAAGTTATGTCCCAATAACTCCATCTGTACACAAGCCTCTTCCGGATCCATCGGCTTGATGGCAAATCTCTTGGATCGAATGATCTCGATCTCTTCCTCATCAAATACCTCTTCTTCAATAAATGCTTTACTCAGCTGTGCTGCATTCTGCTCTTTGTCAATCAACTTGTTCTTGTATTTGCGAAGCTGTCTCTCGATCACTTCCTCTACAAGATCAATCGATACATACATATCTGTGCTTGTCTCCTCGGCACGGATAATACTGCCTTTCATCGGGATGGTAACCTCTATCTTCTGTCGATTCTTCTCTGTACTCAGAGTAACATTTACCTCCGTAGAATCGCTGAAATATCTCTCCAGTTTACCAATCTTTTCCTCCACCGCTGAACGTAAACCCTCCGTTATGTCGATGTTTCTTCCGCTAATTACTAAATTCATAATGCTCAGCTCCTTTGCCCATAAGTTTCAAGCAAAATCCTCAGATTTTTCTTGTATTTCCATTATACAACAAAACCAAACTTGGGGCAATAGTAATTTTGAGTTGTCATACAACTCAAAAAATTGTACGATATTATTTTTTCTTGCTACCAAGGTCTCATTTTGTTGTTGATATTGTTGATAACTTTGTGTATAACTAAAAAACTTCGTGTTTTGGTTCTTTTGTATGTGCATAACTCACCCGCATTTTTCACTCTACACTTGTCTACGTACAATCGTTCGAAATCTAAATTGTCAGACATTTTTGTCATTCTTTTGTCCGATGCCCTGGAGCGAATAAAGACAGCCCCATGATCACCATGGGGCTGCCGTTTTATTTCAAATATGTTTCAATTCTCAGTCCAGAATACGACGCGCGCAATAAGGTGTGCGGTAATACATACTGCTTGTCTTGATGCCGGTCTTTGGATTACTTGCGTGAACTACCCGTCCACCGCCTATGCACAGCGCCACGTGATTTACTCCGCCACCGCTGGAATAGAAAATCAAGTCACCGGCTCTGGCATCGGACACGCTGATCTTTTTACCAACTCTTGACTGCTCACCGGATGTACGCGGCAAGCTGATGCCGAATTTCTTGAATACGGACATGGTAAATCCGGAACAGTCGGTTCCGTGCGTCAGGCTTGTCCCACCATAGACGTATGGATTTCCGACGAACTGCAGTGCGTAGGATGCCACAGCAGAACCATCACCGCTTCCAAGAGCGCTTCCGCCCTCTCCGTCACTGCTCTCTTCCGAACCGCTCTCACCACCGCCTCCATCACTGGATTCCGTGCTGTCCGAACCGCTCTCGCCACCGCCTCCGTTACTGGAGGATGAAGAACCGGTTTTTCCGCCACCGCCATTGGAACTCTTCGACGAGGAACTCTTGGAAGAACCACCGGAGGCAGAGCTCTTGGAGGAACTGCTCTTGGAACTGCCGGAAGAACTCTTTGACGAGCTGCTCTTGGAAGAGCTGGAGGAACTCTTCGAGGAGGAACTGGAAGAAGAACTGGAGGAAGAGCTGGAGGAGGATTCTCGTCTCTCTGCCTGTTTCTGCTCTTCTTTTTCTGCTGCCTCTGCCGCTGCTTTACGCCTTGCCTCTTCTCTCTCTTCTTCGATGGATACCGCTTTTTTAAACTGAACCGATATTTTTACGTAGTCCTTTAAAACGTATCCGGTGGTGTCACCGTCAACACGAATCTTTGCCCATTCGGATTCTTCCTTTAACACTTCGTAGCTCTCATCTTCCGGAATCAGGGTTACGACCGTACAGTCCGTGTTTTTTTCTTCTCGCACGCGCAGGGTATCCGTTGTGACGGTCGCCCACTTCGTGCCAAAATCGTCAATCAGTTTTTCTGCGCTGTAACCGATCGCCAGATAATCTTTCATGATGTACCCTTTTACAGAACCGGACTTAATATACACCCAGTCACCCTCTGTCTTGGCGATGGTGGCCGCGCTGCCCCGATACAGTTTTCCCACGATATCTGCATCTGTGTTCGGTTTCTTTCTTATGTTTACATAATCCGCTGCAATCGATATTCCCACATTCGCATATTCAGACTCCGGCTTCGGTGTCGCCTCTGCTGTCGCTTCGGTCGTCGGCTCCGGTGTCGCACCGTCAACCGCTGTTCCACTTGCTGCTACCGCACCGGACGATACCGCCCCACCGCCCTGACTGACACCGATGTCATCAAAGGCAATAATTGCCTCTGGATCTGACTGTCCGACACCGGTCTGAACGTTACAATATTGATCCAATGTATAGGACATTCCCGCTAACTCAGTCTCACTTCCCATGGTCGTCGATGATGACACCATATGGTAGCCAAATACTCCCAGACATAGAATCAGGCCAGCACTTAAAATCATTTTGACCGCCTTATTTCGTTTCATGTAGTTCCCTCCAAAATCTTACTTCTCTATAGTTTATCAATCTTTATTCTTAAGATAAGTTGAATTTGTTACAAAATTATTAACGATATGTTACAGTATAGCAAGTAAATTTGTATCTGTCAATAAAAAAACATTCTACCATTGTAACAAAATTAATTTTTTTTACATTGCCCGATTTCCATGTATGTGCTATAATACATCCAAATATAATAAGGAGGTGCTGAAATGACAATTGGTAACGGAGTTGATAGTGCTGCTTATTATTCTTCTGTCAACTCAGGAAATGAGTTGATGATGCAGATCGGCACTCAAATCCTTAAAAAAACAATGGATGCCGCAGAGATACAGGGCGCACAGATTACCCGGATGATGGAGCAATCGGTCAATCCCGGACTTGGTGCCAATGTTGACATACGCATTTGACAAAGAAAGGCCCACCGAATCCATTCGATGGGCTTTTCTTCTATTTTTTGTATATTCCGTCTTCTTTGATCTCGATCATCTGATTCTTGTAGAGCCGGCCAATGGCACGCTTGAATGCCGCCTTGCTGATCTGAAATTCTCTCTTGATGATCTCCGGTGATGTCTTATCATGAAATGGCAAAAAGCCGTCCGCTTCTTCTAGGCGCTGTAGAATCCTGCCGGCATCGGTCTCCATCTGGACTTTGACTTTCTCTTGCAGACTCAGTGTCAGTTTTCCATCCTCCGTGAGCGACTTAATACGGGCTTTTACGGTTTCCCCCACACGCAGTTCTCTTGTCATCTCATTATGCGGTATCAGTGCGGAATACTGATTGTCGACTGCCACAAAGACACCAAAGCTCTCCGTCAGCTCATAGACCATGCCGTCTACGTGATCTCCCTTTTGGTATCCGCTGTCTGTTGACAGATATGGATAGATGTGCATGGTCGCACACAGGCGGCCGGTCTTATCCACATACAGCGCTACGAGTACTGTGTCCCTTTGACGCACCCGTGCCGTCTGCTCCTTAAATGGAAGCAATAAATCCTTGGCGAGTCCCCAGTCCAAAAATGCTCCGATATCCGTGACTTCTTTGACCGTGAGAGGCGCAATCTCATGAAGCCGGATCTTTGGCATCTGTGTCGTTGCGATCAGGCGGTCTTCGGAATCTTTATATAAAAAGACTTCGATCTCATCTCCTGTTTTTATGTCTTTGGGAACCTGATTGTTCGGCAGAAGAACTTCAAATCCCGACAGATCTTCTCTTCCCAGATATATGCCAAATTTACTCTTTCTAAACACGCTCAACCTTGCTGATTTTCCCAACAGATCCGTTTCTATCACGATGCCATCCTCCATTCGTTTCTATGCTACTGTTCAGTATACTATTGATTTTCAAAAAAAACTAGTGAAATTTTGGAAACTTTGCGCTATACTGGAAGCAGATTTTCAGAAAGGGTGTGAATGATATATGAAGAAAATCATTTCAACAGACAAGGCACCGGCCGCGATCGGCCCCTATTCTCAGGCTATTGAGGTAAATGGGTTCCTGTTTACTTCCGGTGTGATCCCGATTGTTCCGGCTACCGGAGAGCTTGTCCATGGCGGCATTGAAGAACAGGCTGAACAGGCTATCTCCAATCTGTCTGCTCTCATCAAAGAGGCGGGAGCTTCGATTGAGAATACGGTAAAGACCGTTGTTTTCATCAAAAATATGGATGATTTTGCAAAGGTCAATGAAATTTATTCCCGCTATTTTCAAAAAGATTGTCCGGCACGTTCCTGTGTCGAGGTGGCAAGGCTGCCAAAGGATGTCCTAATTGAAATCGAGGCAATTGTCGCTGTGGATTAAACCCACAGTGACAATTGCCTCGATTCGGTCTTTCATAAAATCCTTAATTGTCAAGGAATCTCATGCGGTTATC
This sequence comes from uncultured Eubacteriales bacterium, assembly GCA_900319095.1. Taxonomy (GTDB): domain Bacteria; phylum Bacillota; class Clostridia; order Lachnospirales; family Lachnospiraceae; genus Eubacterium_F. Next base: position 28,727 of record ONNE01000161.1, on the reverse strand, counting down.
GGTTGCCCGTTTCTTCCTCGGTTCCGGCTCTTTCTTGCGGTTCAAGCCCGCTGCATCACGAAGTCCGTCTGTGAGGTTTTGTTTACAGGAATTGCAAAAGCGCCCGGTCTTGATGGTCTTTCCACACATCTCGCACGGAATACCAATCGGCGAATCATCCGAGAACTTCAATCTCTCCTCACGAACCCATCTCTTGATCTGCAATGCACTGACATCCATATCTTCCGACAGCGTTTTTATGTCAATATCCGGATTTTCTCTGACATATTTTTTTACTTCTACAAACTTTTCTTCCAGTTTTTTGTTGCACACCGGACAGATACGAGGACCGCGAATGTAATTAAACAGCTTTCCACAATGTTTACATGTCATAACTTCCATAGGTAATACCCCCTTTATTAATAGTCTTTACCGATGCATAAACACAGAGAATATACTTGAAAATCCCCATGTCTTTTCAAAGTGCCGGCACACTCCTCCAAGGTAGCACCGGTAGTATAAATATCATCTAACAGCAAAATTCTCTGAAAGCGGTTCAGCTCTCCAAGTTTTTCTTGATCGACGCCAAACACCCCTCTGAGATTGCTCGCACGCTGGCGGTTGTCCAGAGTCTTTTGCGGCTGTGTCGCACGCTTTCGAACCAGGACGTGATCCAGTACGGGAAGCGACAGTTTGCCTCCCAGTTTCCCAGCCAGATCGGTGGATTGATTGAATCCGCGGAACCAACGCTTGCGCCAGTGGATCGGAACGGGAACAATACACTGAATCTTCTTTTTCCGAATCCAGAAACCTGCTCTTTGGTATAATTCATCCGCATAAAAATCCCCATCTTCCAGACATCCGCCATACTTGTAGTTCGCAATGGCCTTTCTCATCTTGTCTGTATAGACCCAAAGAGCTCTCCCCTGCTCCAATTCTGTGTCCCGGGAACGACAATCCAGACACAATCCCTCTCTGACATCTCCCACCGGCTTTCCACAATGTTTACAAAATGGTTCCTCCACCAATGGCAGCTGTTTTCGACAGGCAGAACAAACCCCTCTCTCCTGTCCATTTAGGATCGTATCACACATGACACACTTGGCCGGATACAGTAAATCCAAAAAATTCATCTCTCACCCCCATACTCTATCTCTATTTTACCAAACTTTTATGAATTTTGCATCATATTTTTTGTTCAATTTCACAAATCCTTTCACAGAGGGATGAATATCGAAGCTGTTCGGATTTATTTTGTATCATTTCTCTCACGGTGTCCTGTTTCCCAACGATGACGACGCACTGTTTCCCTCTGGTCACGGCCGTGTACAGGACATTTCGATTCATCAGCGGCCGCGGTCCTCCAAGCAGCGGAAGGACAACTGCCGGATACTCGCTTCCCTGTGATTTGTGGATGGTTATCGCATAGGCAAGTTCCAATTCATCCCAATTTCCCTGCGGATAGATCACGTATTTTTCGTCATCGAAACGAACCGTAATTTCTTTATTCAGTGTGTCGATTTCTGTGATGATGCCACAGTCACCGTTAAACACACCACTTCCCTCCTCGATCCTCATTCCGTGATAGCCCCGGATTTCCCATTTGATCTGATAGTTGTTTTTTATCTGCATCACTTTATCTCCCTCGCGGAGGGTGATTCCATGATTTTCAACCTGCTGCTTTTTTTCGCTCTCCGGATTCAGATATTTTTGCAGTACCTCGTTACACCGATATACACCCAACTCCCCTTTTTTCATGGGTGTTAATACCTGAACATCAAAAGGTGTGCAATCCGTGTACTTGGGCATTCGATCCCGCACCAGCCACAACATCACTTCCAGTACACCATGAGGATCCTCTCTCTTGAGGCAAAAAAAGTCTTCACTTTTATTATCCAGCGAAATTTCTTCCCCGTCGTTAATTCGGTGGGCATTGACGATAATATCACTCTGTGCAGCCTGCCGGAAGATATGGGATAACTTTACCACATTGAAGCAGTGCGAACGAATCATATCTTTGAGCACATTTCCGGGACCCACACTTGGCAACTGGTTGACGTCCCCCACCAGAATCAGTCTTGTGCCCACGGATACCGCTTTTAAGAGGCTGTGAAAAAGATAGATATCCACCATCGACATCTCGTCAATGATCAGCACATCCGTTTCCAGCGGATTCCACTCATTTCTTCCAAAGGTTTCCTCCCGATTGTTCCCCCGGGCATTTTCACTCTCCTGCAGAGAACCGTTGTACTCCAGGAGCCGGTGAATCGTCTGCGCCTCATATCCGGTTGCCTCTGACATCCTTTTGGCCGCGCGTCCGGTCGGTGCCGCCAATAAGATTTGCATCCCCTCTTCTCTCAGACAGCGGATGATCATATTGATGGTTGTCGTCTTTCCCGTTCCCGGTCCACCGGTTATGATAAGCAGACCGCTGTTGAGCGTCTCTTTTATCGCAATTCTCTGCTGCTCATCCAACTCCAGCCCCTGTTCTTTTTCCAATCGATGGATTTGCTCGTCCTGACCGGCTGAGTGATTTCTCATCGGAACATTGAGGTCTAACAGCATTCTTGCACAGTTTAATTCGGCATAATACAGCGCCGGCAGATATACCTCTCTGTCCTTGCCCAAAAGAACAGTCTTGTCATCCTCCATCTTCTCCAGAACCGATACCAATTGTTCGAAAGAGACCTGTAATTGACGAACGGCCTCACTGAGCAGCAGTTTCTCCGGCATATAGACATATCCATTTGCGCTTCCCTGATGCAGAACGTAGAGGATTCCGGCGCGGATTCTCGCCTCAGAGTCGAGCGCAAATCCCGAACGAATGGCAATCTCATCTGCGATCCGAAAACCAACTCCCGTGATGTCCTCTGCCAATTGATAGGGATTTTGGCGTATGATGTCATACAGGGATGCGCCATAGGTTTTGTAGATCTTGACCGCCAACTGATTGGAGATTGAATATTTTTGTAGAAAGAGCATGGCCCCTCTCATCTCACGCTTTTCCTCAAACTGCATCGAAATCGCTCTGGCTTTCTTCTCGCTGATTCCCTTTACCTCAGCAAGTCTCTCCGGCTCTCTCTCTATAATCTGAAAGGTATCTTTGCCAAACCGGTCAACGATGCGCTTTGCCAGACCGCCCCGGATCCCCGCGATCGCCCCGGATGACAAATATCGCAGCATCGCAATCTCATCATCCGGCTCGCTCACCTCATAGGATGTAATCTTCAACTGCTCCATATAGATCGGATGGTTGACGATCTCTCCCTTGAGATATACATATTCTCCCTCATTGATAAACGGAATGCTCCCGACACAGGTCTCTGTCTCTCCATCCCGATTCTCCAGTTCAAACACTGTATACCCATTCTCATCATTGCGAAAGATAATATGGGATACATAACCTTTTCTCTCTTCCATCTAAAGCCTCACATACCACAAACAGGCGAGGCCTCTTGGGGCTTCGCCTGTCAATCTGCATGGTTTCTTTTTAACTTTCTGTTGTCACTGTCTGACCCGCATTTTTCTGAATTGACTCATACAACTTCTCCGCAATGCCAAGTCCCTGACCACTGCTCATCATCTTGCTCGTCAAATCCTGAAGATACGTATCTGAAAACATATCGAGATATTCACTACCCTCACTGTCCTCTTCGTCTTCTGTCAGAACTTTTGTTGCCTCTTCCATTCCTTTATACATCTGCTCGATCATGTATGCCTCAAACTGCTTGCAGGCCTCCAATGTCTCTGCATCCTCCGATGCATTCTGAATGGTGCTTGTCAATTTATCCTCTGCTGAATTCACAGAATCCACCGGATAATTCAACAGATATGTATTGTCCACGGATATCGCCATTGGCTGTTCCCTCCATTCACCGCTCTGTCATCATGCCGGTTCCTGTCATATTATCAGGAACGCAAATTATTTGCCTGCTGTAACATCTCATCGGATGCCTGAATCGCTTTGGAGTTCATCTCATAGGCACGCTGCGCAATAATCATATTGACCATCTCATCGGCTGCCTGAACATTGGAACTCTCCAGATAACCCGATTTGATTTTCGATCCGAGTGCTGTCGCAGTGCTGATTGTCGCTGTACCGGATGCCTCCGACTCAAGATAATTGGATTCCGAAGACTTATCCAGACCACCGGCATTCGGAAAATAGGCAAGCCCGATCTGAATTCCGATATTCTGCTGATTGTTGTTCGCATCCGGATAGGTAAGATTTCCATACAGGTCAACTCCCAGCTTTGCAGAATTGTACCCCTGTGGAAGCTTGATCGGTTTTCCCGTCGTATCCAACACCGGATTTCCGCTGCTGTCTGTCATGGCAAGCCCATCTGTTGTAAGTGCCACACTAAAATGACCGTTTCTGGTATATCCGGTCTTCCCATCGCTCAACTGGACCATGAAGAAGCCATCCCCCTCAATGGCATAATCAAATTCACCATTTGCCGTATTCAGAGCTCCCTGCGAAAAATCTGACGAGATGGAACCTACACGTGTGCCCAGACCCACCTGTGCTCCCACCGGTTTGGGATCTCCCGTCGTCGTATAGGCATTTTTTTGTAAATTCTGATATATCAAAGTCTTAAAATTCGCTGCCTGTGTCTTGTATCCGGTTGTATTGATATTGGACAGATTGTTCGCAATGGTATCCAAATTCGTCTGTTGTCCGATCATACCACTCGCTGCTGTCCACAATGAACGCATCATATCGAATGCCACCTCCTGTCAATTTCTTTGGCTAAGCTTGATCCTTAACCCAGTCTTCCTACCTGATTCACGGCACTGTCTAACATCGAATCGTAGGAACGTATCACTTTTTGATTCGCCTCATATGCTCTCGTTATAGTAATCATATCGACCATTTCTTTAATAACATTAACGTTTGACTGCTCTGTATATCCCTGTAAAATTTGAGCATCGGCATCTTTCGTCGTCGCACCGTCAACCGGCTCGACCATGGTATCGCCATATTTTTTCAGATAATCATAGTCCTCAAAGTCCACGATTTTTAAGCTGTCCACCACGGTACCATCCGCTGAAACCACACCGGTCGGAGAGATGCTGACTTTTTTGGCAGATGGGTTGATGTTAATTTCCCCGCTCTGTCCCTGAACCGCATTGCCATCGGCATCTACGAGCAATCCCTCTTTGGTGAGATGAAACTGTCCATTGCGCGTGTAACGGGTATGCGTATCCCCTTTTTTGTCAACGACGTTGACCGTGAAAAAGCCACTGCCACTCAGCGCCAGATCATAGGTGCCACCGGTCCCACGTATGGAACCCTGCGAATAATCTGTGTAGACCTCTCCGACTTTTACTCCCAAACTGAGATGGCCAATCGCCTCGTTGTGATATGCCTGGGAGCCATCACGGATCTTGATTCCCAATACCTGCTCAAATGCCTGACTGCTCACCCGCTCATCCTTGTAGCCGACCGAATCAGCATTTGCCATATTGTGCGAGATTACATCCAGACGCTTCTGCTCGTTTACCATACCGGTCCATCCGGTATATAGACCTCGAAACATAGAACCCTCCAATCTGTGTTCTTAACAATCAGTCTTCCCCTGAATTTCCACCTAAAAACTCGACATACTTGCCGGTTCCGATCGCCACTGCGGTCATCGGCTCCTCGGCTGTCATCGTTGTGATATTTGTCTTTGACTCAATCAATTCTTCCAATCCATATAATAAACTTCCGCCACCGGTCAACACAATCCCGCGGTCGGCAATATCCGCTGCGAGCTCCGGTGGTGTCTTCTCGAGAACACCGTGAACTGCCTCTACAATCTGAGAGGTAGTATCTTTGAGAGCCTCTTCTGTCTCCTCCGATGATACGGTGATCGTCTTTGGAAGACCGGTAACCAGATTTCTTCCCCTGACATCGATCGTCACGCTCTCCGGTCTTGGAAAAGCGGAACCGATGCGGATCTTGATATCCTCTGCCGTTCTCTCACCGATCAATAAATTGTGCTTCTTTCTCATATATCGGACAATTGCCTCATCAAAATCATCCCCTGCAATCTTAATGGATGCGCTGACAACCGTTCCTCCCAGGGAAATCACGGCAATATCTGATGTACCACCACCGATATCCACGATCATATTTCCGCATGGACGGGCAATGTCGATTCCCGCTCCGATCGCTGCCGCAATCGGCTCCTCAATGATCTTGACATCTCTCGCACCTGCCTGAAAAGCAGCATCCTCTACTGCCTTCCTCTCTACCTCTGTCACCTGAGACGGCACACAGATACTGATCAGCGGCTTGCGAAATCTCTGTTTGCCGACTGCTTTTTGAATAAAATATTTGAGCATCTTCTCGGTTACGGTATAATCTGAAATAACACCCTGACGAAGCGGACGAACCGCAACAATATTGCCCGGTGTACGTCCCAGCATCAGACGTGCTTCTTCTCCAATTGCTTTGATTCTATTTGTATCGCGGTCAAAAGCCACCACACTTGGCTCTTTGAGTACTACCCCTTTTCCCTTAACATAGACTAAAATACTGGCTGTTCCCAAATCAATCCCTATATCAAATGCCACGATTTTTCTCCTTTCACTATCTCCTGTACATATAGCTTTGCGTTCACTTATACATAATCTATTATAAACCCATTTAGAAATAATTCAAATCTTTTTTTTTATTTTTTAATAATTAATTTTTACCATCCGGTCGCCCGCTATCTTCTTCCTCCTGCTGAGCATAAGCCGCCTGAAGCATAATCGCACATTCAACCCTCTTTTTCTGAAGTTCACATCCGATCTCATACGGCCGATTGATGTCTGAATGTGTGTGATAGGCATTGGCCGCACATCCACCGCTGCAATAGAATTTGGCAAAACAGCTGCGGCACTCTTCCTTGGCATAGACATTGCACAGTTTAAACTCATCCCGAACGCTCGTGTTCGTGATTCCCTCCTCCACATTGCCAAGACAGAATTTCTCCTCGCCGACAAATTGATGGCACGGATAGAGATCCCCCCATGGGGTGACTGCCAGATATTCTGTTCCGGATCCACAGCCGGATAAACGCTTATAGACGCATGGTCCACCGCTCAGATCAATCATATAGTGAAAGAAGTTAAATCCCTTCCCCTCTTTTCTTCTCTTTAACATCTCTTTTGCCAGTTCGTCATATCCCTCACAGATTACCGGGATATCCTCTTTTTGAATCGCATAAGGTTCCTCCGGTCCCGCCACAACAGGCTCTACGGAGATCTGTTCAAATCCCTCGTCTGCCAGGCTCAGGACATCGTTTACAAAATCCAGATTGTAATGCGTAAAGGTTCCTCTCACATAGTATTTGGTCTGATTTCTAGACTCTGCCACCTTCTTAAATTTATCGATGATGAGATCATAACTGCCCTTGCCATTCCGGAATGGCCGCATGCGATCGTGAACCTCTTTGCGTCCGTCGATGCTGAGCACGATATTGTCCATCTCCTGATTGGCAAAGGCGATGACATCCTCATTGATCAGGACACCATTGGTTGTGAGTGTAAATCGAAAGTGTTTGTCCTTTTCTTTTTCAATGCTGCGCCCATAAGCCACCAGTTTTTTTACCACGTCAAAATTCATCAGCGGCTCTCCACCAAAGAAATCCACTTCGAGATTTCTCCGGTGCCCGGAATTTTCAACCAGAAAATCCAGTGCCTTTTTGCCCACTTCGTAGCTCATTAATGCGCGGTCGCCATGATACTCTCCCTCACTGGCAAAGCAGTATTCACAACTGAGGTTGCAGTCATGTGCGATGTGAAGACAGAGCGCTTTTACCACGGTCTGTCTCTTTTTGAAATCAATGACTCCGTCACGATAGTCGTCCCTGGCATACAGCGTTCCATTTTCCTCTAATTCCTGTAAGTCTGAAAAAACATCCCGGATATCGTCCTCGGTCAGGTTCTCCTCCGGGTACTTCTTCCAAAGCTCTGCCGATACTTTTTTTATGTTCTCAGCAGAATATTTATTCTCATCGTTCTCATCTAACATCTCCAGCGTATCGTATACCACATCATCGACAACGTGGATGGATCCACTGTTTACATCTAATACGATATTGTAACCGTTATTTTTATATTGGTGTATCATGTCTTCCTCACTTCTAACACTTCATAGTAATCACTTCGTATTGTCTCCGGCAAAAAACCGTGAACATGGAACGAGGACTAGACCGGAACGATACCGATCAGTCCTCCTTGCTCTTGCTATTGGTTCCATATCATTATCTGTTCTCGCAACTCTGATTTCCCACTGTACAGGAAGTCTTGCAAGCAGACTGGCAGGATGTCTGGCACTCGCCACATCCACCTTTTTTCATGGACTCTTTGAGATTCTTCGTCGTCAAAGTTTTAATTCTTTTCATGAATTATCCTCCATTCTATCCTGTCGAAGCTTTTTAAGTACTGCGACATTTATGATAAGTAGAGTTATTATACCACAGTAGAAAACAATTTTCAACTGCAACTTATCCCCGGATTACAAACCGGGACTAAATCCAGGAATTATACACTGCCACCATGCCAATCAGATTGATGGCCGCTCCACCGGCACAAAGAATCACATTGAGCCGGTCGAACCAATTTCCCTTCGGGCGCCACACCAACATGCCGTAGAACAAATACGGCAGTGTGTCCAGCAGGTACCGGTTGCCAAAATGCCATCCGCCAAGCGTTTTATGACAGACAATGATAAAGACATGAAACAATGCCAACAGCGGCAGGACAATGAGAAGAAACCAGGATTCTTTTTTCTTGCGCACGACTTCACTCATCCACGCTGCCATCACAGTCAAAAACAGAGGGGTGACAAGCCAGAATGCCACACCATCCGAAGTCGGAAACCGGAGCGCTTCTCCTGTCTGCCCACTCTGTGGCAGACGGAACAGATTCCTCACATTCGGCACCAAATAACTGAGATTGAACTGCCCGGTCGTTGTTCTTGTGAATTCCGGCAGATAGTTGTGCCCAAATTCGATCACGCTCCCGAATCGAAGCAGATTCAGAGTCATATATGACAGGGCAATGAGGACTGCCCCAATGCACCAATACCACCTTTTTAGCATCATTTCATGCCACCTGCCCTGTGGATGTCTGACCCGCCACTGCCGGCATAGAATCCACAAAAGGAGGGGGACATAGACTGCCACCATCGGGCGGCATCCCACCGCACATGCCCAGAGCGTAAGCGATACTCCTCCCCTTTCTTTCAATGCGTAATACAGCGACATCACCGAAAGGGTAAAGCAGAAATTCTGCGCAATAAACCATACATATCCATTGATGCTCACAAACATCAGACCGGTTCCCAGATACAAGAACAGCGTATAAAATGTCGCCTGATCCTCGCTGCAGGACAGCTGCCGGCACAATTTCCACGTGTAGACAACGCCGATGAGTGTGGAGAATATCGCAATCCAGTGATCCGGCACTCCGGTTCCAAACAGCCAGACAAATGGCAGCATAACATACGAGGGAAACGGCGGAAAGCTGACATAGTATTTACCGCCATATATCGCCAGTTCAAGCCACTTATAATTCTGACCAAGGTCCAGACGTCCATGCAGCCAGGCATCTGCCTGCAAAACGTAGGAGTGATAGCTGTTCGCCTCCCACGGCCATTGACCGGTAAATAGGATCAGAACGGTCATGACCGTCATCACAGTGACAACGGCCGGCCAATACGCAAAATTCCCTTTTTGAATCTTTGATTTCATCGCTGCCTTTACCCCCACTCCAGGAATTTTTTGATTTTACTCATTTTTTCTTTGGTCATTCGATAACCGTGCCAATAAGACATCTCAAGTTTGCGAACGTCGCTCTCAAAACTATTCAGTGGATGACTTGGCCGGATAATCATGGCTTTTCCCTCTTTTACAAATTCATGACACTCTTCGACCGCCTGATTATATCGCTCCGGTCTGCTCAAAATCTGCTCTTTCATCTTCGGATACCGGTGCGCCAGCATCTGTGCTCCCAGCTTATCGTACTTTCCAAGTTTTTTTACAAATCCGCGCGGCTGTGTCAGTACAATCAGTACTTTGTCGCATCCGTCTTCCAGTGCTTTTTTGACTGGGATCGGATCCGCTATCCCACCGTCATAGTATACGTCCCCATCCATCTTAATGGCCGGAAAAAACAGTGGAAGGGCACAGGTAGCGCGCATCATCGTACACGCTGAGTCCATCTCCATCGCATCTTTGTACTCCGCCTGCCCGGTCTTTGCATTCGTCACACCGACCAGACATTTTCCCGGATAGGAATAAAAAGTATCCCAGTCAAATGGTATCAGGTGGTTGGGAATCTCATCAAAGATAAAGTCAATGCCAAACAGACTGCGGCATTTCCGAAAATTTGAGCGGCTCATATATCGTTTATCATTTCTATATTTTTGAACAATCTCTAAATTGCGCTGGGGCTGTCTGGATATGTAGGACACACCGTCTGCAATTCCCGCAGAGACACCAATGCAATACGGCAGCATCATATTTTCCGACAACAGGGCATCCAGCACCCCGGAACTAAAAATCGGACGAAAGGTCCCCCCTTCAAGCACAACTCCCACCGATGGTTTCTTCTCCATTTTTGTTACCTCCAATCAAGCAGTCTTCTCTCTCATTTTCTATCTACAGTTTACAGCAGAATGAAAATATTGTACAGTAAAAAGTTTTTGTCACCGCCTCACAAAAAATCATTGATTTTTTTGCGAAAAAATGGTACTACATAATATATACAGAAATGAATAGGAAGAGAGGTAATTCAATGAGTACGAGCGAGTGCAAACCAATAAAAGAGGGAAAGGTGCGGGAAATCTATGATAATGGAGACAGCCTGATTATGGTTGCCACTGACCGCATCAGCTGTTTTGACGTGATTTTGAATAACGAAGTTACCAAAAAGGGAACCGTTTTGACACAGATGTCAAAGTTCTGGTTTGATATGACAGAGGACATCCTTCCCAATCACATGATCTCCGTGGATGTTAAAGACATGCCGGAGTTTTTCCACCAGCCAAAATTCGACGGCAACAGTATGATGTGCCGCAAATTGGAGATGCTTCCAATCGAGTGTATTGTGCGGGGATATATTACCGGAAGCGGATGGGCAAGTTACCAGGAAAACGGAACCGTCTGCGGTATTCAGCTGCCGGAGGGACTGAAGGAATCTGACAAGCTTCCGGAACCAATCTACACCCCTTCCACAAAGGCAGAGATCGGGGACCACGATGAGAATATCTCATATGAACAGAGTATTGAGCACTTAGAAAAGTTTTTCCCGGGAAAGGGAGAAGAGTACGCATCAAAGCTGCGCGACTACACCATCGCCCTGTACAAAAAATGTGCCGACTACGCCTTAACACGCGGCATTATCATTGCCGATACCAAATTTGAATTTGGACTTGACGAGGATGGAAACATCGTTCTCGGAGATGAAATGCTGACACCGGACAGCTCCCGTTTCTGGCCGGCCGACGGGTACGAGCCGGGACATTCCCAGCCTTCTTTTGATAAGCAATTCGCAAGAGACTGGCTCAAAGAAAATACCGGACATGATTGGACACTGCCACAGGATATCGTGGACAAGACCATCGACAAATATCTGCAGGGATATGAACTTCTGACCGGAAAATCTCTCGCTTAATCTGAGCGCGGGAAAGACTACAGCGTTCCCATACTGCGGAGAAGAAAGATCCATGCGGTCAGCGTGACCGAGGACAATAAAGTTGTGAGTACAATGATACTGGAAGTGAGCACGTGATCATTTCCAGTATTTTTTGCCATTATATAGCAGGAAACGGTAGTCGGTGAACCCAACATAATAAGAACTGCCATCAACTCCTGATTGCGATATCCCAGATGAATGGCAAGCGGCAAAAAGAGTGCCGGTAACAGAATTAATTTTATCAAAGATGCCACTACTGTCGGCTTGATCTTTTGAATCGCCTTTCTTCCCTCGAAGGTTGCCCCAATGGAAATCAGGGCAAGAGGAGTAGCGGTATTTCCAATGTTGCTGATGGCCCGGTTCATAAATGCCGGCAAATGGATGGAGAAAAAGGCAAAGGGGAGTGCGATCAGGATGCCGAGCAGAATGGGATTTTTAAAAATCTGTGTGATGGTCGTTCGCAGATCCGGTTTTTTGTCATTCTCTCCCTTCAATGTCAGAATCACAACCGCAAAAATATTGTACAGAGGGACCGCCCCAATGATCATCAGCGGAGCCATTCCCGCACCGTTGTACATATTATCAATAAATGCCAGTCCGAGGATAGCGGCACTGCTTCGATAGGATGCCTGAATGAACGCACCTTTCTGACTATCCTCTCTCATCAGGCACTCGGTCAGACACCATATGACAAGAATCACCAACAGCGTGACACAAAAACAAAATCCCACATAACCGGGATTAAAGTCTTGACGTATCTCATTTTCTGTCAGATCTTTGAACACAAGTACCGGCAGCGCAACCGTAAATACGTATTTGTCCGCCACCTTGGTAAAGTGCTCATCAATCAGATGAATGCGATATAAAAATTTCCCCAAAAGAATCAGAAGAAAAATCGGTATCGTCGCATTCAGACTATATAAAAAATTATCCATTTTATCTTATCACGCCTTCAAATACCGTGGTGGCCGGTCCCTTCATGAGCACCTCTCCATTCTCCAGATAGGTATCATACAGCTTTCCTCCGCGAATCTGAATCTCGATTTCTTCGCCCTGTTTACAATGACCATTCAGGACAGCTGCCACCGTCGATGCGCAGGTTCCCGTTCCACAGGAGATGGTCTCTCCGGAGCCGCGCTCCCACACCCTCATCTTGATCGTGTGTTCGTTCAGAACTTCTACAAATTCTGTGTTGATCCGGTTTGGAAACAGCTCATGATTTTCAAACTTCGGTCCGATCTTTTCCAAATCCAGCTCGTCAATTCCACTCATAAAAATGACACAGTGAGGATTGCCCATAGAAACACAGGTAGCCAGATACTCTCTCCCATCGACCACGATCGGTTTGGATACAAAAGTATCCCCCTTTGCAGCAACCGGGATCTCTTCCGGTTTTAAAATCGCACGCCCCATGTTTACCTGCACATAGGTCACGATGCCATCTTCTACGGTAAGCTCCAGTGTCTTTATCCCACTCTTTGTCTCAATTGTCATGTGGGTATCTTTTGCGATGCCGTGCTCATAGGCATACTTTGCCACACACCGGATTCCATTGCCACACATCTCTCCTTCGGACCCATCGGCATTGTACATAATCATACGGCAATCCGCCTCTTCAGACGGTGCAATCAAAATCAGGCCATCGGATCCGATGCCAAAATGACGATCGCTGATCCGGACCGAGAGCGCACCCGGATCCTCCACTTTCTCCTCAAATAAATTGATGTAAACATAGTCGTTTCCGGTGCCATGCATTTTTGTAAAATGAAGTTCCACAAATCATTCCCCCTAATATTCAATCGCCACATTCACGTCGCAAAACGAAATAAAAGTCTGATTCATCTCCAACTCATACTGTAAATGAAGCAAAAAGCCACTCGCATTGTCTGTTTTTTCTACACAAGTAGAGTGTATGCCGACTTCCAACTCGCCCATCGGAGTGGCATAATACGTATAGGTCGTCTGTCCCGGCATAAAGACCATATGCGTGGCATTTGGCCCCTCCTTAATGATCTCGACCTGGTCCTCCCGGATGGTGAGTTCGTTTTTTGCCGTCTGCACAATCCCCTGATCATCCTCGTCAACCACTTCATCGTAGCGGATGAGAAGGGCATCTCCCCTCTTTTGCATCTGACCGATAGAAATTACTTCAATCAATTCCCTGTCCTGCTCCTGTTGTCCCTGTAATCCCCGAATTCTTATCTTTACTTCCTGCAATCTGAAACTCCTCCGCTTTATCTCTCATATGCCAGCTCGATCAGACGATCCAACAGCTCCTCCAAAGATAACCCCATGGCCTCCCAAAGCATCGGATACATACTGATATCGGTAAATCCCGGCATCGTATTAATCTCATTAAAAATCACTTCATCGGTTTCGTCTTCGACAAAAAAGTCCACTCTTGCCAGCCCAAAACCACCTACGGATTTAAAGACTGAAATCGCATTTAGACGAATTTTTTCTTTGATCTCTTCCGGAAGCTCCGGATCGATGATGGTCTTCGACTCCGCATTGTTATATTTGGCGTCAAAATCATAGTACTCAGCAGCGGAGACAATCTCGCCCACCCGGGATGCTTCGACCGAATCACCACCGAGAACCGCACATTCAATCTCCCGTCCCTCAATCGCCTCTTCAATCAGGACGCGGTGATCGTGCTTCTTCGCGATTTCTATGGCAAGCTTTAACTCCTTGCGGTCATGCGCCTTGCTCACACCCTGGGACGATCCGGCATTGGATGGTTTGACAAACATCGGATAACCCAGTTTTACTTCAGCCAGATTCATGGTGCGATCGATCTCACTGCAATCGCGTGCAATGTCGATCACGTAATCTGCCTGCTGGATACCGATGCGGTCAGCGAATATCTTGGTCGAGATTTTATCCATACTGGCAGCCGATGCCAAAACACCACATCCCACATAAGGAATGCCTGCCATCTCAAAAATCCCCTGAATCGTTCCGTCCTCACCGTACAAGCCGTGAAGGACCGGAAAAATGACATCGACCGGTATCATCTCGATCTGATTCCCTTGCTTTTTCCATATTCCTTTATTTTGACGATCCGGAGTAATCACAGCGGTACAATCTCCCTGCTCCCAGCTGCCATCGACAATCTCTTGTGTAGAATCCACATACAGCCATCTTCCATCTTTTGTTATCCCGATTCTATGTACATCATATTTGTCGGGATCCAGACCCCTGATAACATTCGCAACCGATATACAAGATATGTCATGCTCGGATGACTGACCTCCAAAAATCACGGCAATGTTCTTTTTCATAATATCCCCCATTCCGAAGTGTATTTTGATTCTCAACTTCCACTTTACCATAGCACCACATCAAATTCAAGTGAACTTTTGAATCCATTCTATAAATTTAAAGGAATATGAGAGATCTCCACCGCCATCCAAAAGAGTCTGGTACTCCTGTTCGGTCAGAGAAGTCTTTAATTTTTCTTTTGACTGCTCCGGCACGATCTGATACGTGGCATCCACAAAACAGAGTGTCGGATACATCACACACCACCAGTTATGACCCTCGCTCTTGCCAATTTGCACACGGAGTGCCTCATACTCACCGGCAGGAAATGTGAACTCCCCATACTCTTTTATCGGAAAATATGTCTCATCCAACGATGCTTTGGCATCGTAATCATACCCCTCCGACCGCATCGTCTCCTCAGCGATCTGTTCCACATCGCCAAGATGCTTTTGAATGATTGACCTGGCTCGCTCCACACTGTCCGCCTCACTCATGACGCCCCTCAGGAAAACGACCACTCTCTCCTTAACTTTCAATTTCAATTCCTGATCTTTTTCATCGTCGCTGTTGGCAATCACATGCAGCCTTATGATTTGGGAGGCAATGCCTCTCTGTGTCCCCTCCATGGATTCGACCTGCCAAAGCAGATAGCCAACCACACCGGTCATTGCCACGATTAGAAGTCCTGCGGCTATTTTCAATCTATGTTCTTTCATATAAAATCATTCCTCCCTGTGCTCTGTTTACACAAAGGATTTACCGGAACATCCGATTTTATTCACACAAATTGATTTTCTTATTTTCATCCGCAGAAAACTATGATAATATGGTTGTTAGACAGGATTATGAAAGATTTATATCCCTGTGAATCTGAAAAAGGATGGTAGTTACATGGATTCAATCTGGATAAATGCACCGGCAAAAATCAATATCGGATTAGATGTTCTCAGGCGCAGAGAGGACGGTTATCATGAAGTGAAGATGATCATGCAGAGCATTCGCCTGTTCGACCGGCTCACACTCAAAAAATCTGAAACGCCCGGTATTCATCTCTCTTCGAACCTGCATTTTCTTCCGACCAACGAGAACAATCTGGTGTATCAGAGCGCTAAACTGCTGCGGGACGAATTTGGGATTGATGAGGGATTGGATATCTTTTTGGATAAACGCATTCCCGTTGCTGCCGGTATGGCAGGCGGAAGCACAGATGCCGCATCCTGTATGCTCGCAATGAATGAACTGTATGATCTGGGATTGAACAAGCGTCAGCTGATGAAACGCGGTGTGACATTGGGCGCAGATATTCCCTATTGTATTCTCAAGGGAACAGCGCTCTCTGAGGGAATCGGTGAAAAACTATCCACCATTCCGAAGATGCCGGACTGTTATATTTTGATTGCCAAGCCCCGGATCCATGTCTCTACGAAGTTTGTTTACACCAACCTGGTGTTGGATGAGAACTCTCCTCATCCGGATATTGACGCGATGATTCTTGCGATGAAAAACCGCGATCTGAATGATCTGTGTGCGCGTCTGGGCAACATCTTAGAGACCGTGACGATTCCCGCACATCCGGAAATCGATGTCATTAAACAGTGCATGATCGAACACGGTGCGCTGGGCTCTCTCATGAGTGGAAGCGGTCCCACGGTCTTCGGTGTTTTTGACGATCCGGACAAGGCCGCATTCGCCAAAGAAAAATGTCGGGAACTCCCTTTTAAATGCTTTGTATTCACAACAGATTTATATCGATAAAAAAAGCGGTGGCATCATCCACCGCTTTTTTGACTCAACTTTTACTCAGAAACGGTTTTTTCCGTCTCTAAACCATCGCGCCATTTTGCCAATTTGTCGTTGGCTGCATCAATTGTCTTCTGACAAATATCCGGCAATTTGTCTCCCCATGCCTTTGCGGCCTGATCATAGCCTTTCTTAATTGCTGAAATCAAGGTATCCGCTTTGCTTGGATCTCCTCCACTGAGTGCCTTTGCCATCTCTACCAGGCGATCACTTGTCTGCTCCACTCCCCAATATCCATCTTCGCTGATATCTTTCTGAGCTTGAGCTGCCGTCTCGGCATCAACTTCCAAATTCTTGTAAAGATCAGAAAGAGAAAGAAATTTCTTTGCCTGTTTTCCCAATAATTGTGAAACCAGATTCTCCAATTGCTGATTTTTTGTGGATAATTCTAACTGCATTTTTTTAATTGTAGCAGAATAATCGGAAGTCTTACTTGTGTCGCTCTCCTTAGCTTGATCTGACGGCTCATAAACAACCCCTGACTCCTCACTCTTGGTCGTCTTCTCTGCGGATGTACTTGATTTCGTATAATCGGATGACTTTGACATCGATGCATACGTGCTTGCTACCGCATTTGTAATTCCATTTACGCTCATATGAATCCTTCCTTTCCGTGTCTTGGTATATGTCTACAGACACTTTTCGTATAGTATATTTTGTATATCGGAATTTTTTTTGAATTCTTTAGCACAAATGCAGCCTTAATATCAATAAAATGTCTCCTTCTTTTATCTCATCGTTCTCCATCTGGTTGATGGACATTATTTCCTCTGTGGTCGTAAAAAACTGTTTTGCAATATCCCACAGCTCTTCTCCCGCCTGAACGACATATCCAATCATCCCCGGCTCACGGCTCTTTTCCTTCCAGTCAATTTCTTCACTGGTAAAATCACAGATAATCGGCTCCTCGATTTTCTCAAAGGCAATCAGCTCAAGCGTAGCCACTGCCTTGATCTCAAATTCTTTGTCTCCCGTTATACTGGCACTCATCTGCTCAATCGAACCGCTCAGCCATGTGTTACAATTTTCATCCAGCCCCTCTGCCTCCACAAATTGTGAAAATGGAAGAGAATCCTTAATGGATACCAGCGGCACCCGGGTGTCTTCCGTCAGATAGAGGACGCTCACATCAATTACTCCCTCGACCTGAATCCCGTTCTCCTTTTGAATTTTCCGGTCAATTCTCAACTCTCCACTGACATTCCAGATCTGGAGCGGAAGACGGTCATCGTCTGCCTGAATTCTTCCACTGATCCTTGTTCTGCTCTTATTCTGAACAATCAGGTTCTCAAAGTATGAGTCCTCAAAGACCGGAACGCATTTATTCGTCGTGGAATAAAAATCGGTCAGCCATTCGATTTGATCCTGTCCGTATACCTTGATGCCAAAGCCCAGTACCAGCTCCGCATCTAAGATACGGCTCTCTCCATCTTCATCCTCTTTGATCTCGATGTCACAGCTGTGAATCTGCGTGGTAACCTGCGCCACCATGTCGGGATCACATCCGCTGCACCCGATGGTTCCCTCGATCGGAAATGTATTTTCATAAAAATTCATCTCCGGATCCTCGCTGTCGCTGAGATAGATGACAAACAGGTTTGCCTGACCATCTACTAATAACTCATTTTCTCCCACTCTGGTGTTTATCTCTCCCAGGGTAAAATCCGAATACAAAATCTGCCCGATGGAATCTTTGGTACCCGGAAGCTTCCACTCGTCGCGTATTCTAAGCGTATCCTTCCCTGTAAATACCAGACGGGATATATCCAAAGTCTTTTTTTTGCACAGAACCCCTTCGGCATCCTCCACATCTACGGCACCCTCTCCGTCACAGATCGTATCTGCCGACACCTCTAATGTGATAATTGCTTTCAACCCCACTTTGCGGGAATTGATCAGCTCACTTCGAATGTCATCGATCACGGCATGAACCGTCAGTTCATCTTCTTTTCCGGCACACGGCAGGGAGATCATCTCCTCGATCGGAATGCTCCCTCTCATCTCACTGACCGGCAGACTGCCATCTACAGCATACAGAATCTGAAACTCCAGGGTTCCTTTCACACTCGCTTTGCCATCAATCATGCGAGCCTCCTCAATCTGTACTTTTCCCTGCTCCTTCATGACAGACAGCGCATCCGGTCTGGCATCCGGTACATTAAAATCCCGATCCAGTGTGATCTGTCTTGTTTCCCGGCAATTACATTTATTCATGTGAACTCTTTGCGTGACTAGTTTCAATTCTGTTGCCTCCTCATCAAAATATATGCACATTAATATATATTCCGCACACACAAAAAAAAGAACCCGGTCTTTACCAGATTCTTTTTTTCATATCATCGCTCTTAACACAGTCGCAATTGAACGTCTTTTGTAATCACATCGGTATAGCTGTAAGAAAATGTCTGAGAAAAATTCTCTGCCTCATTCTTTACCTCGACTAAAAAGATGCACGGATACGTCTGTTTGATAACTCCCTCTGTCACATCGTACTTGTGACGTCCCAAATTACTTCTAACCTGAACTCTGCTGCCTACGTGCTTCGCCACGGCACGACGAACACTTCCCACATTGGCGTTTACCATACTGTTACCTCCGTTTCACAAGCCACGATATGTTGATATTACTTGATGAGTATACCACATTATATGGCTTTTGTCAAATTATGACAGCGATCTGCCACTCTATTAACAGTATATGGATTTTTTCGGTTTTTATAACTGCTGAATAAAAAAACGATTGAGGACTTCCCAAAAGAAAGTCCTCAATCGCCCTGATATTTGCGAATGATTTCCTGGTATCGACGATTGGAAGCTTCCATCTCTGCATCATCATCTTCCACGTCTACTTCTTCTAAATCGTCAAGCAAACCAAACAAATCATCGTCGGTAATAAATTCTTCCATTCGCACCTCCCAATTTAATTGTCCGTCTACTTAATATCTACCACAATCTTATCACAAATCCTTCTTTTATACAAGTGATTTTATTTTTTTTTAATGCTTTTTAAACCTTTTTTATCTGCTCTTTCACTTCCTGCACAAGAGTCTCTGTGCAGTTCTTTTCCGGATCCTCTAAAACCATTTCCAACAGATGATTCAAAATCTCTCCGATCTTCGGTCCGGCCGGAACTCCCAATTTCATGATCTCTGCCCCGCCAATGGCAAGATCCCGGATACTTACCGGATCTTCCGCCTCCAAAATCTCACGGTAACATCTCTCCCCTGCGGACAGTTTTGCGAGTTTCTCCTCCCTTGTATAATCACTCTGCGCAAGCAGATCTGCCCGCTGCAGTAAAAACAGCAGAGGCATCGCCTCTTTTCCGATCCGGTTGACCAGCCGTCTCATCGCTTTGGCTCCCTGGTTTGAATACTGTCCATCCACCCAGCAGTTTTCATGACGGCAGTCATGTTCTCCGATCAGTTTTGTGACCATGGAAATGGTATCGTTATCAAACTTTAATCGCTGTAAGATCTTCTTTGCCTTCTTTGCTCCTAACCGGTTATGTCCATAAAAGTGATCGATTCCATCGGAATCCACGCTTTTGCAATCCGGCTTTGCCACATCGTGCAGGAGCGCTGCGTAAACCAACATGATGTGCTGTTTCTCTCCCAGACCGGATTCCTTCTTCCACAGTTCATGAACCTGTCGTATCGTCTCCAGGGAATGGTGTCCCACATCGAAGCAGTGATGCGGATTGTTCTGTGTCGTGGCAAGCATATCATCAAATTCCGGCAAAAAAACCTTTGTCAATCCTGTCTCCCATGCTAAGAGCAGGCGGTCAGCCCCATCGCTTGTGAGAAGCTTTGTCAACTCCGTTCGTATTCTCTCCGCACTGACATTGACCAGGGTCGGTGCCTTTTGTCTCATGGCTTCCAGAGTCTTTGGTTCAATTGTAAACTGGAGCTGCCCGGCAAAACGGACTCCCCGGAGCATGCGAAGGGCATCTTCTTCAAACCGCTCAGCAGGATCTCCCACACAGCGAATGCATTTTCTGCCAAGATCACCGATGCCATCGAACTCATCCACAATCCCTGTCTTTGGATCATATGCCATCGCATTTATCGTAAAATCTCTTCGCTTCAAATCTTCAATCAAGTCACCGGTAAACTGCACCTGCTTGGGATGACGGTGATCCTCATATTCTCCGTCCATACGATAGGTTGTAACCTCATATCCCTCCCTGCCCATCATAACTGTAACCGTACCATGCTTAATCCCGGTATCCAGTGTTCTGCGAAACAATTTCTTGATTTGGTCCGGTTTTGCGGATGTGGTGATATCCCAGTCTTTCGGCTCACGGCGAAGGACGACATCCCGGACACATCCTCCCACTGCGTATCCCTCATATCCGTGCTCCCATAGAGTTTTCAAAAGGATCGCAACTTTTTCCGGAATCTTAATCTGCATGGAATCCCCGATCTTGTCTATTTTCAAATTCATCACCTATTACCTATCGATTCAAAGTTTTATATTATTTTTTATTATACACAGAAAAGTTTTGACAAACAAGCGTTTTTTCGTTATAGTATAGGTCGGAGTTGTTCTCACCCGGAGCAGCTTACACCGAGTGTTCGAAACCATCCACTCGTAAAACAAAACTAAGGAGACCAAAATGAATAAAAAAGTATTATTTATCTGTCAGGCAGCTGTCATCGCTGCCCTGTATGTCGTGTTGACTCTTTTTATCAATGCATTTAATCTGGCGAATGGAAATATCCAGATACGTATTTCTGAAAGCTTAACGATTCTTCCCTTTTTCACACCCGCTGCGATTCCGGGACTGACCATCGGATGTCTGCTGAGCAATACCTTTACCGGAGCCCTGCCGCCTGATATCATCTTCGGCTCACTGGCAACCCTGCTCGGTGCACTCGGTTCTTATGTCCTGCGCGCTCATAAGTGGCTTGTGCCGATTCCACCCATTGTTGCAAATACTCTCATCGTGCCGTTTGTACTGAAATACGCCTATGGGCTGGACGCTGCTGTGCCATTTATGATGCTGACGGTAGGCATCGGTGAAATTATTTCCTGCTATGTGCTGGGAATGATTCTCCTCAATGCCCTGAACCGTTTTGGCAAACAGCTGTTTTCACTGGATGTCAATCGATAATGCAGATTGATTTTTCTGACATTTAACGATATAATGAATCCCAGAACGATTGCGAGGAGGAATCAGTATGCGCACATTCATTATATTGATATTATATGTTCTCATAACAATTTTAAGTATTCCGCTCTGGTTGATCGAGTGGATCATCCGAAAGTTTAATCCTATGGCATCTGCGCGGATTGCACAGGTGATTGTAAAGGGTGTGTTTCATTTTGTTATGTGGATATCCGGATGCAAAAAGACAATTGTGGGCATTGAAAATATTCCTCTGGATACTCCGGTCATGTACGCGGCCAACCACAGGAGTTTTTATGATATTATTCTCGCCTATGCAACCGTGCCGAATCAGACAGCTTTTATCTCAAAAATAGAGATCAAAAAAATGCCCTGTGTGGCACAGTGGATGGTTTTTTTGAACTGCCTGTTCATGGATCGCGGTGACGTCAAACAGAATCTGAAAGTTATTCTTGAGGCAATCGCTCTGATTCATGCGGGATTCTCTGTCTACATAGCTCCGGAGGGGACGAGAAATGCGACCGACATACTACTGCCTTTTAAAGAGGGAAGTATGAAAATTGCGACCAAGGGAAACTGTCCCATCATTCCCGTTTGCTTCCACGACACAGAAAAGATTTTTGAAAATCACCTGCCATGGATTCACAGCGGCAGCATAAGGATCGAATACGGCAAACCGATCAACCCGGCAGAGCTGGATGAAAAAACCAGAAAACACCTTGGTGCCCACGTCCGCTCTGTCATTCAGAAAATGTACGATGAGGGAAAAGATTATAAGAAACACTAAATCCTGTAAATTTATAAAAAAAATGATTCCTTTTTCGCTTATTTAATGATAGAATATTCTTTGTAAATTCAATCATGGAGGAAGAACCACAATGAAAACATTTTTGATTGTCCTCGGCATTGTTGCCGTTGTACTCTTAATTGTTCTTGGCGTTTTGTATTTCTTGGGAAATAAGATGCAAAAAAAACAAGAAGAATCTCAAGCGCAGATGCAGGCCGCATCTCAGGTTGTATCGATTCTTGTTATTGATAAAAAGCGAATGCGACTAAAAGAAGCCGGACTTCCCAAAGTTGTTTTGGACAATACTCCAAAATACCTTCAGCGCTCAAAAGTACCGATCGTCAAAGCTAAAATCGGACCAAAGATCATGTCACTAATGTGTGATGAAAAGATTTTCCCGGTCCTCCCGGTGAAAAAAGAGTTAAAAGTAGTCCTGAGCGGTATCTACATTATGGGAGTGAAGGGACGAGGTGTCTTAGAAAGTCCGGAGGAAAAGCTCGGATGGTGGCAGCGCACCAAACTGAAAGTACTTAAAAAATCACAGGGACTGTAAACACAGTCCCTGTTTTTATTTCTAAAAATCCGAGTTGATAAGCGGAGTCCCAAGAATGACTCTTGTGCGGTTTCTCTCCTCATCATAAGAGAGAGCTACATTTAGATTGATCGCTCTGCCGTTGACTTTTTTTCTGTTTTTGATTCCAATTGTATATCCATATGCGACATATGTATCGCCCCAGAGTGTCTGAGTGGGCGATAACACTATGCCGCCTCCCAATGTCTTGAATAATTCAGCAACCAGCTTCTCTCTCTCCCCGGAATCCAGTTTTCCATCCAGCTCACCTACGACACAGCGGTTTCCCTCTGCGCGATTGCGCAGATCCTGATTCTCTTTTCTTGTCTCTTCTTTCAGGACTGTGATCCGGTTGCGGGCAAACGCCTGCGTAAAGGCATTTTGATTAATCCAGAATCGGGTCATAAGAATTTGCATCAGAGCGGCCATCCAAAGTACCGCTGCCACAAAAACCAGAATTCGAAATTTTCTCAAGTCTCTCATACCTCCTTCTTTTCGTTTGAGGTGACTCTTTATCCCAGGCAAAAAATCCTATCATTATCGGTATGATTTTTACCATATCCGATAATAATAGGATTTCCTGTTAAAAAAAGTTTATTCAATTTTATTCATATTTTGAAAAAATGACGCTCGAATTTTGTCCTCCAAATCCAAACGAATTGCTCATTGCCACCCGTATTTCCTTTTGGATCGAGCTACCCGGCACATAATTGAGTGGCACACAGGCCTCATCCGGATTGACAAGATTCAGGGTCGGTGGAACGATGCCGGTGCGGATGCACTGAATACAGGTAATCGCCTCTGTGATTCCTCCTGCCGCCATCATGTGTCCCGTTGCCCCTTTGGTCGATGTGACCGCCATCTGATCTGTGTGATCGCCAAACACTTTCTTCACTGCGACCGTCTCAATCGGATCTCCCACCGGTGTAGATGTTCCATGTGTATTGATGTAATCCACATCCTCCGGTTTTAATCCCGCATTTTCAATCGCTTTTTCCATGCAGAAAATGGCTCCGATTCCATCCGGGTGAGGACTTGTGACATGATATCCATCCGTACAGTTTGAAAAACCGGTGAGCTCCGCCAGAATCACGGCTCCTCTTTTTTTGGCATTTTCTTCCGTCTCGATCACAAGCGCGCCACCGCCTTCTCCGATGACAAAACCATCTCTGTCCCGGTCAAACGGCCGGCTCGCTGCCTTTGGATCATCCTCTCTCTGTGACAGGGCATGTGCTGAGGACAATCCCAAAATAAAGAGTGGATCCAACGCGGACTCTGTCCCCATCGCAACCACGGCATCTGCCTGACCGGACATCAAAAGCATACATGCCGTACTGATTGCATCACCACCGGACGAACAAGCGGTGCTCACGGTCAGACTCGGACCGCGATATCCCTTTGCAATTGCCACTTGAGCAGCTGCCTCGTTTCCAATAATCTTCGGCACAAATCGGGGACTTACTTTTTTGTGCTCCCCCCGGCTGATACTATCCTGCGTCCGGGCGATCGGTGACAGGCCACCCAGTGCGGTCCCCACAACGATTCCCATGCGCTCCGGATCAGCAATCGTATCGCCCGCCTGGTCAATTGCCTGCATCGCAGCCGCATAGCCATACTGCATAAACGGATCCATCTCGCGCATGAGTTTTTTTGACATATAGTTCTCTGCCTCAAAATTCTTCACTTCGGCCGCTATTTTTACCGGAAGCTGTCCGGTATCAAAGCGTGTGATCCAATCGACTCCGCTCTCTCCGGCAATCAGATTGTTCCAATATTCCTCCACTGAATTGCCAATCGGTGTAACTGCTCCCATTCCGGTCACAACAAGCCGGTTATTCGTTGCTGCTTTCATTTTCATCATTTTCACGAATTTCCTTTCTTCGAACTTTTCCACTGATGGTTTTCGGCAGTTCTTTGCTGAAATCTAAAACCTTCGGCCATTTATAAGAAGCAATGTTCTTCTTGAGCGATCTCATAATTTCACTTTTTAATTTATCCGATGCGGCAACCGTGTCAGTCAGCACAATGCTCGCCTTGATCGCCTGACCCCGAATCGGATCCGGAACCGCTGTGACTGCACACTCTAAGACATACGGCAGCTTCATAATCTCGTTTTCAATCTCAAACGGTCCGATCCGGTATCCGCTGGACTTAATCACATCATCCACGCGCCCCACATACCAGAGATATCCGTCCTCATCACAGTACGCTGTGTCACCTGTATGATAGTAGCCGTCATACCATGCCGCTTCCGTCTTTTCTTCGTCTGCATAGTATCCCATAAACAATCCGTTTGGAATCTTCTCATCGGTCCGGATGACGATCTCTCCCTCCTCACAGTTATCTGCGATCGTTCCATCCGGAAGCATAATCCGTACATCATACTGAGGTGTTGGTTTTCCCATGGAGCCCGGTCTCGGAGTTGTACCATATAAATTTCCGACAGTGAGCGTCGTCTCCGTCTGTCCAAATCCCTCCATGAGGGTCAATCCGGTCTTCTCTTTAAACTTTTCATAGATTTCCGGGTTTAATGCCTCTCCCGCCGTCGTCACGTTCTGCAGAGATGACAGGTCGTACTGATCCAGCTTCATGTGAACCAATACGCGGTAAACAGTCGGTGGTGCACAAAATGTCGTTATCTTATATTTTTCAATCATCGTGAGAATTTCTTTGGCATCAAAATCGTCAAAATCATAGGTAAAAATTGCCGCCTCGCAGAGCCACTGACCATATAGTTTTCCCCACAGCGCCTTCCCCCATCCGGTATCTGAGATGGCAAAATGAATCCCATCCGGATCCACCTGATGCCAGTACTTCGCTGTGACATAATGTCCCAGTGGATATTTAAAGTTATGTGTGGTAATTTTCGGATAAGAGGTCGTTCCGGAAGTAAAAAACATAATCGAAGGATCCTCTCCGTGGATTGCGTTCTCTCCTCTTGGCCGACGAAAATGACTGGAAAAATACTTTACTTCTTTATTAAAACTGTGCCATCCCTTGCGACTGGCTCCCACCATAATTTTTACTTTCAGATCCTTGTATGTTCGGCACGCTTTATCAATCTCACGAGATACCTGGCCGTCTGCCGTACAGAGAACGGCATCTACATTTGCCGCCTTAAAGCGATATTCGAAATCTGACTTTAACAAAAGATTGGTAGCCGGAATGACAACGGCTCCAATTTTATGAAGTGCAAGTATCGCAAACCAGAACTGATAATGTCTCTTGAGTACGAGCATCACACGGTCTCCCTTTCGGATGCCCAGATATTGCAGATAGTTCGCCACTTTGGATGAATAACGTGACATATCATAAAAGGAAAATGATCTCTCTTTTCCATTTTTGGAGATATGCAGCATTGCCAGCTTATCCGGATTTTTTTTCGCCATCTGATCAACCACATCATATGCAAAATTAAAATTATCATCATTGGTAAACTCAATTTTTTGCAGTCTGCCGCTCTCATCTTCCTCAACTCGGATGAACGGTGCCACAATAGCATCCTTTGGCAAATTCATAGGTTATCATCCTCTCATTTTATTAATGTAGTTTTTAAAACTACTTCTTAAGGTTTAGATTACATTATTCGTATTTGTTTGTCAACTGTATTTTGGAAAAAAAAGACCTTCAACCGCCCGATTTTTCTCTGACTTTTGAAGGTCCTTTTTAATTTTTGGTTCGTTTTTTATTCTATCTTATTGAACTTTAAAATATTCAATGCTCTTTTGCAGATCATTCGAAACCTGTCGCAATGTCTTTGCCTGGGATACAACTGCTTCCATATTGGTCGCCAACTGATCCAAAGATGCGGAGGTCTCCTCTGTCGCTGCGGCATTCTCCTCTGAAATCGAAGAGAGTGAATCCACGGAATCCAGAACAGAATTCTTGTCGGAATTGAGTGACTCAACCAACTGCAAGATCGTGTGGTTGCCCTCTTCGGTCTGTTCCAGAAGTCTCATCATCTCTTCAAAGGAAGCCGTCATATCCTGAAGCTCATCTGCCTCTTTATTCGTTGCTTCTTTAATCTTGGTCGTGAGTTCTTTGTTCTTATTCGAGAGACTCACAATCTCTGAGAGCATCTGAGTGATCTCATTCGCTGCCGCATCCGACTCATTGGCAAGATCTTTGATGCTGTCGGCAACGACCGCAAATCCCTTGCCGGACTCTCCGGCTCTTGCCGCCTCGATGGAGGCATTCAATGCGAGCAAATTGGTCTGGCTCGCGATACTGATGATGGTCTCTGCGGACTGAGAAATCTTCTCGACTACGTTTGCCGTCTCATTGACAGAATCTGCCACCTGTGTCGCCATCTGATCAGTAACCGTTCCGTCTTTTTTCAGCTGTTCAAGTTTGCCCTTAACCTCTTCTGCATTGTCGTATACATGTTTACTGTTGTCCTCATTGGTCGTCGTCGATCCGAGCACGGACTCTACCGAATCACCAATATGTACGGTCAGGGAAGAAGTACTCTGAACATCTCCCGCCATAGAGGTTGCACCGCTTGCCAGATCATCCACTGCATGGCTGATATCGGCTGACATCTGCTGGCTGTCCTCAATCCGGTTCTCTGTGCTGATCGCATTGTCCTTAACATCGTTGGCAAGTGAAATCACACTGAGAAGGGATTCCTGCAGACGACCTCTCATCTCTTCTGTCTTCTGGGCAATCTCCTCAAATTCTTTTACCATATTCTTATTCTCTACCGATGTCACAAAATCACCGCTTGCCATCACCGATATAGAGGAGACAACACTGTTAAATCCGTGAATCATTTTGTTTGCAAATATGAGACAGAATATCAAAAGGATTACAACGAGAACAGTGAATACAATACTGATTATAATTACCTGATCCGAGATCTTCTTGTTCATCGCTACATCTTCGTTCTCTGCCCATGCCTCTGCCACATCCTGCATCTCGCTGAGATATTCTCTCGCCACAGAAAACAATTCATCCTGCTTCTTAAAATCACCTTTACCGGTGGAAGGATCGTAGGCATCTCTCCATTCATTGTATGCGGTCTCAAACTCGCCATCTAACTCCTGAAAGGTTTTCCCATTTTCTGCTTTCGTACCTGTATAGAGGTCTTCATTCAACTTTGCAATGGCAAGCGCCTCTTCTACGTTGGTCTTCACCTGATCTGCATTCTCATTGTAATCATCAATAAATCCCTGCATCTCCTCACCCGCTGTGCTGTGCTGGGACGCTCTCATGCTGTACTCGGTCACGGCAAGACTCGCCTGATAAAAATCCCGGTCTCCGTTGATCAATTTGGAATTGACCTGATACAGTGAGTCATAGAACAACGCCTCTGCATCCGTATAAGTAGATTTTTCCTTATAGGATGAAAAAATCATGATAAAAATCAATAAAGCTACCAGAGGAAGTAACATAATTGTAAGAACTCCCTTAAATGAAATCTTCATACCCTTTCTCCTTCTTTCTTATCGTAATTGTTAGGCGTTTGCGAAACGCCACAAGCCGCATAATTACGGCATTTTTTTGTTACTAAAATCAAAAATC